>JAKLKW010000162.1 GCA_023150455.1 Alphaproteobacteria bacterium | reverse complement strand
CCGGCCTTGTGCTGCGGCGCCACCTCGGTCAGCCAGATAGCGGTCTCGACGGCCTCGACCTGGCAGAAGAACGGGCGGATGCCGGCGAACGGATGCTGCCGCCAGTGCTGCAGCAGCCGCGCCGTCTCGGGCGTAACCTGCCAGTCCTTCGGGTTGGGCAGGGCCCGCCATTGCTCGACGTAGCCGCGCACCTCGTTGATGATCGAGGTCGGGTCGTATTGCTGCTGCTTCGACGACAGGCCCTTGCCCTCGTCGAACACCATCTGCTGCTGCGCGGCCGAGGCCTTCCGCTTCCTGGGCTTCGGGATCGGCGTGATGAACTCGGCCCGCCGCCGCCGCTCGATGACCTGCTGCGTCGGCTGGCCCTGCGCGTCGAGCTCCCAGTGCCGGCGCGGATACTCGTAGGGCGAGTTGAGGATCGGGTGGTCGAAGAACGGATTCGACATCGGCTAGGCCATCCTCCGGCACCGCCGATGCTCACACGCTTCCCATCCGCCTAGGAAGATTCCCAGGGCAGGCTTTGCGCCCTTGCCCGCTCGACCCGTCCACACGTCACGTCCCCCAGCGGCGACCATTCTTTGCCAAAGCCCGGGCAAGCGCAACCATTCTGAAACGCGTCTCGCCGTCATCACCATGTTCGGCGCTCGTCCCGGCAGGCGCAAGCGCCGCTCGCCGAGGTTGCCCGGCGAGGGTGTCCAATCGTGGCATCCATCGGCCCGTCGCACCGCGCGGGCCGGCGGGCCGGCGATGGCCTGTCGGGCCGCAGCTTGCCATGGGGGAGCCCGCGTTCCGGCTTCGCCCTTTGCGCTCCGGCGGACAAGTCGCCCTTGTGGGCTCGGCGCGGAGCCTTCGCCCGCTTCGCGGTGATGACGGATGATGACGGTTTCACGCGCATGTCCGGTGGGGATCGCATCTCGTGTCTCACCCGAAGGGTTCAGTCCAAGGGGGTGATGACGGATGACGCATTAACCGGGCCTTCGCGCGCGCGTCGTATCGCGTCGGCCGCTTCGCGGACGTTCTCCGCGGGGTGATGACGGATGACGCGTTAACCACCTCCTTCGCCGCAAGCGCAGCGGTCGGCGGAAGCCACATCGCCACGCACGATGCGGTCGTGCGACCCTTGATCCCGTGTCTCACCGGAGGGGTTCAGTCCAAAGGGCCGATGACGGATGACGGATGATGGCGGTTTCGCGCGCATGTCCCGCGCCGATCGCGCCGATGCCCCGCGATCCCCGCCGGCCGCCGTCTTGCCAAGCCGGCCGCGGGGTTGCGCGCGGCTGCCCGTGCCGGCAGGCCGGCGCGGCGGGTCGATCGTGAACACGTGCGAACGGGATCGGATAGCGGACCAACGGAATCGAAATGCCCGCCGGAGCGGGCATTGGCGCGGCGACCGGGCGCGAGCGCAGGATCGCGATGCTGCCCGCATCTTGCGCTTCGACCGCGCGGTCGTCAATGCAGGAGTCGTCAATGCAGGAGTCGGGCGCGGGAGTCGGGTGCGGTGAGGCGCGTCTCCCGCCGGGACCCGGTCCGATCGTGGAATTTCATACCAGACATCGGGCAGGAGCAGGTGATACCCGCCGCCTTTCCGGTCTACCCTCGACCGAACGGCGGCCGGGTCGACCCCTGCCGAGTGCGCCTGCGGTGAGTGATGTCGTCCGAGCCGAGCCAGACCCCGACGTTCCGCCTCGAAGATCGCCGCCTGTTGACGGGCAACGGCGCCTACACGGCGGACCTTGCGCCCGAGGGGCTTTGCCATGCGGTGTTCCTGCGCAGCCCGCACGCCCATGCCCGCGCCGGCGCCATCGACGCCGCGGCGGCGCGGCAGAGCCCGGGCGTGCTGGCCGTGTTCACGGCGGCCGACGTCGCGGCGGCCGGCGTCGTGCCGCTGTCGACGCCGCCCAATCTCAAGCGGCCGGACGGGCGGAAGGCGGCGGACACGCCGCGGCCGCTCATCGCCGGCGCGCTCGTGCGCCATGTCGGCGAGCCCGTCGCCATGATCGTCGCCGCAACGCGGGCGCAGGCGCTCGACGCCGCCGAGCTTGTCGCGGTCGACTACGATCCGCTGCCGGCGGTGACCGATTGCCGCGCGGCGCTGGCGCCCGGCGCGCCGGTGCTGTGGCCGGACGCGCCCGACAACATCGCGTTCCACTGGCGGGGCGGCGACCATGACGCCGTGGCGCGGGCGATCGCCGGCGCGCGGCACGTCGCGCGGCTGGACTATGGAGTCTCGCGCGTGGCGGCATGCCCGCTGGAGCCGCGCGTGACGCTGGCCGTTCCGGCGGAGGGCGGCGGCGTGACCGTGCATTCCAGCACGCAGGCGCCGTACCAGCTGCGCAGCCTGCTGGCGCGGCTGTTCGGCCTCGGCAACGACAAGGTGCGCGTCGTCGCCGGCGACGTCGGCGGCGGCTTCGGCATGAAGGCCGGCATGTTCCGCGAGGATGCGCTGGTCGTGCTCGCCGCCAGGCGGCTCGGCCGGCCGGTGCGCTGGCTCAGCGACCGCAGCGAGGCGTTCCTCGCGGACGACCAGGCGCGCGACGTCGGCTTCCGCGCCGCGCTCGCGCTCGACGGCGACGGGCAGTTCCTCGCGCTCGAGCTGCGCTACGACATGAACGTCGGCGCCTATGCCTCGGGCCGCTCGGCGGGCGCGATCACCAATATCGGCGGCGTCGCCGGCGTCTACCGCACGCCCTTGATCGCGGCCGAGGCCTATGGCGTGCTGACCAACACGATCCCGGTCGCGCCCTACCGCGGCGCCGGGCGTCCCGACGCCACCTTCGTGATCGAGCGCATCATCGACGTGGCCGCCGCCGAGCTCGGCATCGATGCCTTCGAGCTGCGCCGGCGCAACCTGATCCCGGCCGCCGCGATGCCGTACAAGACCGGCTTCCTGTTCACCTACGACTGCGGCGATTTCGCCGCGAACATGGCGCTGGCCGCCGCGCGCGCCGACCTCGCGGGCCTGAAGGCGCGGAAGGCCGAGGCGGCCCGGCGCGGCAGGCTGCGGGGCGCCGGCATCTGCAACCCGATCGAAGTGGCGGGCGGGCCCTACGGCAACGTGCAGCCCGACCAGGCGCGCATCGCTGTCGACGGCGAGGGCGCGGTGCACGTCTACACCGGCGCCATGTCGGTCGGGCAGGGGCTCGAGACCGCCTTCACCCGGTTCGTCGCGGCGCGGCTCGGCGTGCCGCTCGCCAAGGTGCATTACCACCAGGGCGACACGGCCGGCCTGCCGGAGGGCCGCGGCAGCGGCGGCTCGAGCGGGCTCGGCGTCAGCGGCAGCGCGGTGGCGCTGTCGGTCGAGAAGGCGATCGAGGCCGGCCGCGCGCTCGCCGCCGAGCACCTCGAGGCGGCCGCGGTCGACATCGACTTCGCCGACGGGCGCTTCACGGTCGCCGGCACCGACCGCTCGGTCGCGTGGGGCGAACTGGCCGAGAGGGCCGAGGCCCGGGCGGGCGCCGGCGAGCGCGGGCTGGTCGTCGCGGCCAGGTTCCAGCCGCCCGACGTCACCTTTCCCAACGGCTGCCATGTCTGCGAGGTCGAGGTCGATCCCGACACCGGCACCGTCGAGGTGGTCGCCTATACGGTCGTGGAGGATATCGGCCGCGTGCTCGCCCCGATGCTGGCGCACGGCCAGATCCACGGCGGCGTGGCGCAGGGCATGGGACAGGCTTTGTGCGAGCGGGTCGTCTACGAGCCGGGCTCGGGGCAATTGCTGACCGGGTCGTTCATGGACTACGCCATGCCGCGCGCCGCCGACATACCCGCCGTCAACGTCGCGATGCGCGAGGTGCCGACCAGGGTCAATCCGCTCGGCAGCAAGGGCGTAGGCGAGGCGGGCACGGTCGGCTCGCTGGCGGCGACGATCAACGCGATCTGCGACGCCCTGGCGCCGCTCGGCGTGCGCCACGTCGACATGCCGGCCACGCCCGAGCGCGTCTGGGCCGCGATCCGATCCGCCCGCGCGCGCTGAGCGCCGCAAATACGCTTCACCGCCATCCGTCCAGGAGAACCGAAATGACCTCGGATAGCAGAAGGGCGCGGCTGCGCGCGATCCTCGCCGGCAAGACCTGCGTCACCGCCGGGTCGGTGTGGGACCCGATCTCGGCCCGCATCGCCGACCGGCTGGGCGTCGAGGTCGGGTTGATGGGCGGGTCGCTGGGCTCCCATGCGGTGCTCGCCGCGCCCGACGTCATCGTCGTGACGCTGACGGAGTTCGCGGAGCAGGCGCGGCGCGCCTGCCGCGCCGGCGCGGTGTCGCTGCTGGTCGACGCCGACCACGGCTACGGCAACGCGCTCAACGTCATGCGCACGGTCGAGGAGCTGGAGTTCGCCGGCGCGGCGGGCCTGACCATCGAGGACACGCTGCTGCCGCGCGCCTTCGGCGCGGGGGCCAAGCCGCAGCTGGTCTCCGTCGAGGAAGGGACGGCCAAGATGAAGGCCGCGCTGGCGGCGCGGCGCGACAAGGAGCTCGTCGTCGTCGGCCGCACCAGCGCCTCGTCGATCACCGGCGTCGAGGACGCGATCGTCCGCCTCAAGGCCTACGAGGCGGCGGGCGTCGACGCGCTGATGGTGCCGGGCATCAGGACGCGCGCCGAGCTCGACCGCATCGCCGCGGCCGTGAAGCTGCCGCTGGTCACCGGCGGCGCCGGGCCGGAGCTGGCCGACCTGGCCTACCTGACCAGCCGCAAGGTGCGCGTGTTCAGCCCGGGCCACCAGGCCTTCGCGGCCTCGGTCCAGGCGATCCACGACACGATGAAGGCGTTCCAGGCGAGCCTGACGCCGGAGAAGCTGCCCGGCGTCGCCGGCAAGGAGCTGATGGACTGGGTCACCCGCGCGGCCGAGTTCGACGCCAACGCGCGGCGCTTCCTCGGCTGACGGGACCGCCGGCTTCCGCGGGAAGCGGACCCGGCGATATGATGCCCGGCCCGCAAAGCTCGATCCTTGGGGAACCGCCTGATGCCGCTCGACCTGTTCGATCCCGCGACCTATCGCAACGTGCGCCGGCCCCTGCTCGAGGCCGAGCCGCTGCCGCCGCACTGCTACACCGAGCGCGAGTTCTTCGACCGCGAGGTGCGGTCGATCTTCATGACGCATTGGAACTTCGTCGGCCGGGCCGACATGCTGGCGAAGCCGGGCGACTACATGGCCTTCAACTTCGTCGGCGTGCCGGTGCTGCTGCTGCGCGGGCGCGACGACAAGGTCGGCGCCTTCTACAACATCTGCCGCCATCGCGGCACGCCGCTGGTCACCGGCACGGGCAGCGGCCTGACCACGCTCACCTGCCCGTACCATAGCTGGGTCTACGACCTGACCGGCCGGCTGGTGGCCGCGCCCGGCATGCAGAAGGCCGCCGGCTTCCGCACCGCCGAGTACGGGTTGAAGCGCATCCGGCTCGAGACCTGGCAGGGCTTCCTGTTCCTCAATTTCGACGACAAGGCGGCGCCGCTCGCCGACTATCTGGGGTCCGACTTCGTCGAGGAGTTCTCGAGCTACGACTTCGCCGACATGGTGACGGTCCGGCGCAAGGAATACGACCTCGCCTGCAACTGGAAGGCCTATGTCGAGAACGCGATGGAGGCCTACCACGTCCCGACCGTGCATCACGCCTCGCTGGTCGAGCAGAAATGCCAGGTCATCCCCGGCAAGGGCCACTGGATCGCGCTGCACGAGCCGCACGAGGGCACCGAGGCGATCCTGAAAGGGGACACCACGACCTTTCCGCACATCGCGGGCCTCAAGGGCCGCGCCGACCAGGGCACGTATTTCAACCTGATCTATCCCAGCACCATGTTCGGCCTGACGCGCGACTGCATGTGGTGGCTCGAGCTGCACCCGCTGGCGCCCGGCCGCACCAGGCTGATCGTCGGCTCCGCCTTTCCCAAGGGTACGGTGGCGCGGGCGGATTTCCCGGAAGTCGTGCAGCGCTATTACAGGCGCTGGGACAAGTCGATCCCCGAGGACAACACGATCTCGCAGCTCCAGCACCAGGGCTTCTCGCCGCTCGTGCCGCTGCCCGGCCGCCTCGCCCCGGACGAGCCGATCGTCCACATCTTCAACAACTGGGTGCTGGACCGGGTGTTGGGTCCTGCTTCGGCCTGAGACCTGCTACGGCTTCCGTTCCAACTTGCGCTGGGCGAGCGCCCGTGCGAGATCGCGCGCGCCGTGAAACACGGCGAGGATCATCACCGCATCATCGTGGACTTCATACACGACGACGTAGGGCAGCGACGCTACGGGAAACTCGCGCGTGCCGGGTAACCTGCCTGGACGCCCCATCTCGGGAAACTCGCGTAGGCGCTCGGTCGTCGCGACTATGGTGCGAAAGACCTGTTCCGCGGCGGCGGGATTATCGAGGGCGATATAGTCGATGATGTTGTCGAGATCGCGCTCTGCGGGCTCGGCAAAGACGAGCCGCATCAACGCTTCCAGCGATGCTTGGCGGCGATGTCGGCGAACACGTCCTCGGCCGGCCGTACGCGGCCTTCCCGGGCAGCATCGATGCCGGCTTTGATGCGTTCGATTTGCCAAGCGTTGGCCGCAAGGTATTGCTCCAGTGCCTCGTTGACGACGTAGTTGCGGGAGCGATCCATGGCGGCCGCCAGGGCGTCGATCTCGCTGACGACGTTCTTCGCCGCGCGAATGGTGATCGGCTCCGTCGGTCGGTTCGGGCGCATCGGTAGTCTCCTGTAATCGGCTGTAATCATAACGCTTCGGACAGCGCCGTCCAGCGCGGCAGTCGATCGGCCCGACTGCAGTCAGGTCGTTGATTCGCCGATAGCAAGTGAGAGCTATTCTAAACTAAGCCCTTGCCATGTCGAATGCCGTAACTTCGAAAGATTCCAACTTGGTATGAAGGAGCAGTCGACCAGGGCATCACCCGCCGCGCCAAGGCGTCGATCCTCGCCGCATTCGACAAGAGGACCGAGGTGTTCCTGCGCTTCTCGATCGTCGCGCGGTGGGGCGGGCGTGGCCGCGCCGCTCGAGCTTGCGGCGGCGGCCGATCAGCTGGTTGCCGTCGCGGCGAGCCCCGCGGGACCCTGGTCTCGCGGGGCTAGCGCTTCCGCGCGTCGTTCTCTAGCGCTCCTCGAACGGCTTCGCGGCCGACTGGAAGCGCGTGAGGACATGATCCGCGCGCCGGTAGAGCATGCGCGCGGTCTTCATGTCGCCGCTCTCGCACAGGCGGCGGGCGGCCGCAATGGTGGTGATCGCGCGATCGAGCGCGGCGCCGGCAGGCTCGTCCGGCCGGTCGTTCCGCGTCCGGGCCTGCGCGATCAACGCGGCGTCCATCTTCTGGCACGACGCGTCGATCGGCTTGTCCGGCCGGCTGGCCATGGCGATGCCGATGGCGGTCAGACCCACGGCCATCAGCGCCCCCGCGCCGACGAAGGCGCGCCGTCTCTTGTGGATATCGGCGTGCGGCATGGGTGCCTCCTTCCTGATGTTGCCGGGAGACTAGGCGGGATCGGCCGCAGGTCCTGTGACGAATGTCACATTGCCGACGCGGCGGAACGGCGCATCGCCGGGCGCCCTCGGCGCCGTCCTGCCGGGCATACGGACGCCGCCGGGCCGTTGCACGATCACAAGGCGGTGATGCCGACCGCCGGCACGCCCCGGCGCAACTACGTCCGCAGGCTAGTATTCGAGGGCCGGATCGACCACGCAGCGCAGCTTCTTGCCCGCCAGCAGGCGCTCCAGGTTGTCGAACACGAGGTCCAGCGTGCGCGGCACGTATTGCTGGATGTCGTCCGACGAGCAATGCGGCGTGATGATCAGGTTGGGCGTGTCCCACAGGGCCGAGTCCGCCGGCAGCGGCTCGGGCTCGAACACGTCCAGGATCGCGCCGCCGATGCGGCCGCTCGCGAGGCGCTGGCGCAACGCCTCGTAGTCCACCACGCCGCCCCGGCCGATATTGACCAGCGCGGCCCCGGGCTTCATCAGGTCGAGCTCGCGCGCGCCGATCAGGTGCCGCGTGCGGCTGGTGAGCGGCGTGGTCACCAGCACGATGTCGGCCTCGGCGAGCGCGCGGTCGAGCCCGTCGGGCCCGAGCATCTCGTCGACCGCGGGATGCGGCTGGGCCGTGCGGCGCACGCCGACGATGCGCACGTTCCATTTCTTCAGCGCCTCGGCCGCCGCACCGCCCATGTGCCCGACGCCGACGATCGCGACCGTGCGGCCGGCGAGCAGCGGCGTGAATTCCTCCTGCCAGCGGTGCGCGCGCTGGTGCGTCATCAGCGCCGGCATGCGGCTGTGCAGCATCATCACCGCCATGGCCGCGAACTCGCCCGCCTTGGGGGCGTGCACGCCGCGGTTGTTGGTGATGGTCAGCGTGTCGGGCTTCCAGTCCAGCGGCAGCAGGTGGTTGATGCCGGCACCGGTCAGGTGCAGCAGCTTCATGCGCGGCGCCAGGCGCGGCAGGTCCTTGAACGGCACCGGCAGCTGCCAGCCGATCAGCATGTCGGCGGTGCCGATGGCCGCATCGAAGCGGTTGCCGTCGTAGCTGAACTCCGTCTCGATGCGCGCGGCGACGGCGGGATGGCGCGACGCCGCGTCGGCGAAGCGCCTGGGATCGACCTCGAAGGTCTCGCCGGCGCCGCGCCGGTTCTCGACCAGGATTTTCAGTTTCTCCGCCATCAAGTCGCCCGTGCCCCGCCCAGGATGCGCAGCGCCGCGCAGGCCGCGCCGTAGCCGTTGTCGATGTTGACGACCGTCACGCCCGGGGCGCAGCTCGCCAGCGCGGCGTTGAGCGCGGTCGCGCCGCCCGCGGCCACGCCGTAGCCGACCGAGGTCGGCACGGCGATCACGACGCCCGACACCAGCCCGCCGACCACGCTGGGCAGGGCCGCATCCATGCCGGCGACGACGATGACCACGCGATGACGGCGGATCACATCGATCCTGTCGATCAGGCGCCACAGCCCGGCCACGCCGACATCGGCGATCTCGGTCGCGCCGACGCCGTAGTATTCGAGCGTCCGAGCGGCCTCGCGCGCCACGCGCTGGTCCGAGGTGCCGGCCGAGACAACGGCGACCCGGCCCGTCGCGCGCCCGGGCCGGCGACGCGGCTTGCCGAAGATCGCGGTATGCGACCCGGCGTCGTAGTCGAGGCGGGCGCGCATCGCCGCCGGCAACGCTTCGATCTTGTCGGGGTCGAGCCGCGTCAGCAGCGCCGATGCCCCGGCGCGATCGAAGCGCGCGACGATCGCCGCGATCTGCGCCGACGACTTGCCGGCGCAGAACACCGTCTCGTCCAGGCCGATGCGGGCGCGCCGGCGCAGGTCGAGCGTGAACTCAGACGGCGGCGGCACGGTCTTCGGTCAGGCAATGGGCTTCGGTCAGGCCATGGGCTTCGGTCAGAAACGCGCTGCCGACGCGATACGCGGCGAAGCCGACCGGCTGCCGGTCCTCGAACAGGCGGGCGATGCGCGCCGTCAGCTCGGCACGCGTCCCGGCGTCGAGGGCGGCCAGGCTGGCGGCGTCGAGCTCCACCGTCACGCCGGCGGCGCGCACGCGGCAGCGCACGGTCCGGGGCCCGATGCGGCGCGCGACATAGCGCTCGGCCGCGTGTACCCGGGCCAGCATATCGGCCTCGACGCCGATGCCGGTCTCGATCCGGCTGGCGAGACACGGCGCCGCCGGCAGCTCGGCGATGTCGCCCAGGCCGAGACGGCGCGCGATGGCGCGCACCGTCAGCTTGTCGATGCCCGCCTCGATATAGGGATGGCGCACCCCGTGCTCGCGCGCCGCGTCCAGCCCCGGCCGGTACTCGCCCAGGTCGTCGAGGTTGGCGCCGGACAGGATCTGCGCGCACGTCAGCGGCCGGATCGTGCCGTACAGGCTGGTCTTGCAGAAATAGCAGCGATTGACCGGGTTCGCGCGATACTCGGCACGCGCGAACTCGCCGGCGTCGACGACGGTGAGATTCCAGCCCTCGCGCGCGGCCAGATCCCGCACCCGCCCGGTGGCCTCGTCCGGCACCGCCGCGGAGACGGCGTGGAACATGGCGGTCGTCGCCGGCCTGCGCCGATGCGCCAGCGTCGCCAGCGTCATGCTGTCGACGCCGCCGCTGACGGCGACCGCGGCAGCGCCGATCGCCTCGACGACGCGCTCGAGCGCGTCCTGCCGGGCGTCGATCTCCGCATGCGATTCCATAAGCGGCGCCTTGCTTGACCCCTGCCGGCCCATGCCGGATGCTGTGGCCGCCTTGATACAGGAAACAGGCGGGGAGGGACAATGTCCGCGGGGGCGCCAGGCCCGGCTCAGCTCGACGCCGCCAGGCTGGAAGATTGGATGCGCGGCGCGGTCGACGGCTTCCGCGGGCCGCTGACCGTGACGCCCATCTCCGGCGGCCAGTCGAACCCGACCTATCGCCTCGAGGCGCCGTCCGGCCGCTACGTGCTCAGGCGCAAGCCGCCCGGCAAGCTGCTGCCTTCGGCGCACGCCGTCGACCGCGAGTACCGCGTCATGGCGGCCCTCGCCGGCAGCGACGTGCCGGTGCCGCGCATGCGCGTGCTGTGCCGCGACGAGCAGGTCATCGGCACGATGTTCTACGTGATGGACCATGTCGACGGCCGCGTGCTCTACGACCCGCGGCTCCCCGGCCTCTCGGTGGCCGAGCGCCGGGCGATGTTCGACGACATGAACCGCGTCGTCGCCGCGCTGCACCGGATCGATCCGGCGGCCGTGGGCCTCGCCGACTTCGGCAAGCCGGGCAACTATTTCGCCCGCCAGATCGCGCGCTGGAGCCGGCAATACAAGGCGTCGGAGACCGAGACGATCCCGGCCATGGACCGGCTGATCGAGTGGCTGCCGGCGCACGTGCCGCCCGACGAGGAGACGACGATCGTCCACGGCGACTACCGCATGGACAACCTGATCTTCCACCCGGTCGAGCCGCGCATCGTCGCCGTGGTCGACTGGGAGCTCTCGACCCTCGGGCATCCGCTCGGCGACTTCGCCTATCACGTGATGAGCTGGCGCTTCACGCCCGAGCTGTTCCGCGGCCTCGCCGGCGTCGAGCTGGCGCCGCTCGGCATCCCCGACGAGACGGCCTATGTCGCCGCCTATTGCCGGCGCACCGGGCGCCAGCGCATCGAGCATTGGGACTTCTACATGGCCTTCGTGATGTTCCGCATGGCCGCGATCTTCCAGGGCATCATGGGCCGCGTGCGCGACGGCACCGCCACCGACGCGCGCGCGCGCGAGGCCGGGGCCAAGGCGCGGCCGGTGGCCGAGCTCGCCTGGCAGCAGGTCGAGCGCTTGCAGCGGGCCGCCTAGGGAATATCGGCAGCATGAACCTGGACCTGACGCCGGACGAGCGCGCCTTCCGCGACGAGGTGCGCGCTTTCATCGCCCAGAACCTGCCGCGCGCGATCGCCGGGAAGGTCGAGAACCAGCGGCCGCTGGCCAAGGACGACCATCTGCACTGGCAGCGCGCGCTCCATCGCCGCGGCTGGAGCGCGATGCATTGGCCCAAGGAATGGGGCGGCCCGGGCTGGACTCCGGTGCAACGCTACGTCTTCCAGCAGGAATGCGCGCGCGGCTATTGCCCGCGGCTGATCCCCTTCGGCCTCAACATGGTCGGGCCCGTGCTGATCGAGTTCGGCAGCGACGAGCAGAAGCGGCGCTACCTGCCGAAGATCCTCGCCAGCGAGGAATGGTGGTGCCAGGGCTATTCCGAGCCGGAGTCGGGCTCGGACCTCGCGTCCCTGCGCACGAAGGCCGAGCTTCGGGGCGACCACTACGTCGTCAACGGCATGAAGACCTGGACGACGCTGGCGCAGCACGCC
>JAKLKW010000161.1 GCA_023150455.1 Alphaproteobacteria bacterium | reverse complement strand
AAATGCGAGCTGGGCAAGGCCTATGCCGTGGCCGACCGCGCCGCGCAGGAGGTCGAGAAGGTGTCCGAGGTCTACTCGATCTCGGGCCAGTACGACCTTCTGATGAAGTGCTACCTCAACGACGGCGAGGACATCGGCCACTTCGTCACCGAGCAGGTGCAGACCCTGCCCGGCGTCAAGGACACGTTCACGCTGATCACCTTCAAGGCGTTTTCCTGAACCGCGGCGCGACCGCCGTCGCCGATCGAGCCCAGGACGACGCGATCCGTCCCTGACGTTGACGCAGGGTTCCTCGAAGCCCATCGTCGCGCCGGGGGCGCCTTGACGATCCTGCAAACACCCGGCCCGTACGGCCCGCTGCGATGGCTGCCCGGTGTGGTCACCCTGCGCCAGTACCAGGGCGCGTGGCTGGCTCACGACATCGTCGCCGGCATCGTGCTGGCGACGATGCTGGTGCCGGTCGGCATCGCCTATGCGGTGGCATCGGGCGTGCCGGGAATCTACGGCCTCTACGCGACGATCGTGCCGCTGCTGGTCTACGCGCTGTTCGGCCCCAGCCGCATCCTGGTGCTGGGGCCGGACTCCTCGCTGGCGGCGGTCATCCTCGGGGTCGTGCTTCCGCTGTCCGGCGGAGACCCCGGTCGCGCCGTGGCCCTGGCCGGCATGATGGCGGTCGTCTCGGGGGTCGTCTGCATCCTGGCAGGCATCGCGCGGCTGGGCTTCGTGACCGAACTCCTCTCCAAGCCGATCCGCTACGGCTACATGAACGGCATCGCGCTGACGGTGCTGATCAGCCAATTGCCCAAGCTGTTCGGGCTGTCGATCCAGACCGAGGGACCGTTGCGGGACCTCTGGGCGATCGGCAAGGCGATCCTGGACGGGAAAACGAACTGGACGGCGTTCGCCGTGGGCGCCGGCACGCTGGCGGCGATCTTCCTCCTCAAGCGCCACAGGCTGATCCCGGCGATCCTGATCGCCGTGGTCGGCGCGACGGCGGTGGTTGGCGCGCTCGACCTGTCGACGCGCGCCCATGTGGCGGTCCTCGGGCCGCTGCCCCAGGGCCTGCCCGCGTTCGCAATCCCGTGGATCACGCACGCCGACGTCGTTCCCGTCGTGATCGGCGGCTGCGCCGTCGCCCTGGTGTCGTTCGCCGACACGAGCGTGCTTTCCCGCGCCTACGCGGCGCGAACCGGGACGAAGGTCGACCCCAACCAGGAGATGGTAGGGCTCGGCGCCGCCAACCTGGCGGCCGGGTTCTTCCAGGGATTCCCGATCAGCAGCAGCTCCTCGCGCACGCCGGTGGCGGAGGCCGCGGGCGCCCGCACCCAGCTGTCGGGTGTCGTCGGCGCGCTCGTCGTCGCCCTGCTGCTGCTGGCGGCGCCGAACCTGCTCCAGCATCTGCCGGTCGCCGCATTGGCCGCGGTGGTCATCGCCTCCGCGATCGGCCTGATCGAAGTCTCCGACCTCGTGCGGATCTACCGCATCCAGCGCTGGGAGTTCTGGCTGTCGATCGCCTGTCTCGTCGGCGTCGCCGTTCTCGGCGCCATCCCCGGCATCGGACTGGCCATCGTGATCGCCGTCATCGAGTTCCTGTGGGACGGCTGGCGACCGCACTCCGCCGTGCTGGGCCGCGCCGAAGGCGTCAAGGGCTATCACGACATCACGCGCTATCCGGGCGCGCGCCAGGTCCCCGGCCTGGTCCTCTTTCGCTGGGACGCACCCCTGTTCTTCGCCAACGCCGAGCTGTTCAAGGAGCGCGTCCTGGCGGCGGCGGCGCAATCGCCGCGCCCGGCGCGCTGGGTGGTCGTTGCGGCGGAGCCGGTCACCAGCGTCGATGTCACCGCCGCCGACGTCCTCGTCGAGCTGGACCGGACCCTGCACGAGGCGGGTATCGAGCTGTGCTTCGCCGAGCTCAAGGATCCCGTGAAGGACAAGCTCAAGCGGTTCGGGCTGTTCGCCCAGTTCGGCGAGCGGCGCTTCTTTCCGACCGTCGGTGCGGCCGTCCACGGCTATCTCGATCGCCACGCTGTGGAATGGGTGGATTGGGAGGACCGGGGCGCATAGCGGGACCGCGGCAGCCCGGCGGATGGCAAGAGCCGGCGGCATCAAGTCGACCTTCGACGTCAACAAGCACATCGAGGCCAAGCACAGCGTCAACGTGATGGCCAAGCACCCCGAGCTGTACTCCGACCTGCCGGCCGTGCCGGCGGACGTCGCGATCGAGCCGGGCTACGCGTTCAAGCCCTGAGGCGTGCGCCAGCCGCGCGGGACGCGCGTCCCGCGCGGTACTTTCCCGGTCGGCCGGCTGCGCCAAATCGGCTGTTGGCCGTCCTGCTTCACGCCGCCGTCACGCCCAGTTGATGGCGAGCGGCCGCGCCGACGCCGAAAGCATCGAAACGATGCCCTCACGGCAGTTGCCCCGAGGCGGCCCGTCCCTATCCTCCGGCTCAAGCCGCGCGGGCCGCCGGTGTAACCTCCGCCCGCCTCCCGACGAAAAGCCAGGAAAGGAGCCGCCAGATGAGCACGAATCCGTTGAAAATCGCGTCGGCTGTCGCCGTGGCGCTGGGCCTGAGCGCGGGCGTCGTCGCCGCCCAGGATGCCAAGCAGGAGAAATGCTACGGCATCGTGAAGGCGGGCAAGAACGACTGCCAGACCGCAAGCTCGAGCTGCGCCGGCACCTCCAAGAAGGATGCCCAGGGCGACGCCTGGATCTACGTGCCGGCGGGCACCTGCGCCAAGATCGTCGGCGCCAGCACCGCGCCGAAGAAGGGCTGACGGGACAATTCGCGCCCGGCGCAAGTTCCTGTGTACGGGATCGCCATGACCGCGTCGTTGCGAGAACCACCGCTCGCGGCCGGCATCGGGCTGCGCGCGGCCCATCATGGCGCGGTCATGGCGTCCCGGCCGTCGGTCGGCTGGATGGAGATCCACGCCGAGAACTATCTCGGCGGCGGCGCGCCGCGGCGCGTGCTCGCGCAGGTGCGGCGCGACCTGCCCGTCTCCGTGCACGGAGTCGGCCTGTCGCTCGGCGGCGCCGAGGGGCTCGACCAAGCGCATCTCGACCGCGTCGCCGGTCTGGTCGCGGCGATCGAGCCGATGCTCGTATCCGAGCACCTGGCCTGGAGCGTCGCCGGCGGCGTCTACCACAACGACCTGCTGCCCCTGCCCTATACCGAGGAGAGCCTTGGCGTCGTAGCCGGCAACGTGTCGCGCCTGCAGGACCGCTTGCGCCGCCGCGTGCTGATCGAGAACCCGTCGACCTATCTGCGCTTCGACCATTCGCCGATCCCGGAGCCCGCGTTTCTCGCGGCGCTCGCCCAGCGCACGGGCTGCGGCATCCTGCTCGACCTCAACAACATCTACGTCTCTGCGGTCAATCACGGGCTCGACGCGGTCGGTTACGTCGACGCGATCCCCGCGGACGCGGTCGGCGAGCTGCATCTCGCCGGGCATCACGTCGCGCACGAGGACGGCGTCACGATCCTGATCGACGACCACGGCTCTTCCGTGTGCGACGCGGTCTGGGAACTCCATGCGCGCGCCGTGCGCCGCTTCCCCGATGCCCCCACGCTGATCGAATGGGACACCGCCATCCCGCCGCTCGACCGGCTGGTCGCCGAGGCCAAGGCCGCCGACGCGCGGCGCGCGCGCGCCCTGGAGCACGACGATGCCGCCGCTGCGTGAGATCCAGCGCGACTTCTCGCAGGCGCTGCTCGGCGGCTCCGATCAGGCGATTGCCGGCCGCGTGCTGCACGACCGGCTCGCGCCGGCGCAGCGCATCCAGATCTACCGGAACCACGTGCGCATCACGCTCGGCGAGGCGCTGGCCACGACCTTCCCCGTGGTCGCCCGCCTGGTCGGCGGGGCGTACTTCGCTTCCGCGGCCCGGCGCTTCATCGAGCGCGAGCCGCCGCGTTCGCCGGTGCTGGCGGAATACGGCGCCGCCTTCCCCGACTTCCTCGCCGGCGCGCCGAACGCGCCCGCCTATCTGCCCGATGTCGCGCGCCTGGAATGGGCGCTCAACCTCGCCTACCACGCCGAGGACCGCCCGGCGCTCGAGCCGCGGCAGCTCGCTTCCCTGCCGCCGGAAGCGCAAGCCGCGCTGCGCCTGAAGCCGCTGCCGTCGACCGCCATCGTTTCCTCGGCGTTCCCGATCCTGGCGATCTGGCAGGCCAACCAGCCGGGCCGCGCGGATACGGTCGACTTGGCGCAAGGCGGCCAGACGGTGCTGGTCTGGCGCGAGGACGGCGACGCCGTCTGCCGCGCGCTCGGCCCGGGCGAAGCCGTCCTGCTGCAGGCGCTCGGCGCCGGGCGCGGCCTCGGCGAGGCCGCCTCCGCCGCGGTCCAGGCGGAGCCCGGCCTCGATTTGCCGCCGGCCATCGCCGCGCTGCTCGCCACGGCGGTTTTCTCGGCATCTTAGAGGAGGACCTCATGGACGCGATCCGGCGCGTGCTCGCCGCGCTCGAACGGTTTCCCCTGCCGGTCATCGTGCTGGCCATGCGAATCGGCGTGGGCATGGTGTTCTTCAAGTCGGCGCTGACCAAGCTGGACGACGGCTGGATGGTCTCGGACAGCGCCATCGCCCTGTTCCAGGACGAGTACAACGTGCCGGTCCTGCCGCCGGCGCTCGCCGCCTGGCTCGGCACGCTGAACGAGTTCTTCTGCTCGCTGATGGTGATGCTGGGCCTCGGCGCGCGGCTCGGCGCGGCGGCGCTGCTCGGCCTCGTCTTCGTCATCCAGTTCCTGGTCTATCCCGGCAACTGGGCCGAGCACCTGATGTGGGCCTCGCTGCTCGCCTACGTGCTGACGCGCGGCCCGGGCCCGATCTCGCTCGACCATGCGATCGCGCAGCGCGTGCGTACGGGCATGGTCCACGCTTGAGCCCGCCTGGGCGATCCCCTAGCCTCATCGCGGGGTTAGGGGGAGCATTCCGATGTACGGAAGCAGGAGAACGGGCGCGGCCGTCCTGGCGGCAATCGCGTTGCTGGGCTTGCCGGTCGCGGCCGTGGCCGACGAGCCGGCCTCGCGCTGGACCGGGCCCTATGCGGGCCTGGCGCTAGGCGCGCGCTGGCTGGACAGCGACTGGGAGACGGAAAGCGTCTGCCCGACGATCGGCTGCGTGCCCGACGGCACCGCCAGGCAGTCGTTCGACAGCACCGCGCTCCGGATCGGCGCCTATGGCGGCTACAACTGGCGGTTCGCCCCGCACTGGGTCGCCGGCGTGGAGGCGGATCTCGGCTGGGCCGACAACCGCCGCACCCGCAACTTCGTGCCGGGCACGATCGACGTGCTGCCGCCCTTTCCTCTGTCGGACGTGAGCGACGACAGCTCGTCCGTCAGGGCGAGCCTGGACGGCAGCATCCGCGGACGCATCGGCTTCCTCGCCACGCCGACCACGCTTTTCTACGGCACCGGCGGGCCCGCCGTGCTCCGCACCAAGGTGAGCGCGAGCTGCGACAACGACGCCTTCACCACCTACTGCACCGAGCCCAGCTTCGCCGGCCACCAGGAGACCAACGCCCATACCCGCTTCGGCTGGACCGCGGGCGCGGGCGTCGAGCAGATGTGGGACCAGGTGCTGCTGCGCATCGAATACCGCTACGCGCATTTCGGCTCGACCAACGAGGATTTCTTCAACTACGTCAGCGACACGGGCGACGACCAGGTCAGCGCGGAGGTCGACTACCGCACCCACACCGCGACGCTGGGCATCGCCTATCGGTTCTGAGGCTCGGCAGCTGGCGAATTGCGGGCGGGCGCGGGCCGTGGTGTAGACTGGCGGCGGCAAACAGAAGGAAAGACCGCCCCCGCAATGACCCCTCCCCGTCCCGCCGCGAGACCGGCGCCCGGGGCGGCGCGCGATACGGCCGTCCTGCCCGGCTCGGTCGACGACACGCTCGCCCTCCTGAAGCGCGGCAACTACGTGGCCGAGCGCAGCCTCGCGACCGCGCTCTACCTGTCGCTTTCGCTCGGCCGGCCGCTGTTCCTCGAGGGCGAGGCCGGCGTCGGCAAGACCGAGATCGCCAAGGTCCTGGCCCAGACGCTCGGGCGCTCGCTCATCCGCCTGCAGTGCTACGAGGGGCTCGACGTCGCCTCGGCGGTGTACGAGTGGGACTACGCCCGCCAGATGGTGGAGATCCGCCTGGCCGAGGCCGGCAACGCGTCGCGCGAAACGATCGAGGAATCGATCTTCTCCGAGCGCTTCCTGATCAAGCGCCCGCTCCTGCGCGCGCTCGAGCCCGACATGGCCGGCGCGCCGGTGCTGCTGATCGACGAGCTGGACCGCGCCGACGAACCGTTCGAGGCCTTCCTGCTCGAGATCCTGTCCGACTTCCAGGTGACGATCCCCGAGATCGGCGTGGTCAAGGCGGAGCAGCCGCCTATTGTCGTCATTACATCCAATCGCACGCGCGAGATCCACGACGCGCTGAAGCGGCGCTGCTTCTACCACTGGGTCGACTATCCCTCGGCCGGACGCGAGCTCGAGATCCTGGCCGTCAAGGCGCCGGGCGCGCCCGAGGCCTTGAGCCGCGAGATCGTCGGCTTCGTGCACAAGCTGCGCGACATGGAGCTGTTCAAGCTGCCCGGCGTCGCCGAGACGATCGACTGGACCAACGCGCTGATGCAGCTCGACGTGCTGTCGCTCGACCCGCGCGCGATCGACGACACGCTGGGCGTGCTGCTGAAGTACCAGGACGACATCGCCAAGGTGCAGGGCAGCGAGGCGAGCCGGCTGCTGGTGCAGGTCAAGGCCGAACTCGCGGCGGCCGGCCGGCCGAGATGAGGCGATGCGGACTCCGCGCCCCATAGGGTCCGAAGGGGGCCCCTCGCAGCACGGCCGCCTGGTCGAGAACGTCATGCATTTCGCGCGCACCTTGCGCGGCGCCGGGCTGCCGGTCGGGCCGGGCCGCGTGATCGACGCGGTCAACGCGCTGCGCGCCGTCGGCGTCACCAACAAGGCCGATTTCTACTGGACGCTGCACGCCGTGTTCGTCAGCCGGCGCGATCAGCGCGAGCTGTTCGACCAGGCGTTCCACCTGTTCTGGCGCAATCCCGAGCTGCTGCAGAAGATGCTGTCGCTGATGCTGCCGACCATCGCCGGCGAGGAGCCCGAGCCGCCGGACGTCGAGGAGATCAGCCGCCGCCTCGGCGACGCGCTGGCCGCCGAGCGCGGCCAGGGGCCGGAGCCGGAAGAGGGCGAGGAGAAGGTCGAGATCGACGCGGCCTTGACCTGGTCGGACCGCGAGCTGTTGCAGAAGACCGATTTCGAGAAGATGTCGGCCGAGGAGTTCCGCGAGGCCAGGCGCGAGGTGGCGCGATTGACCCTGCCGCTGGCCGAGGTCAGGACGCGCCGGTTCCGCCCCGACCGGCGCCGCGCCCGCGCCGACCTGCGCGCCACGCTGCGCGCGGCGCTGCGCGCCGGCGGCGACGTCATCCCGCTGCGCTTCAAGCGCCGCCTCACCCGCCCGCCGCCGCTGGTCGTCCTGTGCGACATCTCGGGCTCGATGAGCCGCTATTCGCGCATGGCGCTGCATTTCATGCACGCGCTGACCAACGACCGCGACCGCGTGTTCTCCTTCCTGTTCGGCACGCGGCTCGACAACGTCACGCGCGACCTCCGCCACAAGGACGTCGACGTCGCGCTCGACAAGGTGAGCGAGCACGTCGAGGACTGGTCCGGCGGCACGCGCATCGGCCGATGCCTGGCCGAGTTCAACCGGCTGTGGTCGCGCCGCGTCCTGGGCCAGGGCGCCGTCGTGCTGTTCGTCAGCGACGGGCTCGACCGCGACGCCGCCTCGGGCCTGGCGCGCGAGATGGAGCGCCTGCACAAGTCCTGCCGGCGGCTGATCTGGCTCAACCCGCTGTTGCGCTACGACCGGTTCCAGCCCAAATCTCAGGGTATCCGGGCGATCCTGCCCCATGTCGACGAGTTCCGGCCGGCGCACAGCCTGGCCTCGCTCGCCGAGCTGGTGGCGGCGCTCAACGCACCGGCGCCGATGCGGGGCACGGGCATGGAGAAATGGCGGGAGATGGCGGCATGAGCACCCCGAATCCGTATCCAGGCGAGGCACGCGAAGACATCCTGGCCGAGGCGGCGCGGTGGCTGGACGCCGGCAAGGGCGTCGCGCTGGCGACCGTGGTCACCACCTGGGGCTCGTCGCCCCGGCCGGTCGGCAGCCAGCTCGCCGTGGACGACGGCGGCCGCATGATCGGCTCGGTCTCCGGCGGCTGCATCGAGGGCGCCGTGGTCAAGGAAGCCCTCGACGTCATCGGCGACGGCAAGCCCCGCCTGCTCGATTTCGGCGTCAGCAACGAGCAGGCCTGGGAAGTCGGCCTTGCCTGCGGCGGCAAGGTCCAGGTCTATGTCGAGCGGCTGGGATAGACCGATGTGGAATCTTGCAGCCCCTCGCCCGCCTTCGGCGGGAGAGCGGCGAGCCGCGGCGCTGGCGGCTCGAGAGGATTAAGCACCATGAACCGCGACACGCTCACCGCCCTGCTCCAGGCACGCAAGCACGGCACCGCCTGCGCGCTTGTTCGCGACCTCAAAGCCGGATCACAATCAATTGTTTTTATTGACAGAAAAGAAGGAACTTTAGCGCTTACCCCAAGTCAGAAGTCGCTCGTTCTTGAAGTAATCTCTGAAGACCGTTCGGGCCGGCTGGACGCGCCGAACCAGGACCTGTTCGTGCAGGTGTTCAACCCGCCGATGCGGCTGGTCGTGGTCGGCGCGGTGCACATCGCCCAGGCCCTGGCGCCGATGGCGGTCCTCGCCGGCTACGGTGTCACGGTGATCGACCCGCGCGGGGCCTTCGCCACCGACCAGCGCTTCCCCGGCGTCACCCTGCTGCAGGAATGGCCGGACGACGGGCTGATGGCGCTGAAGCCCGACCGGCGGACGGCCGTCGTGACCCTGACCCACGACCCCAAGCTCGACGATGCGGCGCTCAGCGTCGCCTTGAAGTCGAATTGCTTCTATGTCGGCTCGCTCGGCAGCAAGAAGACGCACCAGGCCCGCCTCGGCCGGCTGCGCCGGATGGGCTTCTCCGAGGCCGAACTCGGGCGCATCCACGGGCCGGTCGGCCTCACGATCGGGGCGCTGACCCCGGCCGAGATCGCGCTGGCGATCCTGGCGCAGATCACCCAGGTGCGCCGCCAGGGCCCGGCCGCGCTCGGGGCGGCGGCGTGAAGTTCGGCGACACCCCTGTCGACCGGGCCTTGGGCGCCGTGCTGGCGCACGGGGTGCGCGCGGGCAAGGCGATCTTCAAGAAGGGGCGCGTGCTGGCCGAGGCCGACATCGCCACGCTGCGGGCCGCCGGCATCGCGAGCGTCGTGGCCGCCCGGTTCGAGCCCGGCGACGTGACCGAGGACGAGGCCGCGCGCCGGATCGCCGCCGCGCTGCAGGGCGAACGTCTTACCGCGACCGCGCCGTTCACCGGGCGCTGCAACCTCTACGCCGAGGCGCGCGGCATCGCCGTGATCGACCGCGCGCGGCTGGACCGGCTGAACCTGCTGGACGAGGCGGTCACCGTGGCGACCGTGCCGCCCTACGACACGGTCGAGCCGCGCCAGATGGTCGCGACCATCAAGATCATCCCCTTCGCCGTGCCCGAGAAGGTGGTGCAGGCGTGCGAGGCGGTCGCGCGCGACGGCGGGCCGATGCTGCGCGTCGCGCCGTTTCGGCAGAAGGCGGCGGCGCTGATCCAGACCACGACCGACGGCTTCAAGCCCCGCATCCTCGACAATACGGCCGATGCCACGCGCCAGCGCCTGGAAAGCCTGGGCGGAAGCCTCCGCGCCGAGGCGCGCTGTGCCCATCGCACCGAGGCGCTGGCGCAGGAAATCGCCCAGGCGCTGCGCGCGGAACCCGACCTGCTGTTGATCTCGGGCGCCTCCGCGATCACCGACCGGCGCGACGTGATCCCGGCCGCGATCGAGCGCGCCGGCGGCGAGGTGGTGCATTTCGGCATGCCGGTCGACCCCGGCAACCTGATCCTCTTGGGCCGCATCGGCAACCGGCCGGTCATAGGATTGCCCGGCTGCGCGCGGTCGCCCAAGTTCAACGGCTTCGACTGGCTGCTGCAGCGATTGATGGCCGACGTTCCGGTGACCGCTTCCGACATCATGCGGCTGGGCGCCGGCGGCCTGCTCAAGGAGATCCCCAGCCGGCCCCTGCCCCGCGCCGAGGCCGAAACGCCCAGCCGCGACGACCGGGCGGCCGCGGCCGCGCCGCGCGCGCCGCGCATCGCGGCGATCGTGCTCGCCGCGGGCCTGGCGCGGCGCATGGGCAGCAACAAGCTGCTGGCGCCGATCGAGGGCGTGCCGATGGTCGCGCGCGCGGTCGACGCCGCGCTCGCCTCGCAGGCGCGGCCCGTCGTCGTCGTGGTCGGCAACGAGGCCGAGCGCGTCAAGGCGGCGCTCGCGGGCCGCGACGTGACCTTCGTTGCCAATCCGGATTTCGCCGAGGGCTTGAGCGCGTCGCTCAAGCGCGGCATCGCCGCCGTGCCGCCGGAATGCGACGGCGCGCTGGTATGCCTGGGCGACATGCCGCGCGTGACCGCGGGCGACCTCAACCGCCTGATCGCCGCGTTCAACCCGGTCGAGGGCCGCGGCATCTGCGTGCCGGTGCGCGACGCCAAGCGCGGCAACCCCGTGCTGTGGGGCCGGCGCTTCTTCGCCGAGATCCTGGGCGTGGCCGGCGATGTCGGCGCCAAGCACCTGATCGGCGCCTATCCCGAGGCGGTCGCCGAGGTGGCGATGGAAGGCGACGGCGTGCTGATCGACATCGACACGCCCCAGGCCCTTGCGTCGCTGTCCGCCAAGAGCTGAGCGGCCCATGGGTTTCGACGCCGAGCGGCTGCGCAACGAGTTCCCGATCCTGTCGACGCGGCCGGGCGGGCGCGAGCTGCACTACCTCGACAACGCCGCCACGGCGCAGCTGCCGCTCGGCGTGATCGACGCGCTGTTCCAGCACGAGACCACGGCACGGGCCAACGTCGCGCGCGGCGTGCACGCGCTGGCCGAGCGCGCGACCCAGGGTTACGAGGAAGCGCGCGCCGTGATGGCGCGCTACGTCAACGCCGCCTCGGCCGACGAGATCGTGTTCACCTCGGGCACCACGGCGTCGATCAACATCGTCGCGCGCGCCATGGGCGCGCTGATGAAGCCGGGCGACGAGGTGGTCGTCTCCGAGCTCGAGCACCACAGCAACCTGGTGCCCTGGCAGATGCTGCGCGACCGCGTCGGCGTCGTGCTGCGCGTGCTGCCGGTGAGCGACGAGGGCCGCATCAACCTCGCCGCCATCGGCAAGGCGCTCACCAGGCGCTGCCGCCTGGTCGCGCTGACGCATGTCTCCAACGTCACCGGCGCCGTCACCGACGTGGCGGCGGTGGTCGACGCCGCGCGCCAGCTGGGCGGCGTGCGCGTGCTGCTGGACGGCGCGCAGGCCGTGCCGCACGGGCCGGTGGACGTGCGCGCGCTGGGCGTCGATTTCTACGCCTTCTCCGGCCACAAGATGTTCGCGCCGAACGGCATCGGCGTGCTGTGGGGCAGGCTCGACGCGCTGGAGGCGATGCCGCCGGTGTTCGGCGGCGGCGGCATGATCCAGCACGTGACGCTGGAGCGCGCGAGCTACGCCGAGCCGCCGCGCCGCTTCGAGGCCGGCACGCCGCCCATTGCCCAGGCCGTCGGCCTGGCGGCCGCCGCGCGCTGGGTGTCGGCGCTCGACCGCGAGGGCATGGCGGCGCACGAGATGCGGCTGACCGGCCGCATGCTCGACGGGCTCGCCGCC
>JAKLKW010000160.1 GCA_023150455.1 Alphaproteobacteria bacterium | reverse complement strand
CGGCTTTTCCGTCCGCGGCGCGGACGGCATCGGCGCGGGCGCATGGCCGTTGCCGGCCGGCTTCGCCGCGGCGCCGACATCCTCGCCCTCGGCGGCGAGCATGGCGATCGGCGTGTTGACCTTGACGCCCTCGGTGCCGGCGGCGACCAGGATCTTCGCCAGCACGCCCTCGTCGACGGCCTCGACCTCCATCGTCGCCTTGTCGGTCTCGATCTCGGCCAGCACGTCGCCGGCCTTGATGTTGTCGCCTTCCCGCTTGCGCCAGGCGGCGATCTTGCCCTCGGTCATCGTCGGCGACAGCGCCGGCATCAGGACCTGGATCGGCATGTCGGACTTGCTCCCCCTTGGCCGGGGCGATCAGCTTCCTGCCTGCGGGCAGATTCGCGCGATCGCCGGCCCGATTTCAGGCTTCGACCAGAACGTCGGTGTAGAGTTCCTTGGGATCGGGCTCCGGACTGTTCTGGGCGAACTCGGCCGCGGCGGTGACGATCTCCTTCACCTCCTTGTCCACGGCCTTGAGCGCGGCCTCGTCGGCGACGCCCCATTCCATCAGCTCGGCGCGCAGGCGGTCGATCGGATCGTGCTCCTCGCGCATGCGCGCCAGCTCGTCCTTCGGACGGTACTTCGCCGGGTCCGACATGGAATGGCCGCGATAGCGATAGGTCATCATCTCGAGGATGTACGGCCCCTTGCCGCCGCGCGCATGCGCGATCGCCTTCTCGCCCGCGGCCTTCACCTCGAGCACGTCCATGCCGTCGACCTGCTCGCCCGGGATGCCGTAGGCCTGGCCGCGCTGGTAGAGGTCGGTGCGCGCCGAGGCGCGCTCGACGCTGGTGCCCATGCCGTACTTGTTGTTCTCGATCACGTAGACGGCCGGCAGCCTCCACAGCGCCGCCATGTTGAAGGCCTCGTACACCTGGCCCTGATTGACGGCGCCGTCGCCGAGATAGGTCGCCGAGACGCCGCCGTCCTCCTTGTACTTGTGCGCGAAGGCGAGGCCGGTGCCGAGCGGCACCTGCGCGCCGACGATGCCGTGCCCGCCGTAGAACCCCTTCTCGCGGCTGAACATGTGCATCGAGCCGCCCTTGCCCTTGGAGTAGCCGCCGATGCGGCCGGTCAGCTCGGCCATCACGCCCTTCGGGTCCATGTCGCAGGCGAGCATGTGGCCGTGGTCGCGATAGGACGTGATCACCGAGTCGCCAGGCTTGAGCGCCGCCTGCATGCCGACCACGACGGCCTCCTGCCCGAGGTAGAGATGGCAGAAACCGCCGATCAGCCCCATGCCGTACATCTGCCCCGCCTTCTCCTCGAAGCGGCGGATCAGCAGCATGTGCCGATAATGGGCCATCAGCTCTTCGGCGGACGCAGGCGCGGATTTCGCCCCCGGCTTGGCGGCCCTCTTGGTCACGGCCATGGCTGGCGCTCCCTAGGACGGAAAATTGCGCCGGCAGGGCGCCAGCGCGTTTACGGATTCATAGACCTTGGGGCGGAAGCCTGGCAAGGCGGGCGCAGATAATTCTTTGTATTGCCTTGCAAAAATGCGGGTTAATCGAATCCAGGTTAACTAACGGAAATTGAAATATCTTTTCGCGGGGCATTGCTTCGCAGCTGCGAATGCGGGCCGCAGGCTATCCACAGAACCGCCGCCGATCGATCGCCGCGTCAGCGCGGCGCCGGCGGCAACGGGATCGGCACGGGCGTGCCCACGGACGTGCGCGGCTGGCGCTTGCTGAAAACCACGATCTCGTCGGGCTGCGCCAGGTTGAGCATCGAACGCGCGCGCTCGTCGAGCATGTCGGGGTCGGTATGGTCCGGCCGCAGCAGCGAGACGCGTCGCTCCAGCTCCGCGCGTATCTCGGCCACCTCGCGTCGCATCTGCTCGGCCTCCGCCACGTGCTCCTTCGTGCGCATGTAGGCGAACAAGCCGCGATCGCCCTCGATGGCGTGATACGCGAAATAGCCGAAGATCCCGATGCCGAGGACGGGAGCGACGACATGGCGCGCACGGCGCTTGAGTTCCGAAAGCAGGGCCATCGACGTGCATCGAATCACGCCTGTGGATAACCGTCAAGCCGCACTCGAAAAATCAAGCAGTTACCTGGGATTCTCGACGACTCGGATGGGCAACTCCGGTCAAGCTTCGGCTCAACCGATTCGTCAGCCATCCGGTCACGCCTCTTCCGTCTCCGCGCCCAATCGGCCGGGCAGTGCGTCGCCCGGCGGCGCGAAATGATCTAGTTTTCAGGCGGCAATCACATCCAGCGATAGGCGGCGATGATGGACGCATCCGACCTGCGGGTGTTCGCGGCGGTGGCGCGGCTGGGCGGCATGAACCGAGCCGCCGCCGAGCTCAACACGGTGCAGTCCAACGTCACGGCGCGCATCAGGCATCTCGAAGACCTGCTGAAGGCGACCCTGTTCGAACGTCACAGCCGTGGTGTCGCGCTGACCGCGGCGGGCCGGCGCCTGTTGCCCTATGCCGAGCGGGTGGCGCAGCTGCTGGACGAGGCGCGCCGGGCCGTGCGCGACGACGGGCGCCCCAAGGGCGAGCTGGCGATCGGCTCGCTGGAGACGACCGCCGCGTTGCGGCTGACGCCGGTCCTGACCGCCTACGCCCGCGCCTGGCCCGAGGTCGATGTCGCGCTGCGCACGGGCACGACGCAGGAGCTGATCCACGAGGTTCTCGCGCGCCGGCTGGAAGGCGCGTTCGTGTGCGGGCCGGTCGAGCACCCGGACCTCGAGGAAACGATGGTGTACCGCGAGGAGCTGGCGCTCCTCACGCCCCCGTCGATGCGCTCGCTCGATCAGGTCTTCGCCGCGCGCGACCTCAAGATCGTCGTGCTGCGCGCGGGCTGCTCCTATCGCCAGCGGCTGGAGGAAATCCTGGTGCGCCGCGGCGTGGTCGGCTTGCGGCGGCTCGAATTCGGCACGCTGGAAGCGATCTTCGGCTGCGTCGCCGCGGGACTCGGCGTCACGCTGCTGCCGCGCGCGCTGATCGGGCCGGTCTGGGGCAAGGGACGGGTGCGCGTGCACCAGCTGCCGGCGAAAGAGGGGCGCGTCGCGACCCTGTTCGTCCGCCGGCGCGACGCGTTCGTCTCCAGCGCGCTCGACGCTTTCCTGGAACTGGCCCGCCGCTCGCCGCCGCGCGCCGCGCCGGCGTGACGACGGGCGCGAGCCGGGAATGCCGTCGGCTGTCGATCTCTTGAACAGATAACGGCGTTCACGACAAATCGTTATTGGCGATGCAGCCGGCCGGCTAGCTTGCCGGCCCATGGACACCGCGACTCCCTGGCGCGCGACCCTGTCGGCGCTGAGCGCCAACCTGATCGGCATCGGGCTCGCGCGCTTCGCCTATACGCCATTGATCCCCGCCCTGATCGACGCGGGCTGGTTCGGGCCGGCCGAGGCGGCGTATCTCGGCGCGGCCAATCTCGCCGGCTATGTCGCAGGCGCCCTGCTGGGGCGGCGCATCGCATCGCGCTGCGGCACGGTGGCGGCGTTGCGCGCCATGATGGCACTGGCGACCGCCAGCTTCTTCGCGGCCGCGCTGCCGCCCGCATTCGCCTGGTTCTTCCTCTGGCGCTTCGGTTCCGGCCTCGCCGGCGGCGCGCTGATGGTGCTGGCGGCACCCGCCGTGCTGCCGCACGTCCCGACCGCGCGACGCGGCCTGGTCGGCGGCGCGATCTTCACCGGCGTCGGGCTGGGGATCGCGCTTTCCGGCAGCCTCGTGCCCATGTTGCTCGGCCACGGTCTCGTCACGATCTGGCTGGCGCTCGGCGTGCTGGCACTGCTGTTGAGCATGATGGGCTGGGGCGGCTGGCCGACGGGGCCCGCGGTCGGCGAGCCCGCTCCGCAACCGCCGGCGGCCGCGACCGGCCGCTCGCCCTTGCGACATCACGCGCCGCTGCTGGCGTTGCTGACCTGTTATGGCCTCAACGCCGTGGGACTCGTGCCGCACATGCTGTTCATGGTGGACTTCGTCGCGCGCGGCCTCGGTCGGGGCATCGCGGCGGGGTCCATGTGCTGGATCGTCTTCGGCCTGGGTGCCGCCGCCGGCCCGATCCTGGCGGGAAACCTGGCCGACCGGATCGGCTTCGCAGCCGCCCTGGCCTGCGCGCTCGCCGCCCAGGCCGCGTTCGTCGGCCTCCTCGCTTTTGCCGACGGCCCCGCGGCGCTGGCGGCATCGAGCTTCGTGATCGGCGCATGCGTGCCCGGCATCGTGCCGCTGGTGCTCGGGCGCGTGCACGAGCTGCTGGCGCGGCAGCCGGAAGCCCGCAGCGCCGCCTGGGGCGCCGCCACTACCGCCTTCGCCCTGGGCTAGGCGGCGGCCGCCTATGGATACTCGTACCTGTTCGGTCGCTCGCCCGACGCCTACGCGCTGCCGTTCGCCCTCGGCGCCGGCGCCTTGCTGCTGGCGCTCGCCATCGACCGCGCGGCGGCGATCGCGGCCGCCTCGTTCAGCGCCAGGACACGCCCTGCGGGTAGCGCGTGGCGGCGAGCTGATAGACCTTGCGGATGAAGTTGGCGCAGGCCGGGTTGCGCTCGAGCTCCAGCCCCTGCATCTCCTCGAGGATCGGCTCCCAGGACATGTAGTGGTCCCACAGCTCGTCGCGGCATTTGCGGATGAAGTCGATCTGGGCGCCGACGTTCTTCAGCGCCGACAGGACCTCGCCGGTCATGGCATCGACCTCGTCGAAGACCGTCTGGAAGCGCGTCAGCGGCTTGCGCATCAACGCGCGGATGCGCTGGATCGACTCCAGCGTCGTCGTGTCGCCGTGGAAATACGTGGACAGCGCGCCCATCGTCTGGTCCACCCTTCGCACGCGGATGAAGCGCTCCCGCAACGCCTCGATATAGCCGAGCTCGCGCACCAGCGTCTCGATGCGTTGCAGGACACCGTCCTTGTCGGTGCCGATGCTGGTCGCGGCCTTCTGGAACGCCTCGTTGACCCGGGCCGTGACCTTGGGGTCATCGGCGAGCTTGGCCAGCTGCTCGACGTCGAGCGTCTCGACCGCCTCGCCGGTGAACCATCCGACCAGTTGCACGGTCAGGCGCTTGCGCGCGACGTCGTTGTGCCGCTCGTCGATGGCCCAGGACGCGGAGCCGTCGAGGATCTCGCTCGGGATCGAATCGCCCGGACGGATCTCCTTGACGTATTTCAGGCTCTTGGCAACGACGTTCAGCAGCTCCTTGTCGGGGTCGGAGATCTGGAACGAACTGACGACGGTGTTGAGCGGCAGGCTGGCCTGCATCGTGCCGACGATCATCCGCAGCGTCGGCTGTCCGTCGTGCGCAAGGACAAACCGAGCCTCGGGCATGCCGAATACTTTCGACTCGAAATTGAACGACTGCACCGGCGCGGGTTGTGGCTTGGCTTCGTCGGCGGACATGGGGGGTCAATCTATGCGCGGGGGCCGTTGCGGTCACGCTATTTCCGGACGCGTCGCCGACGGTCCCTCAACGCCGCAGCGCCGCGCGTCCCGGGTACTGGGCAGCCGGTCCCAGGTCCTCGGCGATGCGGATCAGCTGGTTGTACTTGGCCAGCCGGTCCGAGCGGGACAGCGAGCCGGTCTTGATCTGCCCGCAGTTCGTGGCCACGGCCAGGTCGGCGATCGTCGCGTCCTCGGTCTCGCCCGATCGATGCGACATGACCGCACGGTATCCGGCGCGGTGCGCGGTTTCGACCGCTTCGAGCGTCTCGCTGAGCGTGCCGATCTGGTTGACCTTGACCAGGATGGCGTTGGCGACGCCCTTCTCGATTCCCTGCTTCAGGCGCATCGGGTTGGTGACGAACAGGTCGTCCCCGACCAGCTGCACCTTCTTGCCGATCGCGAGCGTCAGCGCCTTCCAGCCCTGCCAGTCGTCCTCGGCCATGCCGTCTTCGATCGACACGATCGGGAACTTGGCGACCAGGCCTTCGTAGAACTTGACCATGCCGGCGGCATCGAGCGTCTTGCCCTCCCCTGCCATCACGTACTGCCCGTCCTTGAAGAACTCGGTCGAGGCGGCGTCGAGCGCCAGCACCACGTCGTGGCCGGGCTTGTAGCCGGCGGCCTCGATCGCCTTCATGATGAAGTCGAGCGCGTCGACCGTGCTGGCGAGGTTGGGCGCGAAGCCGCCCTCGTCGCCGACATTGGTGTTGTGGCCGGCGTCCTTCAGCTTCTTGCGCAGCGCGTGGAAGATCTCCGCGCCGACGCGCACCGCCTCGGCCATGGTCGCGGCCCCGACCGGCATGACCATGAACTCCTGCACGTCGATCGGGTTGTCCGCGTGGGCGCCGCCGTTGACGATGTTCATCATCGGCACCGGCAGGCTGCGCGCGTAGGCGCCGCCGACATAGCGGTACAGCGGCAGGCCGGACGCTGCCGCGGCCGCCTTCGCCACGGCAAGGCTCACGCCGAGAATCGCGTTGCCGCCGAGCCGTGCCTTGTTCGGCGTGCCGTCCAGCTCGATCATCGTGCGGTCGATCTTGACCTGGTCGCGCGCGTCGAGGCCGGAAAGCGCATCGAACATCTCGCCGTTCACGGCCCCGACGGCGCCCAGCACGCCCTTGCCGCCGTAGCGCTTGTGGTCGCCGTCGCGCAGCTCGAGCGTCTCGTGCGCGCCGGTGGAGGCGCCCGACGGCACCGCCGCGCGGCCAAGCGCCCCGCCCTCGAGCCGCACGTCGACCTCGACCGTGGGATTGCCGCGGCTGTCCAGGATCTCGCGGGCGCGGATATCGACAATGGCGGTGGTCATGCAGGGATTCCTCGGGGCGCAGTCCGAAGCCAAGTGGCCGGCGCGGCAGGGATAGCGAAGCCGCCGCGCCGACGCAAGTCGGGCGGCCGCCGGGTCCGCCGGGAATCGGGGCAGCAGTCGCAATCGTGCAAGGTTCATGTATTCTGCGGACGGAACGCGAGCATCTTTTCCCGGCCATGAGCATCCACGACAAGGTATTCAACGATCTGCAGGTCATGCTGAACCATCCGGGCGTCGACAGGCGCCGGGCGCTGAACGCCGCCCTGCGTCTGCTCGGCAAGTGGCGCGCGACCCTGATCAACAACACGCTGGTGCACAGCTTCGGCAGCGTCGTGCTGGGCGGCCCGTTCACCGGCATGAAGTTCGCCGCGCAGTCGACCGAGGGCTGCAACGCGCCCAAGCTGCTGGGCTGCTACGAGCGCGAGCTGCACCCGGTGATCGAGCGGATCGTCGCCACGCCGTACGAGGTGGTGCTCGACATCGGCTGTGCAGAGGGATTTTACGCGGTCGGCCTGGCGCGACGCATGAAGCAGGCCCGCGTTCTCGCCTGCGACACCAATGAGAAGGCGCAGACCGTGTGCCGGCAGCTGGCGGAGGAGAACGAGGTCGCGGACCGCGTGACGGTCGCCGGCACCTTCGCGGGCGAGGATTTCGCCAAGTTCGAGGGCTTGCGCACCTTGGTGTTCTGCGACGTCGAGGGCGCGGAGCGGCAGCTGCTCGACCCGGCCGCCTATCCGGCGCTGAGAAGGATGGACGTGCTGGTCGAATGCCACGACTGCCTGACGCCGGGCATCTCGCGCGAGATCGCCGGCCGGTTCCAGGACAGCCACCAGGTCGAGCAGATCGACCGTCATTTCCACGCCGTCGAGCTGCCCGACAGCTTCCACGAATACACCGACCTCGACCGCCTGCTCGCCACCTGGGAATGGCGCAAGGGCCCGACGCCGTGGCTGTTCATGACGGCGCGGTGATCAGAGCGGGTACCTGAACCCCGTCAGCGCCTCGCTCGCGGCCCAGAGGCGTTCGCCGGTGTCGGCGTCGAGCGCGGCGCGCGTGGGCTCCGCCGGCTGTCGCTTGACGAAATAGCCGCCGCTCGTGCCGGCAAGCTCTTCGGCGGTGGCGAGATGGATGCTGGTGCGCGCGCCTTCCTCGACGCCGATGGCGCGCAGCATGGCGATGCGGATCGCGATGCGGAACCACAGGCTGTTGTTCTGACCAAACTCGCTGCGCACGAAGCCCGGATGCAGGCAGTTCGCCGTAACCTCGTCCGCCGGCAGGCGCCGCGCCAGGGCGCGGGTGAACAGGATGTTGGCGAGCTTCGAGTTGGCGTAGACGCGCGGGCCGTAATAGCTCTTCTCCGACTGCAGGTCGTCGAGATCGAGCACGGCGCGCCGGTGCGCCCCCGATGCGACGTTGACGATGCGCGCCGGCGCCGCCGCGCGCAGCCGGTCGAGCAGCAGCCCGGTGAGCAGGAAATAGTTCAGGTGGTTGAGTGCCAGGGTCATCTCGATGCCCTCGGCCGAGACCTGGCGGCGCCAGAAGATCGCGCCGGCATTGTTCACCAGGACGTCGAGCCTCGGATGCGCCGTGGAAAACGCCTCCGCCAGGCGCCTTACATCCGCCTGGCGGGAGAGATCGGCGCGCAGGAACGAGACCTGCGGGTTGCCGGTGCGCCGGCGCAGATCGCGGACGGCCGCCTCGCCCTTCTCGGCGCTGCGTCCCACGATCACGACCTGGGCGCCGCGCCCGGCCAGCGCCCGCGCGGTGACCAGGCCGATGCCGGCGGTGGCGCCGGTCACCATGCAGACCCTGCCCTTCATCGCCTGAGCGCGTCGAGGTCGAGCGGCAGCATCTCGCCCATCCACAGCGCGCGCTCGGCATGATCGCCCAGCGCATCGCCGGTCTCGGGGTGCAGGAGCACGGTCAGCCCGTCGCGGTTCAGCATCAGCCATGGCACGACGCGCTCGAACGCGGCCGGGGCGAACGCGATCTGGAAGCTCCAGCGCGGGTGCGGCCCGACCGGCTTCTCGTGGAAGCGGCCAATGGAGACAAGCTTGGCCGCGACCGCGCCGGCGAAGGTCCTGCCGACCCGCTCGCGCAGGGCAAGCGCGCGCTCGCGCGTCGCCGTGTCGAAATAGACGTGCGCATGGAAGCCGGAAATCGTCGCGTCCTGCATGCTCGTCACCCCGTGCACAGCACCTGCACGACCGTACGGCGGTCGAGCAGCGTACCACGAACCCGCTCCATCGCAGCCGGCGTGACCGGCGCCGGCACCGCCGTGGTCGGCACGAAGGTCAGCCGGGTGCGCCGCATGGTTTCCGCGACGGTCTCCGGCGCCACCGTGAAGATGCGGCCGCGGCGCTGCGATGCGACCGACATCACGCCGGCCACGGCGCCTTCCACGGTCATGAGGGGCCCGCCGCTCATCCCGCCGATCCAGCGCTCGCCGGGTGGAACGATGGCGCGCTCGGCCCAGACCGTCACCTCGGTGGCGCCGCTCATGCGGCCGCTCTGCACGGCGCGCGCGCGGCCGAGCAGCACGCCGTGGATGGCGGACGGCCCGCCCTGGCCGGCGATGCCGAACGCGAACCCGTCCTCGCCGAGCGCGAACGGCCCTTCCGTGACCGGCAGCGGCGGGCCGTCGCCGCGCGCATGCAGCACCGCGATATCCGCCGCCGGATGGCTGAAGACGACCGAGGCCGGGTCCCACGAGCCGGCGCGGCGGAGCTGCAGCCGGCGGCAGCCGTCGATCACGTGGCGCGCCGTCATCCAGGCCCCTTCCGGCCCCACGGCGAACGCCGAGCCGATCGAGCGCTGGTCGGGCCGGCGCGGCGCGGTCGGCGCAACGCTGAAGGACGGGTCGCGCTGGCTGATCGGCGCCAGCAGCGGCGCGCCCGGCGGCGGGCGGCGCGGCGCCGGCGCACCGACGTCGCCGCCCGGCAGGGTCGGCGGCGGGCGGCGCAGCTCGTCGGCGAAGATCCAGAACCGCTCGATCGCCGCCTGCAGCAGCGAGTGCCCGAACATGCCGAGCGCGAGCAGGATCAGGATGCGGTCGCGCCAGCGCATCACCCGCGCACGGCGGCGGCGTTGATCAGCCCGACCGCGACCTGCACGCCCGCCAGCAGGATCGCCGCGGCCATCTCCTCGCGCATGATCGATTCGACCAGGCGGCGGATCGCCACGGAGACGATCACGAAGGTCAGGATCTGGATCACGATGGCGAGCGTGCCCCAGACCAGCAGGTCGAACAGGTTCACGCTGCCGGCCAGCGCGCCGGCGATCGGCAGGGCGAGCCCGAGCGTCGCGCCGAGCGCCGACACGCCCGCCGCGGCGTTGCCCTGGCGGACCAGCTCCAGCTCGTTGAACGGCGTGATGCGCGTGTAGACGAATACGCCGGCTACGAAGATGGCGATCGCGACCAGGAAATGCGCGACCAGCACCGGCGTGCCGGCCATCAGGCTGTCAAGCACCGGCCCCATGAAGCTCCCCTGCCCTTGCCCGCGGGGAGAATAGGCCGGCGGGGCGCGGCGCTTCAATCGGCCGCGGCGATCCCGGCCCCGGGCCTGCTCAGCCGCCCTTCGCCTTGGCGCGCAGTTCCTCGACCAGCGTGCACGTGCCGTAGCCGACGAACGAGCCCTCGGCCGTCGACAGGCCGGTCGACATGACGTTGCCGTGTTCGCGGATGACGATCGACCAGCTGAATCCGTGCTCGATTCCCTGCAGGATCAGCTGGCCGTCGTCGCGCGCGATGATGCTCGCCGCGGAGGAGCTGATGTACCCCGCGCCCGTCGCGGCCATGACCATGCGATCGTCGAAGGAAACGGTGAACTTCAGCGGCAGCTTCTCCCTGCCGATCGTCGCGGTCGGCTTGCACTCCTCGTTGGCGCGGCAGACCGAACCCTTCTCGATCGTGCAGACGCGGTCCTCCGGCGCGACGGGCAGCGTGTCGGCCGCGGCGGGCCATGCGGCGGCGAGGACGGCGGCAAGAATGGCGCGATTCCCTTGCATGGACGGGACTCCTGCTTCACATGCCTTCGATGATCTGCCGGCGCTTCGTCTCGCATTCCTGCGGCGAAAGCAGCCCGGCGCGGCAGGCCTGGTCCAGCTCCTGCAACCGCTGCGCGGCCGTCGTCGGCGCATAGGTCGGTGCCGGGTAGACGGGCGCAGGATAGGCGGGCACCGGCGGGTATGGCGGCGCATAGGCCGGCGGCGGCTGGACGTAGATGTAGTCCGGCGGCGGGCTCGGCCGCGCGATCGCGCCGAGCATGGTTCCCAGCAGCACGGCGCCCAGCATGCCGCCGATGAAGGCGGCGTCGCGGTCGCGATGCGCGTGGGCGGGGCTTGCGGTCAGCAGGCCTGCCAGCGCCACCGCGCCTGCCATCGCGGCCACGTGACGACGATGACGTGTGCAATCGCTCATCGGCCAGCCTCCGGATCCGGCTTCGAATCTCGCAGCGACCGTGGCACGGGGCGGGAGTCGGCGACATGACCTGGATCAAGCGGCCGGGATTGCCCGGCGCGTGAAAGACTGACGTTCGGGACCGAGGCCGTCGCGCACATTCCCTGAAGCGTGCGCGAGCGCGTGTCGGGCGGGCGCTAGTTGACCTCGCCCTTGATGAGCCGGCCCGTGGTGCGGTTCAGCCGCTCGCCGCCCTCCCAGTGCAGCATGTCGCCCGCCAGCCAGACGCGGAAGCAGGTGCGCTTTCCCTGGCGCAAGCCGCGCCAGGTCGTGCACAGGGCCCCCGCCTGATCGACGACCCATGTGCCGTCGTCGCGCGCGCCGTTCTCGTTGCGGAAGGTCGCCGCGCCGTCCGGCCGGAAATGGATCCAGACCCGCGCGCGGCGATCGCGCGGCGCCACGACGGCCATCGCCGCGAGCGTATGGCCCGATAGCGCGCGCTGCAGTTCGTCCGGCGCTGGCGCGCGCCAGGCCAGTCCTGCCGGCGCGGGAGGCAGGGAACCGGCGGCCGCGGCCGCGGCGACCCCGGGCCGCTTGCCGCCGGCGAGCGGCCGGGAACCGGCCGCAGACGCCTGCGGCTGCAACGGCGGTGCCGGTTCGGCCGCCGAGTGGCCGCGCGGCGGCACCGGCAAGGCGGCCGCCACCAGGCGGTCGCGCTTCAGCCGCGCCAGCTCGGCGAAGGTGC
>JAKLKW010000159.1 GCA_023150455.1 Alphaproteobacteria bacterium | reverse complement strand
GTACTCGCGCTCGAGCACGGGCGCTCGTTCGCGCCCGAGGATTTCGTCGCGGCCCCCTCCAACCGCGCGGCGCTGGCGTGGATCGAGCGCTATCCCGACTGGCCGGCGCCGCTGGTCGCCGTGCACGGGCCGGCCGGCAGCGGCAAGACGCATCTCCTGCATCTATGGCGCCGGCGCGCCGAAGCGATCATGCCCGATCCCGCGGCGCTGACCGCCGACGACCTGCCGCGGGTGCTGGGCGATGCGCGCGCCGTGGCCCTCGACCTCGCCGGCGACGGGCCGGCCCCCGAGGAAGCGGCGCTGCTGCATCTCTACAACCTGATGCGCGACCGGGGCGGCCATGTTCTCGTCGCCGCGCGCCACGCGCCGGCGCACTGGCCGGTGCGGCTGCCCGACCTGCGCTCGCGCCTGGCGGCGGCACCCAGCGTCGCGATCGAGCCGCCGGACGACGAGCTGCTGGCAGCCGTGCTCGGCAAGCTCTTTGCCGACCGCCAGCTCCGGCCCGAGCCCGACGTGGTCGGCTACCTGGTGCCGCGCATCGAACGCTCGCTTGCGGCGGCCGGCCGGATCGTCGACGCGCTGGACCGCCGCGCCCTGGCGCTGAAACGCGAGATCACCACGGCGCTCGCGCGCGAACTGCTGGACGAAATGACGCGGCTATTGTGAGGAGCGAAACGATGGATCTGGGCATCGCGGGGAAGAAGGCGCTGGTCTGCGCGGCCAGCAAGGGGCTGGGCAAGGCCTGCGCCAAGGCGCTGGCGCGCGAGGGCGTGGCGGTGACGATCGCCGCGCGCACGAAGGAGACGCTCGACGCCGCGGCGGCCGAGATCCGTGCCGTGACGCAGGCGCCCGTCGCCGCGGTCGTCGCGGACGTGACGACCGAGGCCGGCCGTGCCGCGGCGCTGAAGGCGTGCCCCGAGCCCGACATCCTGGTGAACAACGCCGGCGGGCCGCCGCCGGGCGATTTCCGCGACTGGTCGGCCGACGACTGGCTGAAGGCGCTCAACAACAACATGGTCTCCTCGATCATGCTGATCAAAGCCACGGTCGACGGCATGGTGGCGCGCAAGTTCGTCGCGCGCCACAACGTGACGATCAACAACCTGCTGCCCGGTCCGTTCGAGACCGACCGCATGCTCGGCACCCTCAAGTTCGAGGCGCAGAGGCAGAACCGCGACTGGAAAGAGCTGCATGCCGAGCGCGCCAGGGCCAATCCGACCGGCCGGCTGGGCGATCCCGACGAGTTCGGCGCGCTGTGCGCGTTCGTCTGCAGCGCGCATACCGGGTTCATCGTGGGGCAGAGTTTCCTGCTCGACGGCGGTGCGTTCAACGCCACGATCTAGCGGGGCGCGGGCCATTCGCGGCAGCGTCTGCTGCGGCAAAGGGCCGCTGTGAATCGCGGGGATAGCGGGGGTAAATCGCATCCCCGCGAGCCCGGCCAACATGTTGTAATATGACGGTTCGTTGACGGAATTATAACAAATGACAGAGCCGAAAACCCCGGGGTAACGTCCCGCCGGCCGTTGGTCGGGGGATCCGTGAACACCGAGACCGAACTCAAGCTCCGCATCAAGCCGGATGAGCTCGGCCGTTTGCGGCGGCACCCCCTTCTGCGCGAACTGCGCATGGCCGCGTCGCGCACGAAGAAGTTGCGCAACGTGTATTTCGACACCGAGGATCTGGCGTTGCGCAAGCGGCGCATGGCGTTGCGCGTGCGTCATGTCGGCAACCACCGCATCCAGACGCTGAAGGCGCCGGACGGAGGAGGCGATTGCGGCGCCGCGCACCGCTACCTCGAATGGGAGACGATGATCGAAGGCGATCGCCCGCAGCTGGAGCGCATCGGCGACGAGCGCTTGCGCGAATCCCTGCCGGTGGACGCGCAGAAGGACCTCAAGGAAGCCTTCGTCTCGGACATCACGCGCAGCACCACGCCGCTGGAGCTGGAGGACGCGCAGATCGAGCTGGCGGTCGACACCGGCGAGATCGCGACGGTCAACGGCCGCGAGGAGGTGTGCGAGGCCGAGCTGGAGCTGAAGTCGGGCCGCCCTGCGCGCCTGTACGAGCTGGCGCTGCGCCTGCACGACCGCGTGCCGTTCACGGTCGAATACCGCACGAAGGCGGCGCGCGGCTACGACCTGCTGCTGGGTGCCAAGCCCGTGCCGCGCAAGGCCGAGGGGATCGAGCTCGCCCGGTCGATGACGACCTGGCAGGCCTTCGTGGTGATCGCGCGGCATTGCCTTCAGCATCAGCGCGCGAACGAGGATTGCGCCCGGCTGGGCGAGGACAGCGAAGGCGTGCACCAGCTGCGTGTCGGCCTGCGCCGCCTGCGCGCCGCGTTCTCGCTGTTCAACGGCACGCTGCCGCCGGAGCAGCGTGCGTACTTCGCCGAGGAGTTGCGCTGGGCGCAGCAGCAGTTCGGCCCGGCGCGCGACTGGGACGTGTTCATCGAGGAGACGCTGACGCCGCTGCTGGCGCGACTGCCCGCGGAACAGGGCTTGCAGACGTTGAGCAAGGCCGCATCCGGCGCGCGGGCCGCGGCCTACGCCCAGGTAGCCGCGACGCTCGATGATCGACGGTACACGCGCCTGCAGCTGCAGCTCGATCTGTGGCTCGAGAGCGGCGGCGAGGAGAGGCCGCCGGGCGAGGAAGGCGCCGTTGCGCCCTGGGAGCGCCCCGCCATCGACGTCGCGCGCGAGGTGCTCGACAGGCGCCATCGCAAGATCCGCAGGCTGGCGAAGCGCTTCCAGGAGCTGAGCGACGAGGAGCGGCACGAGCTGCGCATCGAAGCGAAGAAGGCGCGCTACGCGGCCGAGTTCTTCCGCTCGCTGTTCTCGCGCAAGGCGGCGCTGAAATACGCGCGGCGCCTGTCCGACATGCAGGACTGCCTGGGATCGATGAACGACGCCGTGGTCGGCAAGCGGTTGGTCGACGAGCTGGTCGCGGTGGATGCCGAGCTGGGCCGCACGGAGGCGCTGCTGGCGGGATGGCACGCCGCGCGCATCGCCCACGACCTGCCGCAGGGCGCGCGCGTCAGCCGCAAGGTGGCGAAGAGCGATCGCTTCTGGGCGGAGGGCTGACCGTCCCGCGCGAGGCCAGCAGGACGAGCGCGAAGGGTACGATCCAGATCAGGCGCGACTGGTAGCGGTCATGCGGGTTCGACAGCACGCCGCAGATGAACGCGTTGCCCAGGAGCGCGATCAAGAGGAAGCCGGGCAGGACCGCCACGGCGTCGAGGCGCCGGCGCCACGTCCCCCAGGCGACGAACCCCGCCGCGGCCAGCAACGCGATCGCTCCGACCGGCCGGTGCAGGCCGTTCAGCCACACGAAATCGATCAGATCGTTCTGCTGGCGCGCAGCGCGGAACGCAGCGTACTGCTCGGGCAGATAGGTCTCCATGATCCAGAAGGTAGGCCAGGTCTGCGCTTCGATGCCGTCGCCGGTGCGGAAGGTGACGAACTGCACGAGCGTCGCCTTGAGCGCGGTTTCAAGGTGCATGCCGGGATAGCGCCGCAGGCTGTCGCGGATCATGCGCTCGTATTCCGGTCCGGTGCCGTCGAAGCCGCCGATCTTCCAGAACGGCGTGTCGGGCGCCCACAGCCACTCGTCCGCCGTCGCCTTCAGCGCGTTCTTGTAGGGGCACAGCCTGTAGCCGGACTGCGGGCAGGTGTCGTCGAGCAGCCGCTTGGCGATGCCGTCCTGCACCAGCCGTCCGAAGGCGAAGGCCGCGCCCGAGCGGCTGAAGAACAGCTCGCCGGCGCGCAGGTAGTTGCTGCCGAGAAGCAGCGCCAGCGACAGGGCGACGGTCGCGGCCGGCCATTCCCAGCGCGGGCGGACCGGGATGTCGCCGGTATCGAGCCGGCGACCGCGCAGCAGCCCCTGCGCGGCGGCGATGACCACGGCGAGCCCGGCCGCGAGCGCCAGATGCGAGGCGTGCGACGTCGCGGCCAGCACGGCGACCGCGCCGAGGCCGAGACGCGTCGCGCCGTCGAGCCGACCGCCATGGAATCCCAGCAGGTAGATCGCCGATACGAGCAGCGCCGTCAGGAAGTCGGGCAGGATCTGTCCCACGGTCCAGGGCAGGGCGGTCGCGACCGCCAGCACGACGACCAGCGCCAGGAAGCGCGCCGCGCCGAGGCCGGGGTTCAACACCCGCATGGCGGCGCGCATCACCCAGACCGTCATGAAGGCCTGCGCCACGGCGACCGGCCACAGGCTCAGGTTCGGCTGGAAGGCGGCGATGAACCAGGCATAGAACACCGAGCGCTCGGCGATGAATTTCGAAGTCAGCGCCTGCTCGATGAATGCGCCCGTGTCGTAGAACATGAACGGGAAGCCGTTCCACAGGGCGGGCAGCAGCAGGACCAGCGTGGAAACGGCGTAGAGCGCGGCGACGGCCGCCGCGCGCCCGGCGGCTTCGATCATGCCGGCGCGCCGGTCATGCCAGCTCGCCGGTCATGCCAGCTCGCCCGTCATGCCAGCTCGCGCGGAAGCACGAAGCGGGCCAGCCGGCCGCGCTCGGCGTCGAGATCGCGCCAGCGATCGAGTTCGACCGTGATCTCGGCCATCGCCGCGGTCGGGAACTTGGCGGAAAGCTGCTTCACCGGGCCCGCCTCCCCGTCGGCGGCGAGGAGCACGGCCAGCTCGTGCAGGCCCGGGTTGTGGCCGACCATCATCACCGAGGCGACGCAATCGTCGATCCGCCGCAGCCGGCGCAGCAGCTCGGCGGCGCTCGCGAGGTAGAGCGCGTCCTCGAACTCGACCCGGCCGGTGTGCAGGTGGGGCAGCAGGCGGGCGAGGGTTTCGCGCGCGCGGCGCGCGGTCGAGCACAGCACCAGCTCGGGTGCGATGCCGTTCTCGGCGCACCAGGCGCCCATGCGCTCGGAGGCCTCGCGCCCGCGGCCGTTGAGGTCGCGCTCGCGATCGGGCAGGGTCGGGTCGTCCCGGCCCGACTTGGCGTGGCGAAACAAGTAGATGCGCCGCTTCATCGCGTCCTTTCCCCGGCCTTTTCGCCCCTTGCAACCGTCACGACTCGGTCACAAGTTCGGGGTAATGGTATACAAGATTAATGAACGGCGGGGCGAAGCGCTTATGCCGCGTTGGCGGGCGCTTCGGCCCTTGAGGAGGATTGCGTGACCCAGGCGATGCGGGTCGAGCCCGGCAAGATCGAGCCGACCAGCCCCGAGCGGTTCATCAATCGCGAGCTGTCGTGGCTCGCCTTCAACACGCGGGTGATGGAGGAGGCTTCGAACGCCAGCCATCCGCTGCTCGAGCGGCTGCGCTTCCTGTCGATCTCGGCCAGCAACCTGGACGAGTTCTACATGGTGCGCGTCGCCGGTCTGAAGGGCCAGGTCGATGCCGGGGTGGATACGCCGAGCGACGACGGCCTGACGCCGGCGCAGGCGCTGCGCGCGATCCACGAAACGGCGCATGAGCTGATGCTCGATCAGCAGCGCTGCCTGAACACGCTTCTGGGCGAGCTGCGCGAGGCGGGCATCGCGGTCCTGAGCCCCGACGAGCTGACGCCGGCCGAGCGCGAGTGGCTCGACAAGTATTTCATGGGCAGCGTGTTCCCGGTGCTGACGCCGCTGGCAATCGACCCGGCGCATCCGTTCCCGTTCGTGCCGAACCTGGGATTCGGGCTGAACCTGCTGCTGACGCGCCCGTCGGACGGGCGCACGCTCAACGCGCTGGTGGTGGTGCCGCCGCGCATCGCGCGCTTCGTGCGGCTGCCCGGCTCGGCGATCCGGTTCGTGCCGATCGAGGACACGATGCTGATGTTCCTCGACCGGCTGTTCCCGGACTTCCAGCTGCGCGGCTACGGCATGTTCCGTATCATCCGCGACAGCGAGATCGAGGTCGCGGAAGAGGCCGAGGACCTGACCCGCACCTTCGAGACGGCATTGAAGCGCCGGCGCCGCGGCCAGGTGATCCATCTCTCGGTCGATTCGCGCATGCCCGACCCGCTGCGCAGCTTCCTGACCGAGCGCTTCCGCGTGGCGCCGAGCGACTGCATCTCGCTCGACGGGCTGCTCGGCCTCGCCGATACGCACCAATTGATCGTCGAGGAGCGGCCGGATCTCAAGTTCACGCCGTTCAATGCGCGGTTTCCCGAGCGCATCCGCGACTTCGGCGGGGACTGCTTTGCCGCCATCCGGCAGAAGGACATCATCGTCCATCACCCGTACGAGAGCTTCGACGTCGTCGTCCAGTTCGTGCGCCAGGCCGCGCGCGATCCGGCCGTCGTCGCGATCAAGCAGACGCTCTACCGTACCTCGGCCGATTCGCCGATCGTCGCCGCGCTGATCGAGGCGGCCGAGGCGGGCAAGTCGGTGACGGCGCTGGTCGAGCTCAAGGCTCGGTTCGACGAGGAAGCGAACATCCGCTGGGCGCGCGACATGGAGCGCGTCGGCGTGCAGGTGGTGTTCGGCTTCATCGAGCTGAAGACACACGCCAAGATCGCCATGGTCGTCAGGCGAGAGGAAGACGGCCTGCGTTCCTACGTGCATTACGGCACCGGCAACTATCACCCGATCACCGCCAAGGTCTATACCGACCTGTCCTTTTTCACGTGCGATCCGGGCCTGTGCGAGGACGCGGCCAAGATCTTCAATTTCATGACCGGCTACGCCCAGCCGACCGGCCTGCGCAAGATCGCGGTCTCGCCGATGACGCTGCGGCCGACGCTGCTCAAGCTGATCGACGACGAGATCGAGCACGCCAAGGCGGGCCGGCCGGCGCAGATCTGGGCCAAGATGAACGCCCTGGTCGACCGTGAGGTGATCGACGCGCTTTACCGCGCGTCGATGGCCGGCGTGTCGATCGACCTGATCGTGCGCGGCATCTGCTGTCTCAGGCCCGGCGTGCCGGGCCTCAGCGAGAACATCCGCGTCAAGAGCATCGTCGGGCGCTTCCTCGAGCATACGCGGGTCGTGTGCTTCGGCGCCGGCGAGAAGCTGCCCTCGCGCAAGGCCAAGGTGTTCATTTCCTCGGCCGACTGGATGCCGCGCAACCTGAGCCGCCGGGTCGAGGTGATGGTGCCGATCGCGAACTCGACCGTGCACCAGCAGGTGCTCGAGCAGGTGATGATCGCCAACCTGAACGACGAGGCGCAGAGCTGGACGCTCGACGCGAGCGGCAGGTACACGCGCGTCAAGAGCGGCCCCGGCGCGTTCAGCGCGCACAACTACTTCATGACGAATCCCAGCCTGTCCGGCCGCGGCAGCGCCCTGAAGCGCTCGGGCGAGCTGCCGAAGCTCGTGCTGCGCAAGGGCTGATCGGGGCGGCATGGCGGAAACGGCGGCACCGGAACGCGCGGCCGAGCAGGCGGCGGATCGTCAGGCAAGGCAGCCTCGGGCCGTGCCGCCCGCCGCGCGCGAGGGCCGCATCGGCGTCATCGATATCGGCTCGAACTCGATCCGCCTCGTGGTGTTCGAGCGGCTCGAGCGCGCGCCGGTGGCCCTTTTCAACGAGAAGGTCATGTGCGGCCTCGGCCGCCGGCTCGAGGAGACCGGGCGGCTGGACGGCGAGGCGATCCAGCGGGCGCTGGCGAACCTGAGCCGCTTCGTGGCCCTGGCCGCTGCCATGAACGTGACGCGGCTGGAGGCGCTGGCGACCGCCGCGGTGCGCGACGCCAAGAACGGGCCGGAGTTCATCCGCGACGTGGCGCGCGCCTGCAAGCTGCAGGCGCGCGTGCTGGACGGCGAGGAGGAGGCGCGGCTGTCGGCGCTGGGCGTGCTGTCGGCGGAGCCCGCGGCGGACGGCGCCATGGGCGATCTCGGCGGCGGCAGCCTCGAGCTGGTCGGCTTGAAGGGCGGCCGGCTCGGGCGTCACGCCACGTTGCCGCTCGGGCCGCTGCGCATGATCCAGGGCGCCGATCCCAGCCGGCGGCGGCTCAAGGAGGCGATCGAGCGCCAGCTCGGGACGCTGGACTGGCTCGGCGAGATCGAGGGGCGCAACTTCTATCCGGTCGGCGGCGCCTGGCGGGCGCTCGCACGCGTGCACATGGAGCAGACCGGGCATGCGCTGCACGTCATCCACGACTACGAGCTGCGCTGGGGCGACGCCGAGGAGTTCCTGCAGCTGGTCTCGCGGCTCAGCCCCAATTCGCTCAGCAAGATGTACGGCGTGTCGCGCCGCCGCCACGAGACGCTGCCCTACGCGGCGCTCCTGATGCTGGTGCTGGCGCGCGCGATGAAGCCGAAGCGCATCGTCTTCTCCGCCTTCGGCCTGCGCGAAGGCTGGCTCTACGACCTGCTGCCGCCCGAGGAACGCGCGCGCGATCCGCTGATCGCCGCCGCCGCCGACCACGCGCGCGAGGTCGGGCGCTTCGGCGAGGACGGGCTGATCCTGGCCGACTGGATGGCGCCGCTGTTCCCCGACGAGCCGGCGCCGCTCGCGCGGCTCCGGCGCGCCGCCTGCCTTTATGCCGATATCGGCTGGCACGACCATCCGGACTATCGCGCCGGGCACGGGTTCGACCGCGCGCTGCGCATGCCGGTGGTCGGCATCGACCATCCCGGCCGCGCCTATCTGGCGGCGGCGATCTTCGCCCGTTACGGCGGCGATCGCGACGCGCCGCCGGTGGCGCTGGCGCGCAAGCTCTTGAACCGCGAGGCGCTGCGCCAGGCCTGGATCGCCGGCCTCGCCATGCGCCTTGGCCTCACGCTGACCGGCGGCACGCCCGCGCTCCTGCGCGGCGCGCGCCTGTTCCGCCGCGCCGGCAAGCTCGTGCAGCAGCAGGGGGACGGCGCGATGCCGCTCGCCGACCTCATGGGCGAGGTGGCGCAACGCCGCTTCGACGCGCTGGCCGCGTTCCTGGAGCAGGACGAGGTGTAGCTCCAGGGCGACCGCCCCGGCGCGACGGTCCCAGCGCGCTTTCGTCGTTGCGTGCGCACGGCCCTCCGACATGCCCACGTCGCCCCTTCCGCCGCTCAGCGGCCGGTGGCGGCCGGTACGGCGCTGGGTCGCAGGCGCCTCAGCCGCCGGCGGCGATCTCGGCGCGCAGCGTGTGGGTGGCGGGATCGGGGTCGATGCGGATCAGCTTGATCTGGCTGCCGTCGGCGCCGAGCGACAGCCGCCCGTGCTTCAGCTTGATGGCGTCCTCGCCGAACACCTCGCGCCGCCAGCCCTTGAGCGCCGGGACGTCGGCGTTGTCGTCGGCGGCGATCAGCTCCAGGTCGTCGGCGCTGGCGACCAGGCGCTGGGCCACGTCATGCACCTCGCACTTGGTCTTGAGAAGGACGCGCAAGAGGTCGGTGAGGGGCCCGAGGCCCTGCGGGATATCCGGCCGCGGCGGCAGGCTCGGCCAGGTCTTGGGATCGCTCGCCAGCGCGCGCGCCACCGCGGCCAGGATGTCGTTGCCGAGCCGGCCCTCCGCCACGCCGCGGCCGACGCCGCGCGCGCGGGCCAGCTCGTCGAGGCTGCCGGGCGGATGCGCCGCGAGGTCGAGCAGGCTGTCGTCGCGCAGGATGCGGTTGCGCGGGATGTCGCGCCGCTGCGCCTCGCGCTCGCGCCAGGCCGAGAGCTCGCGCAGCACGGCCAGGAAGCGCGGGTTGCCGCCGCGGATCTTGATGCGCTGCCACGCGCTCTCCGGATCGGTGCGGTAGGTGTCGGGATCGGCGAGCGTCCCGAGCTCGTCCTCGAGCCAGTGCGTGCGTCCGCTGCGCTCGAGCCGCCGCTGCAGCTTGGCGTAGACCCGGCGCAGATAGATCACGTCGCTCAGCGCGTAGTCGATCTGTCGCTGCGTGAGCGGCCGGTGCTGCCAGTCGGTGTAGCGCGACGACTTGTCGATGCGCGCATCGGCCAGCTTCGCCACCAGCGTGTCGTAGGCGACCGAGTCGCCGAAGCCGCAGACCATGGCGGCGACCTGCGTGTCGAACAGCGGCTTCGGCACGCGGCCGGCCAGGCGCACGAAGATCTCGATGTCCTGGCGCGCGGCGTGGAACACCTTCAGCACCGGCGAAACGGTGACGAGGTCGAGCAGCGGCCCGAGGTCGATGCCCGGCGCCATCGAGTCGATCGCCGCATGCTCGTGCGGGCCGGCGACCTGGACCAGGCACAGCTTGGGCCAGTACGTCTTGTCGCGCATGAACTCGGTGTCGACGGTGACGAAGTCGGCGCCGTCCTGGCGCGCGCAGAACGCCGCCAGGGCGTCGGACGTGGTGATCAGGGTCATGCCGCCACTTCTTACACGGGAACAGCCGCCCGTCCTAGAGGCTGCCCGGCGGTCTCCGGTTCGTCCCCTTACCCGCGCGAGCGACCGGCGAGCGGGCGGCCCCGGCCCAGTCCGAGCTCGGCGACGTAGTCCACCATGTGCTCCGGCGCGCCGCCCTGGAAGAAGCGCTCGAGATTCCCGAACACGAAGTTCATCTTGGTGACGAAGGCATCGCGCGTTCCGGCGGAGACGTGCGGCGTGAAGACCGTGTTGGGAAAGCGGTAGAGCGGGTGGTCCTTGGCCGGCGGCTCGACGTCGAAGACGTCGAGCGCGGCGCCGGCGATGCGCCCCCGGCCCAGCGCGTCGACCAAAGCGGGCTCGTTGACGATGCCGCCGCGGGCGGTATTGACCAGGAAGGCGGTCGGCTTCATGCGGGCGAGGGCGGCGGCGTCCAGCATGTCGACCGTGCTCGGCGTGCGCGGCACGTGGATCGTGACGACGTCGGATTCGGCCAGCAGCCGCTCGAACGGGACGCGCGCGACGGCAAGGCTGCGTTCGAGCTCGGCCGGGAAGGCCAGGATATCGTGGTAGATCGCGCGCACCTGGAACGGCTTCAAGCGCTCGGCCACGCCCTTGCCGATGCGGCCGAGGCCGATGATGCCGACCGTCTTGCCGCAGAGCTCGTAGGAGACGTGGCGCACCGCGTTGATGGGGAAGCGGCCCTGGCGCATCTCCGCGTCGAGCCAGGGCAGGCGCTTCATGACCGCGAGCATCATCATGATCGCGTGCTCCGACACGCCGGTCGCCGTGCCGCCCGGCGTGATCGCCAGCGGCAGGCCGTGCTCGGCCAGCGCCGCGCAGTCGACCGTGTCGTGGTAGCCGACGCCCTGGTGGTGCACGATGCGCAGGCGCCTGGCGGCCTCGACGTGGGCCCGCGTGAGCTTGACGCCGGCGACGACGACGGCGTCGACATCGGCGATCTTCTCCAGGCGCTCGGCGTCGCCGTCGCCGTCGAGCGTGACCAGCTCGAAGCCGGGCCTGAGCGCCGCGCGGATCATCGCGTAGAGGTCTTCCGTGCCGCGGCTGAGGTACAGCACGCGCCATTGGTTGCTGCTGGTCATCTTTCCCCCGACGGATGTTCGTTCTCAATCCACATAGGCGACGCCCTTGTCCGCAAGGGCCTGGTCGAGCCAATCCGGTTTCCGGAGCCCCGCCCTGACGGCCGCCTCCGTCTTGGCCTCCTTTGCGCGCACCGCATCGAGTTCGCACAGCGCCTCGGCGATGCGGCGGCGCGGGCAGACGACGACGCCCTCGCTGTCGCCCAGCACGAGATCGCCCGGCTCGACCACGACACCGCCGATCGAGATCGCCGTGCCGACTCCGCCCGGCCCGTTCTTGAACGGCGCGTTCGGCGAGACGCCGCGCGCGTAGACGGGCAGACCGACCGCGCGAAGCCCGGCGACGTCGCGCACCAGCCCGTCCGTGACGACGGCGACAACGCCTGCGTTGCGGAACATGCCGACCATGATATCGCCGACGATCGAGCCCTGGTCGAAGAACTGGGTCGCGACCAGCACGACGTCACCCGGCCTGGCGACGGTCAACGCCGCGTAGGGGGCCAGGTTGTCGCGGGCCGAGGTCCACACCGGCAGCGCCGACCCGACGAAGGCCGGACCGTTCCATACCGCATGGATCGAGTGGTGCAGCGCCCCTTCGCGTCCCATGGCGTCGACCAGCCAGCCGGTCGGGGTGCCGTGGAACCGGGCAATGGTCGCCGGCTCGGCACGAAGCCAGTCTCTGCGGATCGTCAGCATGGGGGTCATCCGCGATCGACCGCGGCGACGGCGTCGCCGCTGTTCGGGTCGAAGCCGTAGAGGTTCTCGGGGTCGACCAGCAGGGTGACGCGATCCCCGACGGCGGCGGGCTTGTCGCCGGGATTGCGCACCAGCACGTCGGTGCCGCCGTCGAGTGCGACCGTGGTGACGGTCTCGGCGCCGAGTCGTTCGACCAGCTTGACAGCGCCCGGAACCGCGATGTCGCCCGGCCGGGGATCGCTCAGCCGGGCCGATTCGGGCCGGAAGCCGAGGACGATTTCCTCCTTGAGCCGTCCGAGTGCCCGCGACGCGAATCGGCCAAGGGGGACAGGGGTCCCGCCGATCGCCGCCGCGCGGCCGCTGCGATAGGCCATGATCCTCGTGCGGACGATGTTCATCGGCGGCGCGCCGAGGAAGCGAGCGACGAACAGGTTGGCCGGACGCTGGTAGACCTCGATCGGCGTGCCGACCTGGGCGACGCGGCCGCCGTTCATGACGCAGATGCGGTCGCCGAGCGTCATGGCTTCGACCTGGTCGTGCGTCACGTAGATCATGGTCGCGGCCAGCCGCTGGTGCAGCTGCGCCAGCTCCTGCCGCGTCGAGGCGCGCAGGCCCGCGTCGAGATTGGACAGTGGCTCGTCGAACAGGAAGACCTCGGGGTCGCGCACGATGGCGCGGCCGAGCGCCACGCGCTGGCGCTGGCCGCCCGAGAGCGCGTGGGGTCGTCGCGCCAGCAACGCGGTCAAGCCGAGGGACTCCGCCACGCGTGCCACGCGCCCCTCGATCTCGGCGGCCGGGATGGAGCGGCGCCTCAGGCCGAAAGCCAGATTGTCCCTGACCGACATGTGCGGATAGAGGGCATAGGACTGGAACACCATGGCGATGTCGCGGTCCTTGGCCGGCAGGTCGTTGACGACGCGACCGCCGATCTCGAGCCTTCCCGAGGTGATCGGTTCCAATCCGGCGATCATCCGCAGCGTCGTGGTCTTGCCGCAGCCGGACGGGCCCAGCAGGACCATGAGCTCG
>JAKLKW010000158.1 GCA_023150455.1 Alphaproteobacteria bacterium | reverse complement strand
GCGGCTTGCCGCCGAGCGGCAGCGGCAGGTTCGCCACCAGCACGTTCGAGCCGGCCGGCAGCTGCGCCGAGAGCTGCTTCAGCAGCACGACGCCGTTGACGACGTCGACCAAAAGCCTGGCCTTCTGCATGGCCTGGCCGCGATAGACGATGCCGTCGATGCCGATGTCGACGGCGGCCACGAGATTGGTCGGGATCAGCGGCTGGCCCGGCGCCGCCGGCGCCGCCTTGGCCGCCGGGGCCTGCTTGGCGGGCGGTGCCGCCGTCACCTGGCCCAGGATCTTGTCGAGGTCGATGCGGCCGAGATTGAGCGCGAGCTGCGCCGTGGTGCGGTCGCCCAGGCCCAGCGCCATCGCGCCCGTGCCGCGCATGTCGCCCAGCGCCACGTTGATCTCGGACACGTTGATCTGGCTCGGCGTGCCCTTGACGTTGCCTTCGAGCGTGAAGGACTGCGCCGCGAGCGGCGGCAGGGCGCCGCCCTCGCTGTTAACAGCGCGCGCGAGCTCCGACAGGTTGGCGAGCGCCAGCTTGCCGGCGATCGCCGTCTTGTCGCCGCCGGTCACCGTGCCGCCGAACTGCGCCTTCGCCCCGGCGCCGTCGAGCGCGATGTTGACGCTGGCGGGCTTGCCCGCCTCGATCCGGCCGATCGCCGCGTCGAGATTGGACGGCACGCCCATGGCGCGCGCCTGGCCCCTGGCCTTGAAGGGACCTGCCAGCGAATCGGCCGAGGCCGTCGCGTTGATGCCGTCGATCGCCCGCTGGGCGCCGCCGGCGTCGCGCAGCACGACGGCGCCGTTCCTGACGACGATCGTCTGCAGGCTGACGTCGAAGCCGCCGCCCGAGCCGCCCTGCTGCGATCTCGGGAAGTCGAGGCTCGAGCGGCCGTCCTTCAGCGTCTCGATCTGCACGGTCGGGTCGACGATCGTGATGCTCTCGACCTCGACGCGGCGCGACAGCAGCGGCAGGAGCGCCATGCGCACCTCGATCGCGTTGACGCGCAGCATGTCGGGCACGGCCGCGCCCGGGATGTTGGCGACCCTCAGGTCCTTCACCGTGGCCACCGGCGAGGGCAGCAGCGACAGGCTGACGTCGCCCACGCGCACCTCGCGGCCGGTCGCCTCGCGCGCGGATTGCAGCGCCGGCGCCAGCATGGACCTGAGATCGATGAAGCTGGGGACGATGAGGACGGCCGCCACCACCAGGACGACCAGCCCGAGCAAGCCGAACAGCACTTTGCGCATGGTCCGCTCCGTATACCTTGCCGATCGCGTCGGGCCTTGTCGTCCGGCCCCGTCCGCGCGCCCGATGCCGCGTGCCCCCATTAGGCTCAACGCCGGACCCTTGAAAGGGTTCAGCGCCCGGTTGAACCCTACGTCAATTCAGATAAGCTAGAAAGGGGTGGACAGCACGGGCCGGCCAGGCAGCAGGGCCCCTCGCCGGCAGAAGGCGGCTGTGCCCCGATGGCAAGCGCCCTTGAGGATCGGCCCGTCAGCACGGCGCAACGAACGACCAGGACTTGGGACATGGGCGAGGTCGTCAACCTGAACAGCTTCCGCAAGCGCAAGGATCGGGCGCGCGCCGAACGCGTGGCCGCCGAGAACCGCGTCAAGTTCGGCCGGACGGCGACGGAGAAGTCGTCGCTGCGCCGCGAGGCGGAGCGCGAGAAGAAGGAATTCGACGGCAAGCGGCTGGACGACGGCGGCAACAAGCCGTAGCGCACCGGCCGGCAGCGGCGGCACGCCGGCGCCTGCGCGACCGGCGGGCGGGGAGGAGAGAGGCCGGGCATGAGCAACGCCGTTCCCCTGGCGCCGACCGGCGCGGCGGCGGTCCAGCCGGTCGACCTCGACCGGCCCTGGCACTGGCTGGCGCTGGGCTGGCAGGACATGCGCCGCGCGCCCGCCATCAGCCTCGCCTATGGTGCGCTCGCGGTCGTCTCGAGCTATCTCCTGACGTTCGGCCTGTGGGCCTACGAGATGCCCTATCTCGTGCTGCCCCTCGGCGCCGGCTTCATGCTGGTCGGTCCCGTGCTGGTGGTGGGCTTGTACGAGACCAGCCGGCGGCTGCACGCGGGCGAGCCGGTGGCGCTCGGCGATGCGCTGCTGGCCTTCCGGCGCAATCCCTTGCAGATGGCGCTCCTGGGCCTGACGCTGATGCTGGCCCTGCTGTTCTGGGTGCGCATCGCGCTGTTCATCTTCGTCCTGTTCTTCCACCAGCAGCCGCCGACCTTCGACGCGCTGGTCGCCACCGTGTTCTTCTCCAGCGCCAGCCTGCCCTTCCTCGTCGTCGGCCACGCCGCCGGCGCGGTGCTCGCGGCAGCCGTGTTCGCGATCTCGGCCGTGTCGATCCCCATGCTGCTCGACCGGCCCGGCACCAACGTGTTCACGGCGATCACCTCCAGCATCGGCGTGGTGATCGTGAATTTCCGCGCGATGGCGTTCTGGGCCGCGCTGATCGTGATCTTCACCACGGCGGGCATCGCCACGCTCTATTTCGGGCTCCTGGTCACGCTGCCGCTGATCGGGCACGCCACCTGGCACGCCTACAAGGACCTGGTGCCCGAGCGGCCGGCGTAGGCGGCGGCGCGCCCCTCGCCCGATGCGATGCTTGTGCCGGGGAAACTCGAGCGCGCGAACTCGACCCGATCGGCAAGCCGTACGAGCTTCTCCCGATTGCGCTCGACCAGATCGAGACGCGGGACGAGCCCCGCGCGGTTGGCGATCTGAATGTTGAGGCCGGGACGAGCGTTGAACTCGAGGATCATGGGCCCCGCGTGCTTGTCGAACACGATGTCGATGCCCTGATAGCCCAGGCCCGTCATCTCGTAGCTGCGGGCGCCGAGCTCAAGCAGCGTCGACCACTGCGGAATCTGGATCCCGGCCACCGCCAAGCCGGTGTCCGGGTGTTCGCTCACGATGTCGTTGCCCAGGACCGCGGTCAGCGTGCGGCCCGTGGCCATGTCGATGCCGGCGCCGACGGCGCCCTGATGCAGGTTGGCTCGGCCGCGGGACTGCCGCGTGGGGAAGCGGATCATGGCCATCACCGGCACGCCCAGGAACACGACGATGCGGATGTCGGGCACGCCGCGATAGGTGACCGCCTCGAACATCGGATCGAAGATGACGCGCTGCTCGATGATCGCCTTGTCCGGCTGGCCTCCCAGGCTGTAGCTGCCGGCGATGATGTTGGAGACGTGGAAGCGCAATTGCGCCTCGTCGGCAATAGTGCCGTCGGCGAGGCGGTAGAGCTGCTTCCTGCGGCCCGTCACCACCACGATCCCCTTGCCCTGGCTCCCGTGCGCCGGCTTGATCACGAACTCCGGCCGGTCGGCGACAAGCCGCCCGAGCTCCCGCGCCTGGCGCTGTATCTCGATGACCGCGAACAGTTCCGGCACCTGGGCGCCCGCTTTCCTCGCCAGCTCCTTGCTCAGCACCTTATCGTCGACCAGCGGATAGAGCCGGCGCGCGTTGTGCACGAGCAGGTAGTGGGCGTTGCGCCGGTTCATGCCGAGCACGCCGTGTGCCCATAGCTTGGCGCCCGGCCAGCGCATGGGGCTAGTCGGCCAAGGCCCTGAACCGCCAGAGCTCGGTCAGCCGATAGCCCGTGTAGCGGCCCAGGGCGACGATAGCGGCAAGGATCACGAGCAGCAGTTCGGGAAAGACGAAGACCAGGTGCCGGATGTGGGCGTCGTTCATCACCACATACGCGAGTACCGCCGCGAATAGGCTGCCCAATACACGAATCATGGCCTCCCGCGCACCCTGTTCCTCCCACACGATGCACAGGCGTTCGATTGTCATCGTCATGATGACGATCGGGAAGAGCGCGACGGACAGGCCCGCCTCGAAATCGAGCTTGTGACCGATCACGCTCGTCATCGACATGATGATGATCACGACCGTCACGACCGCGGCCAGACGCGGCACCACCAGCAGCTGCAAACGCTCGAAATACAGCCTCACGCCGAGGCCGAGCGCGACCACGAGACAGAACAGCGCCAGCCCCATGACGATGTCGGTCTGGCGAAAGGAAAGCGCGATCAAGACCGGCATGAAGGTGCCGAATGTCCTGATCCCGACCACGTTGCGCAAAAGCACGAGCAGCAGGACGCCGACCGGCACCACGAGCAGGATGCGATAGACCGCCTGGGCATGCAGCGGCAGGCCGAAGGCCGAGTACTCGACCAGGCGGCGCTCGATCTCGCGGCCCCGCGCCAGCGCGCTCGACAGCGCGAGCTCGTCCGCCTGATTGACGGACACCAGGAGGTCGAGCCGCGTACCGCCGGCGATCTCAACGAGCGGCACCTTTCCGCGCCACCACGGAAGATGATCGCGCGGCGCTTCGGGATTCATCGCGGCGGGATCATACGAATGCCAGGCCTTGTCGGCATAGAACTCGAGCCAGTGCTCGAAGGGCGCGCGGCGCTGTTCGGAGCGGAGCACGATGCCGTGGACCGGCCGGGCCGGGATGCCGGCGAACTGAAGCAGGTCCGCGGCGAGCGATGCGATCCGCTGGATCGAATGGTCGTTTCCCAGCAGCAGCGATGCCTCGTCGCCGCGCTTGACTTCCTTCAACTGCGCGACGAGAAGGGCGGCGAACGTCCTGGGGTCGGCGGATCGCCGGCGGATCGCGCCGACGAGGGATTGCGCCGCCGCTAGTTCCGCGGACTCGAAAGTCGGCGTCCTGACCTGGGGCTCGGGGGCCGGCCGCGGGCCGCGCTGCTGGGTCGAGCGATGAATGACGGCGCGGTAATAGAGGGTCTGCTCACCGGCCACCTGCTCGATCGCGAAGACAGCCTCGCGGTTGTTCTCGGTGCGCTGCGTGGTCAGCCCGTATCCGGCGGAGACGAAGCCTTGATCGACGATGGTGTGGACGTCGTCGTTCTGCGGCAGACGCACGACCACCTTGGCAGGCCCGCCGCCTGCCAGGAAGGTGATCCTGGCATCCACGCGCCAAGTCTCCGTGGTCGACTGCGGCGTAAGCGGAAACTCGAATACCAGGACCTTGTAGGCGAACAGCCCGCCGCCGATCAGCACCAGCAACCCGACGACGATGGAGAGTTGCCGGCCGTTCACGGGCGCGGTGCATCGGCGCAGCTCGGATCGCCGACGTGCTTGCGCGCCGGATCGACCGCGAAGCGATGGCGCAGCAGGTTGCGCCCGACCAGGACGGGAAAATCGAACCCCGACCGGTCGGCGATGGTGAACTCCCCCTCCTGATACACGCCGGCAAGACACAAGCCCAGGCGAACGACCGGACGCGGCTGCGGCTCGTCGCCTTGACGCTTGACGCGGGTGATCCTGACGACCTGGCGCTCGAAACGATGCGCCTGCCCGGCGTTACCAACGATGTCGAAGGTGCTCCACTGCCTTCCTTCGCGCTCGAACACCCGCAGATTGGCGGCGCCGAGCGAGGACGTCTGGGCACCGGTGTCGAGCTTGGCCTCCAGCGTCAATCCGCCGGGATAGAGGCGGACCCATTCGACCCATCCCAACGGCCGGGGCGCATTCGCCGCGATTTCGCAAGCGAACCCGAGGATTCCCGCGGCAACCAGCGCCAGCATGCGCAGCGTCGCCGACATGTTGCGCCTCCCGCCCCCGTCTGCCGCCCGCGTGCCCCGCTCCCCGCGTTCAATGCCGGAAGGCTGCTCCGTGCCGCAGCGGCGGCAGGCCCAGGTGGCGCGCCAGAGTCTGCCCGATATCGGCGAAGCTGTCGCGCAGGCCGATGCAGCCGGGCCGCGCGGACGGGCCGAACGCCAGCACCGGCACGTATTCGCGCGTGTGGTCGGTCCCGGCCCAGGTCGGATCGCAGCCATGGTCGGCCGAGATCACGGCGAGGTCGCCCTTCTTCAGCGACCGCTCCAGCGCGGGCAGCCGGCGGTCGAATTCCTCCAGCGCGGCGGCGTAGCCGGCGACGTCGCGGCGATGGCCGTAGAGCGTGTCGAAGTCGACGAAGTTGGCGAACACCAGCGCGCCGTCCGGCGCGCTCGCGGCCGCGGCCATGGTCGCGTCCATCAGGGCGGCATTGCCGTCGGCCTTGATCTTCCGCGTGATGCCCCGGCCGGCGAAGATGTCGGCGACCTTGCCCACCGACACGACCTCGCGGCCCGCGGCCGCGAGGCGGTCGAGCAAGGTCGGCGCGGGCGGCGGCGTGGCGTAGTCGCGGCGGTTGCCGGTGCGCGTGAAGCTGCCGGGCGATCCTATGAAGGGCCGCGCGATGACGCGGCCGATGTTCCAGCGATCGACCAGGCGCCGCGCCACCAGGCAGACCTGGTACAGCCGCTCCAGCCCGAAGCGCTCCTCGTGCGCGGCGATCTGGAACACGCTGTCGGCCGAGGTGTAGACGATCGGCCTGCCGGTCTTAAGATGCTCAGGCCCCAGCTCGTCGATGATCTGCGTGCCCGAGGCGTGGCGGTTGCCGAGCACGCCCTCGAGCCCGGCCTCGCGCACCAGCGCTTCGGTCAGCTCGGCCGGGAAGCACGGCTCGCTGCGGGGGAAATAGCCCCAGTCGCCCATGACCGGCACGCCGGCCATCTCCCAATGGCCGCTCGGCGTGTCCTTGCCCTTGCTCCGCTCGGCCGCGGCGCCGAAGCAGGCGCCCGCCGCCTCGGCCGCGCCCCCTGCCACCAGGGCCGCCGCGGCGGCGAGGCCCAGCCGGTCGAGATTGGGCACCCGGAGCGGGCCCGAGCGCAGGCCCGGCCGGTCGGCGCGCCCTTCGGCGCAGGCGCGCCGGATATGCCCGTGCGTGTCGGCGCCCGCGTCGCCGAAGCGGGCGGCATCGGGCGCGGACCCGATCCCGAAGGAGTCCATCACCAGCACGAAGGCGCGGGGCATGGCCGCCTCCTATCCCTGGATGCGCGCCCGCACGACCGGCGAGGAGACCGGCGGGTCGTCGCCGATCTCGATCGCGGTCTCGAGGTCGGCCACGGCCATGCGGGCGTCCTCCTCGCTGCGCGCGTGGACGATCGCGAGCGGCCGATCAGGCCCGACGCGCTCGCCCAGGCCCACGACCGCGCTCAGGCCGACGGCGGGGTCGATCTGGTCGTCCTCCCGCCGCCTGCCGCCGCCGAGCGACAGCACCACCAGCCCGACCGCGCGCGCGTCGACCGCGCGCACGAACCCGGCACGGCCCGGCTTCGCCGCCAGCTCGACCGCGGCGCGCGGCAGGTGCTCGCGACAACGCGCGAGGATGTCCCTGGGCCCTCCGAGCGCCGCCACCATCTTCTCGAACCGCTCGGCGGCCGCGCCGGAGGCGAGCACGCGCTTGACCATGGCCTTGCCGTCGGCCTGGTCCTTCGCGAGCCCGCCCAGGATCAGCATCTCGGCGGCGAGCGCGCGCGTCACCGTCATCAGCCGTTCCTCGCACCTGCCGGTCAGCGCCTCGACCGCCTCGGCGACCTCGAGCGCGTTGCCCGCGGTGCGGCCGAGCACCTGGTTCATGTCGCTCAGGACCGCGGTGCTGCGCAGGCCGGCGCCGCGCGCCACCGTGGCGATGCTCTGGGCCAGCGCCTCGGCGTGCTCGTAGACCGCCATGAAAGCGCCCGAGCCGAACTTCACGTCCATCACCAGCCCGTCGAGTCCCGCGGCGATCTTCTTCGCCAGGATCGAGGCCGTGATCAGCGGGATCGATTCGACCGTCGCCGTCACGTCGCGGACGGCATAGAGCCGGCGGTCGGCCGGCGCCAGGTCGACGGTCTGGCCGACGATGGCGCAGCCGGCCTCGCGCACGACGCGCTGGAAGGTCGGGATGTCGGGGCGCGAGCGGTAGCCGGGGATGCTGTCGAGCTTGTCGAGCGTGCCGCCGGTATGGCCGAGGCCGCGGCCGGAGATCATCGGCACGAAGCCGCCCGCGGCGGCGACGATCGGCGCCAGGATCAGGCTGACCTTGTCGCCCACGCCGCCCGAGGAGTGCTTGTCCAGCACCGGACCGCCGAGGCCGAAGGACTTCCACTCCAGCACGCGGCCGGAGCGCGCCATCGCCGTGGTCAGCGCGACGCGCTCGGCCATCGACAGGCCGCGGAAGAACACGGCCATGGCGAAGGCGCCGATCTGCGCCTTGGCGATCGTGCCGTCGACGATGCCGCGCACGACGAACTGGATCTCCTCGGCCGAAAGCTGGCCGCCGTCGCGCTTCTTGCGGATGATCTCCTGCGGCAGGAGCATAGGGGACCTCACCGCTTTTTCAGGTGATCGGGGCCGAAGGACATCGGCAGCAGCTCGCCCAGCGTGACCGTGCGCCTCAACGCCCGCGGCCCGCAGAGATGGACCGGCAGCCCCGGCGTCGCGAACTCGCGCAGGCGCTGGCGGCAGCCGCCGCAGGGCGTGATCAGGGCGCCCGCGCCGACCACGACGCATTCGAGGATGCGCCGGTCCCCGGCTGCGACCAGCGCGCCGATGGCCGAGGCCTCGGCGCACTGCCCCTGCGGATAGGCGGCGTTCTCGACGTTGCAGCCGGCGAACAGCCGTCCGCTCTCGCCGCGCAGGCAGCAGCCGACCTTGTAGCCGGAGTAGGGCGCGTAGGCCTTGGCCCGCGCCGCCTTGGCCAGCCGGATCATCCGCCCGAGCACGGCCGCGCCGGCCTTTCGTCCCCTCGCCATGCGCCGCAATGTGCCGGCCCGCCGCCGCTTTGCCAAGGCCGCCCGGTTGCGATAGGAAGGTTAACCACAGAGACACAGAGGCACAGAGAGGAAAATGAGAGAGACGCTACGTTGCGGCCGAAGGCCGCTCCAACCTTATTCGTCTTCCTTCTTCCCTTCGTGGCCTTCGTCCCTTCGTGGTTCATTCCGAAAAAGATCGACCACGAAGACACGAAGGCCACGAAGCGAGGAAGGAAGGATTCGAGGCCGCCCTCGGCCGGTGGATGCTTCTCTCCATCTTCATCTCTGTGTCTCTGTGCCTCTGTGGTGAATCTTTTCGACTGCGAGGCAGGAATGAACATCGAGCTCACCGCCGCCGACGGGCACAAGCTGGCCGCGTGGCGCGCCGACCCGCCGAAGGGCGCCAAGCCGCGCGGCGCGATCGTGGTGATCCAGGAGATCTTCGGCGCCAACAGCCATATGCGCCGGGTGACCGACGGCTTCGCCGCCGACGGCTACGTCGCGATCTGCCCGGCCCTGTTCGACCGCGTGAAGCGCGGCGTCGATCTCGGCTACGGGCCGGACGATATCGCGCAGGGGCGCGACCTCAGGGGCAAGATCGCCTGGCCGCAGGTGCTCGCCGACACCGCCGCCGCCATCGCCGAGGCGAGGAAGTCGGGCAAGGTCGGCGTGGTCGGGTATTGCTGGGGCGGCTCGGTCGCCTGGCGCGCGGCGACCCAGCTCGATTGCGACGCCGCGGTCGGGTATTACGGCGGCATGGTGGCGGAGTTCGCCGGCGAGCAGCCGAAATGCCCGGTCATGCTGCATTTCGGCGAGCTGGACGCCAGCATCCCGCTCGCCGACGTCGACAAGATCAAGAAGGCGCATCCCGGCCTCCCGGTCCACGTCTACCCCGCCGACCACGGCTTCAACTGCGACGACCGCCGGCAGTACGACGCGACCGCGGCCAGGCTGGCGCGCGAGCGCACGCTCGCCTTCTTCCGCCAGCACGTCGGATAGGCTAGGTTCCGCCGGCCTCAAGAGGAGAGCGAGGTTGCCCGATATGCCGAAGATCCGCGTCCGCGGCGTGCACAAGTCGTTCGCCGACAACCACGTGCTGAAGGGGATCGACATCGACATCATGCCCGGCGAATCGCTGGCCCTGATCGGGCCGTCCGGCATGGGCAAGTCGGTCCTGGGCAAGTGCATCCTCGGCCTGATGCCGGTCGACCAGGGCACCATCGAGATCGACGGCAAGGACGTGGCGAGGATGTCGCGCCGCGAGCGCGACGCCGCCTACGCCAAGTTCGGCGCGCTCGCGCAACTGGAAGCCGGCGGCGGCCAAGAAGCTGGCGATCGAGCGCCTGGCCGACGTCGGCATGGAGCCGATGGTCGCCGACCTGTTCCCGGCCGAGCTGTCGGGCGGCATGCAGAAGCGCGTCGCCTTCGCGCGCGCGCTCGCGGCCAACCCCGAGGTCGTGGTGCTGGACGACCCGACCGCGGGCCTCGACCCGATCGTCACCACCGCGATCAGCAAGCTGATCGACCGCATCATCCGCGTCTCGCACGCGACGGCGCTGATCATCACCCAGGACATGACGGTGATCGGCCATGTCGCGCACCGCGTGGCGATGCTCTACGACGGCCGCGTGATCTGGACCGGCCCGACCGCGGACGTGAAGAAATCCGGCAACGAGATGGTCGACCAGTTCGTCAACGGCCGCCGCCACGGCCCGATCCCGACCGACGTGGTACGGGCGGCCTAGGAAAGCCATCCGCCGACCGGCCCCGGCGGCCGTCGAGCCGGCCGCCGACTCAAATGTTTGCAGCGCGGATCGGCGCGCACCTAGGGCAACCCGCCCTCTTCCAGCGCGCGTTCGATCGCCCACGGGCACGCGGGCGAAAAATCGGACACCGGCAAACCGGTCTCGATGGACGCCATGCGCACCGCGCGGGCATAGGCGTCCGTCAGGACGGAGCGCGGATAGCCGCGGAGACTCGGGCTGTCGCGCAGCACGATGGCGATCTGGTCGCGCTGCTCGGCGATCGTCGGCAGCCAACCGCGCGCGCGCAGCTCAGGCTGCATCTGGTACTTGAGGAGATGCAAGAGCAGCACGCGCAACCGGTTCTCGATCTCGTGGCGTTGCGACCTGTTCAACCCCTCCAGCTCCTCCGCAAGGTTGACCAGGTCGAGCCTGCCGGCGCGGCCGGCGCGGACATGCGCGGCCTGCTCTTCAAGCCAGGCGTTGAAGTCGCTGTCGTACAGATTCGTGGACTTGCGCGAAACCTGGGACATGGCACGGTCTCCGGCCCCGGATGGTCATCATCGCAGCGGCCTGTCCGCGTGGCAAGCTACTCCGCCCTGCCCAGCACCCTTCCCGCCACGGCGTCGAGCTTCATCACCATCGCCGGGTCGCGCTCCTCGGGCGCGGTGATGATCGCGGTGTCGAGCGCGGTGTGGCAGCCGGCGTGGCAGGGCTGGCTGCGGTCGTGCAGCTTGGGCGCGGTGTGCTTGACCAGCGCGCGCGCCTTGTCGGCGTTCGCCAGCAGCACCTTGACGATCGCCTCGACCGTCACGTCGTCGTGGTGCGGATGCCAGCAGTCGAAATCCGTCACCATGGCGACGGTCGCGTAGCACATCTCCGCCTCGCGGGCGAGCTTGGCCTCGGGCATGTTGGTCATGCCGATCACCGCGCAGCCCCAGGAGCGGTAGAGCTCGGACTCCGCGCGCGTCGAGAACTGCGGGCCCTCCATCACCATGTAGGTGCCGCCGCGCACATGGGGGATGCCGCACTCCCTGGCCGCGGCCTCGAGGTGGTCGCCGAGCCGCCGGCACACCGGGTCGGCCATGGCGACATGCGCGACGAGGCCGGAGCCGAAGAAGCTCTTGTTGCGCGCGAAGGTGCGGTCGATGAACTGGTCGACGATGACGAAGTGGCCGGGCGGCAGGTCCTCGCGCAAGGAGCCGCAGGCGCTGACCGAAAGGATCTCGGTCACGCCGGCGCGTTTCAAGACGTCGATGTTGGCGCGGAAGTTCAGCTCCGACGGCGGCACGCGGTGGCCGCGGCCGTGGCGCGGCAGGAAGACGATCGGCTGGTCGCCCAGCTCGCCGAAGCACAGCTCGTCGGACGGCACGCCGAAGGGCGAGGCGACGCGCTTCCAGCGCACGTTCTTCAGGCCGTCGATCTGATAGACCCCGCTGCCGCCGATCACGCCGATCATCGGCGGCGTGCCGGGCGCCTTCTCGGTTGCCATGGACGGGTTCTCCGACTGGATGCGCGCCGTACTATCGGGGCATCGGCGCGGATTATCAATCGCCGGCGGATAAAGGAAGGGCGGGCTCGAGGCCCGCCCTTCGGTTCCCCGCCGCTCCTTGCGGAAGAGGATCAGTGCCGATCCCCGGTCAGTGCACGTCGGCCCAGACCTTGCGCTTGACGGCGTAGAGCAGGCCCGACAGCACGATCAGGAACAGGATCACCTTGATGCCCATGGCCTTGCGCGCCTCGAGCTCGGGCTCGGCCGCCCAGCTGAGGAACGTGACGAGGTCCTTGGCCATCTGCGGCACGCTCGCCTTGGTGTTGTCGGCGAAGGTGACCTGGTCGTCGCTCAACGGCGGCGGCATGGCGATCTGGTGGCCGGGGAAGTACTCGTTGTAGTTCATGCCCGGCTGCAGCTGGAACCCGGACGGCGCGTCCTTGTAGCCGGTCAAGACCGCATAGACGTAGTCCGGCCCGCCCTCGCGCGCCTTGGTGACCAGCGTCAGGTCGACCGGGAACGCGCCGTTGTTCGCGGCGCGCGCCGCCTTCTCGTTCGGGAACGGCGACGCGAAGCGGTCCGACGGGCGGCCGGGCCGCTTCACCGCCTCGCCTTCGTCGTTCAGGTCCGGCACTTCGACGCCGGCGGCGATCGCCTTGACCTCTTCCTCGTTGAAGCCGAGGGCGGCCAGATGGCGGTAGCTCAGGTACTGCATCGAATGGCAGGAGGCGCAGACCTCCTTGTACACCTGGAAGCCGCGCTGCGCCGCGGCGCGGTCGAAGGTGCCGAAGAAGCCGGAGAACGACCAGTGCTGCTTCGCCGGATGCGGCGCCTCGGCGGCGAAGGCAGGGACGGCGAGCGCGGCCGCGATGCCCACGGCCATCAAGGTCCTGGCGGGCGCGCGCATCACGCTTTCTCCATCGGCTGGGCGCTCAAGACGGGCGTCGCGATCGATTTGGGTACCGGCAGCGGCCGCTCGAACCAGCCGACCAGCGGCATCAGCACGATCAGGTGCAGGAAATAGTAGACGGTGCCGATGCGCGCCACCCACAGCGCCAAGCCCTCGGGCGGCTTGGCGCCGGCCCAGCCGAGCGCGATGCAGCAGATCACGAACACCCAGAACAGCCACTTGTAGACCGGCCGGTACCGGGCGCTGCGCACGCGCGAGGTGTCGAGCCAGGGCGTCAGGAAGAAGATCAGGATCGACCCGAACATGGCGATGACGCCGAGCAGCTTGTTCGGGATCGCGCGCAGGATCGCGTAGTACGGCAGGAAGTACCATTCCGGCACGATGTGCGGCGGCGTCTGCAGCGGGTTGGCCGGCACGTAGTTGACAGGGTCGCCCAGCATGTTGGGCGCGAAGAACACGAACAGCGCGTAGAAGATCAGGAACACCGCCACGCCGTACATGTCCTTGACCGTGTAGTACGGGTGGAACGGGATCGTGTCCTGCGGGCCCTTGATGTCGATGCCGAGCGGGTTGTTCGACTTGGTCGTGTGCAGCGCCCAGATGTGCAGGAACACCACCGCCGCGATCACGAACGGCAGCAGGTAGTGCAGCGAGAAGAAGCGGTTGAGCGTCGGGTTGTCGACCGAGAAGCCGCCCCACAGCCAGGTGACGATGTGCTCGCCGAAGAACGGCACGGCCGAGAACAGGTTGGTGATCACGGTCGCGCCCCAGAAGCTCATCTGGCCCCAGGGCAGCACGTAGCCCATGAACGCCGTCGCCATCATCAGGACCAGGATGACGAGGCCGAGCCACCACAGCAGCTCGCGCGGCGCCTTGTACGAGCCGTAGTACAGGCCGCGGAACATGTGGATGTACACGACGATGAAGAACATCGACCCGCCGTTCATGTGGATGTAGCGGATCAGCCAGCCGTAGTTGACGTCGCGCATGATGCGCTCGACGCTGGCGAACGCGTGGTCCGCGTGCGGCGTGTAGTGCATCGCCAGGACGATGCCGGTGACGATCATCACCACCAGCATGAATCCGGCGAGCGAGCCGAAGTTCCACCAGTAGCTCAGGTTGCGCGGGGTCGGATACTCCATCCCGGCGTGCTGCATCGTCGAGAAGATGGGCAGCCGCTCGTCGACCCACTTGACCAGCTTGTTGTCGAACATTGCGGAGGTCGAGGCCATCGTCAGGGCGCTCCTAGCCGATCTTCACGGAGGTGTCGGTCACGAAGACGTAGCCGGGAACCTCGAGATTGGCCGGCGCGGGGCCTTTGCGGATGCGGCCCGACGTGTCGTAGTGCGACCCGTGGCAGGGGCAGAACCAGCCGCCGTAGTCGCCGCGCGGGTCGCCCAGCTTCTGGCCGAGCGGCACGCAGCCGAGATGCGTGCACACCCCGACGACGATCAGCCATTCCGGCTTCTTCACGCGCGCGCTATCGGGTTGCGGATCCGGCAGGTCCTTGACCGCGACCTTCTCGGCGGCGGCGATCTCTTCCGCCGTGCGGCGGCGGACGAACACCGGCTTGCCGCGCCACACGACCGTGATCGCCTGGCCGACCTCGACCGGGGCGATATTGACCTCGGTCGACGACAGGGCCAGCACGTCGGCCGCGGGGTTCATGCTGTCGATGAGGGGCCATGCCACCGAGGCCGCTCCGACCGCACCCGCGGCGCCGGTGAGCATGAACAGGAAATCGCGCCGGTTGGTACCATCACCATGCGGGTTCGCATGGGCGCCACCCGCCTGCGCGGGGTTCGCGCTGTCCGCCATCGACCAAAACCTCTTCCGCCGTGCACTCCGGCTGTCCCGGCCGGAACCCGGCTGTTTCCTTGTGCGAGTCACCCTTTGCGCTGCCGGCCAGGGACCGGCGACGAAGCCGACGCGATGGACCCCCCGGGCCGGCGTGCGCTGGTATAATGGAATTTTAGTGCATTGCAAAGGCCGACCAACGGCTAGTCCGATCGATCCGGTCTCCCATGCGAGTTGCGCTCTACGAGCCTGACATTCCACAGAATACGGGCTCGATCCTGCGGCTGGCCGCGTGCCTGGGCGTGGCCGTCGACGTGATCGGGCCCTGCGGCTTCGTGTGGGACGACCGGCGCCTGCGTCGCGCGGGCATGGACTATCTCGAGGGAGTCGATCTCACGCGGCACGCCTCGTGGGACGCCTTCCTGGCCCGGCGCCCGGCGGCCGCCGGCCGACTCGTCCTGTTGACGACGCGTGCGCCGGTCGGGCATGTCGAGTTCATGTTCCGGGCGGACGACACCTTGATCCTCGGGCGCGAAAGCGCCGGCGTGCCCGAGCACGTGCACCGGGCCGCCGATGCCGCCGTCGGCGTCCCGCTCGTCCCCGGCATGCGCTCGCTCAACGTGGCGCTGGCCGCGGCGATCGTGCTGGGCGAGGCGCTGCGCCAGACCGGGCAGCTCCCGGCCGAAGCCGGAACGCGATGACCGCACCGGCCGCGCCGTCCTCCTCGGCCGAAATGCGCGCGCGCGCCGCTTCCTGGTTCGCCGAGCTGCGCGACCGCATCTGCGCCGCCTTCGAGGCGATCGAGGACGAGCTGGCGGCCGCCGCCCCGGCGCTCGCCGCCGGCCTCCCGGCGGGCCGTTTCGAGCGCAAGGCCTGGCAGCGCCCGGAAGCGGACGGCGGCGGCGGCATGATGGCGCTGATGCGCGGGCGCGTGTTCGAGAAGGTCGGCGTCAACGTCTCGACCGTGCACGGCGCGTTCAGCCCCGAGTTCCGCGCCCAGATCCCCGGCGCGGCCGAGGACCCGCGCTTCTGGGCCAGCGGCATCTCGCTGGTGGCGCATCTGCGCTCGCCCAAGGTGCCGGCGGTGCACATGAACACCCGGCACATCGTCACGACGCGCGCCTGGTTCGGCGGCGGCGCGGACCTGACCCCGATGGTGCCGGACGACGACGACACGCGCGTCTTCCACGAAGCGCTCCGGTCCGCCTGCGACCGCCACGATCCCGCCTACTACCCGCGCTTCAAGGCCTGGTGCGACGAGTATTTCTTCCTCAAGCACCGCAACGAGCCGCGCGGCGTGGGCGGCATCTTCTACGACAACCACGACAGCGGCGATTTCGAGCGCGACTTCGCCTTCACGCGCGACGTCGGCCTCGCCTTCCTCGACGCCTATCCGCGGATCGTGCGCCGGCACATGGCCGAGCCCTGGACGGCGGAGGAGCGCCGCCACCAGCTCGCGCGCCGCGGCCGCTACGTCGAGTTCAACCTGCTGTACGACCGCGGCACCAAGTTCGGCCTCATGACCGGCGGCAACGTCGAGGCGATCCTGATGTCGCTGCCGCCCGAAGCCGCGTGGCCGTGATCAGAGGACAGAAGTCAGATATCAGGGATCAGAACGGAACTGTGTTTCCGCCATTCTGATACCTGATCCCTGTCCTCTTTGACCTGATTTGGATAAAGTGCCGCCGCACTGGGGGGAACTCTGATGGGGGAGATGACCATGTTCCGCACGCTGCTGGGCTGCGCCATCGCGGCCGCGCTTGCATTCGCCGCGCTCCCGGCTTCGGCGCAGACGACAAAGCAGCGTCCGGCCGCGCCGCCGCCGCCCGCCGCGGCAAAAGGCGTGCCGCTTTCGGCCTTCTTCGGCGTGTTCCGCGGCTCGGGCGTGGCGCAGTCCGAGGACAGCGACTACTTCCGCACGGCGGTGCGCGACACGGCGATCGAGATCCGGCCCGCCGAGGCCGGCGGGTTCAAGCTCGCCTGGTCGACGACGACGCGCGGCGGCGATCCCGCCAACCCCAAGACCAAGGTCAAGACCACCGAGGTCACGTTCAAGCCGGCCGCCAGCAAGCCCAACGTGTTCGAGTCGGTCAAGCAGGGCAACCCGGTCGACGGCGGCGACGTGATCTGGGCGCGGCTCAACAAGCAGACTTTGACGGTCTACGCCCTGACCACGGGCGACGACGGCAGCTACGAGCTGCAGAAATGGGACCGCACGCTGCAGGGCACCGGCATGGCCATGGTCTACACCCGCCTGCGCGACGGCGAGCAGGTGCGCACGGTCAAGGCGCGGCTGGTCAAGGACGCGAAGTAGCGTTCAGAACCACGCCTTCCACGCGGGCCAGTCGGCGACGATGTCGGCTAGGCAGGCGTACGGACTTTGACGCCGATCCGTTTGGCGGTCTTGACCAGATCCTGATCGAACGTCACGAAGGTCTCGCAGTCCCGGGACTTCGCCAGATGCAGCGCATCGGCGAAGTCCAATCCGCCCTTGGCCATGTCCAGAGCCTTGGCGACGGTTGCTGGGTCGTCGATCGCGACGTGCGGCAAGCCGGCGAACTTGGTCAGGGCTCGAGCGCAATCGCTCGCAGAGAAGCCGTATATGCTGCGCAAGACCCATTCCGTCTCGAGTATGACGGTGCTGGCGACGAATGTATCGTGGCGGTCGATGATTCGGCGGGCGGCGTCGGCCTGCCCGGGATCGTCGCGGACAAGGTAGCGGACGATCAGATTAGCATCGATGGCGAGCATGGCGGCGTCTGGTCTCGGCGACAATCGCGGCATTCATTTCGGCAATCGATCTTGCGGGTCCGTCATACCGCAGGCACCCGAAGACGTCCTTCGGCCGCTGTGGAGCGAAAATGGGCTTTGCCTTGAGCAAGACGCCGTTGTCGGTCTCCTGAACGATGAGAGCGGTGCCGGCCGACCAGCCGCGCCGGGTACGGACCGCCTTGGGAAGGATTACCTGGCCCTTGGTCGAAACGACCGTGGTCAAGTCCGGTTTCTCCGTCACGAAAGGCCTCCTGCATGTAAGACGAAAGTAAGATAGAATAGACGCGGCTTGCCCGCAAGAAGCGCGCCCTCCGTCTGAGCATGGCATCATCCGTCACGGGCGCGCCATGCCCCGATCGCATGCGGCAACGGAGATTCTCAGAACCACGCCTTCCACGCGGGCCAGTCGGCGACGATGTCGGCGACGGCGGCGTAGCCCTGGCCGATCGTGTGCACGCCGTCGCCCTTGGCGAGCGCCGCGTGCCAGGCCGGGTTGTCGATCAGCCTGGTGTAGAGCGACAGGTACGGCACGTCGATCGCGCGCGCCAGCTCCGCATATTGCAGGTCGAGCGCGGCGATGCGCTCGTTGGCGAAGTCGTAGCGGATGCTTGGGCCCGGGTCGACGCGCTGTCCCGCCTTGTTGACCGGGGCCGGGCCGATCCACAGCGTCGGCTTCCACGCCCTGGCCTCGCTCAGCACGGCGCGCGCGTTGGCGAGCGACTGCGGCGGCGGCATGCGGATGCTGTCGGTGATGTCGATCGCCGTGTCGTTGACGCCGAAGCCGAACACCAGCCGCCCGTTGGCGATGTCGGGCAGGCGCGCCGCGCACTCCGCGCGCCAGCGCTGCCGGATCAGGGCCGAGGTGTCGGCGCGGATGCCGAGATTGTAGAGCGTGACGTCGTGGCCCTCGGCCCACATGCGCTTCAAGAGGCGCCCCGGCCAGCCGAGCATGTCGGCGTCCGACGTGCCGAGCGTGATGCTGTCGCCGACGAAGCAGATGCGCAGGATGGCCATGGTCACTCCGTTGTCAACTCGCCCCTGGTCCGCCGCCAGGCGGGCGGGGGTTGGCGATCACGTGCTTCAACTCCGCCAGGCACGCCTTGCGGTCGGGCTCGAAGTCGCGCTCCTCCCACCACCGGGTCAGCGCGTCGATCAGCTCGCCGACGCGCGGGCCGGGCTCGATGCCGAGCGCCAGCACGTCGCGGCCCTTGACCGGCAGATCGCGGCGCCGCCACAGGGCGGCATCGTCGAGCAGCGCGCGCCAGGCCTCGGCCCCGCGCCGGTCGATCGCGCCGCGCGCGTCCTCGACCGTCTGGGCCCAGGCCAGCAGCGCGAGGTCGCGGCGCGTGGCATCGTCGACGCGGTTGAACAGGCGGCGCCTGAGGCTATCGCCGAGGTCCGGGTGCAGGACGAAGGGCGGCGCGGCCAGGATCGCGAGCCGCTCGCGCTGCTCGTTGGACAGGCGCAGCCGCTCGGCCACGCCGTCGGCCGCCGGCGCGCCGCCCTCGACCAGCGCCGCCAGGCGGCGCACCGCATCCGCCGCCGCGGCGATGCCTTCGATCGTTACCAGCGCCTTCAGGCGCGCAAGACGCCGGGCCTGCGGCAGGTAGGCGGCGAGCACGCCGATCTCCTGCATCAGCGCGACCACCGGGCCCGGGTCGGGCGCCACGAGCAGCCGGAGCGTCTCCTGCGCCAGGCGCTCGCCCGACAGCGACGGCAGCAGCGGGGCAAGCTTGCGGCAGGCGGCGAGCGCCGGCGGATCCGGCGACTGGCGGCCGTAATGCGCGTGGAAGCGGAAGAAGCGCAGCAGGCGCAGCACGTCCTCGCGGATGCGCTGCTCGGGGTCGCCGACGAAGCGCACGCGGCCGGCCCGCAAGTCGGCGAGCCCGCCGAAATAGTCGAACAGGCTTCCGTCCGGCCGGCAGGACATGGCGTTGAAGGTGAAGTCGCGCCGCGCCGCGTCCTCGCGCCAGTCGTCGTGGAACGCGACCACCGCGCGCCGCCCGTCGGTCTCGACGTCGCGGCGCAAGGTCGTGATCTCGAACGGCCGGTGCTGGCTGACCGCGGTGACGGTGCCGTGCTTGAGGCCGGTCGGCACCGTCTTGATCCCGGCCTTCGCCAGGCGCTGCATCACCGTCTCGGGCGGCTCGGGCGTGCCGATGTCGATGTCCTTGACCGGCCGGCCGAGGCAGGCGTCGCGTATGCAGCCGCCGACGAAGCGCACGTCCGCGCGGCCCGCGGTCAGCGCCGCCATCACCGCCGCGCTCGCCTTGTCGGTCATCCAGGGCTGCGGCTCGAGGCGCTGGGCCGGTTCGCCCTCGCTCACTCGCGCACCCGGCCGGGGACCAGCTTGCCGTTCTCCAGCCGCGCCGGCTCGTATTTCGAGCCCTTCTCGGTGTGGCCATAGATGACGTTGATCGCCAGCGAGATCAGCACCAGCAGCATGCCGGCGATGGCGAGCCACGACCACGGCACGTCGATCTGCCGCGGCTCCGCGCCCGCGGCCTGGGCCCGGCGCGACACGTACCACGCATAGGCGAAGAACAACGCCGTCGGCAGCAGCAGCGGCAGGAGGACGGACAGAACGACGCGCAGCATCGACCGGGCCCCTAGCGCCGCAGCACTTCCGACAGGTTCACCAGCATAGCCGCAGTGGCGCCCCAGATGTAATAGCCGGGATAGGGCCAGACGTAGAATTGCCGCATCGCGCCGTTGAACGCGCGCTGCTGCAGCTGGACGTTGGCCGGGTCGAGGATGAAGGAAAGCGGCACCTCGAACACCTCGCTCACCTCGGTCGGGTCGTGCACCAGCGCCGAGGGCGGGTCGAGCACGCCGACCACCGGCGTGATCTCGTAGCCGGTGCGCACGACGTACTTGTCGAGCTGGCCGATCAGCTCGATGCAGTCGGGCGCGAGGCCCACCTCCTCCTGCGCCTCGCGCAGCGCGGCCGTGGCCGGGTCGGGGTCGTGCGGCTCGATCCGCCCGCCCGGGAAGCAGACCTGGCCGGCATGATCGGCGAGATGGGGCGAGCGCTGCGTCAACAGCACCGTCATCCCGTGGGCGCGGTCGACCAGCGGGACCAGCACGGCCGCCGGCCTGAGGCTGCGCCCCTGGGCCAGGAGCTCGCGCCGGCGGAACTCGGGATTCAAGTCGCCGTCGCCGCGCTCGCGCGGCAGGCGCGGCGTCGCCAGGCGCTCGCGCACGGAGGCGCGGTTCAGCATGGCGGCTCGCCTTCCGCGCAGGGGCCCGCGGCGCGCCCGAGCGGGAAGAACCTGCCGGCGCTCCAGACGCCGTAATGCGCCTGCCCGTCCAGGCATTCGAAGCCGCCGAGGGCCACCAGCTCGTAATAGACCGAGCGCGCGATGCGCGCCTCGAGCCCGTCGCGCACCATGACGTAGGGCCGCGGTTCCTCGGTCACAGGATCGTGAATTACGCGGATGGGATGCGCCTTGTCGGCGACCACGACGTCATCGACATTGGTGCGGAACCGCAAGGTCTGGTCGCGGCCCGCGCCCTCGGCATCGACGGCGATGGCGAGGAACGGGGCGTCCTCCACCATGATCCGGCCGCGCTCGGCCGGCGTGATCAGCCAGTACGAGCCGTCCGCCTCGCGCCGGAGCACCGTGGAGAACAGGCGCACCAAGGGCTTGCGGCCGATGGGCGAACCCCGGTAGTGCCACACGCCTTCGCGATCGATTCGCATGTCCAGGTCGCCGCAAAGGACCGGCATCCGGCTTGCTGCGTTCTTGTCCGGGGCCGGCGTGGCTGCCCCGCCCTGCAGATGCTTTAATACCGACTCGGGATCGGGAATCATGTTCGCCATCTTATTGCCGAGTTTGCTGTGTCGTGTGTCCCGAATCGACCGGCGCGGCCCCGCTGACGATCCCCACTGGGAGAAGAGACCTTGAGCCTCACCGACAACAACGTCGTCGACCCCGCCGACCCGAAGCTGCTGCTGGCCGAGATCGAGACGGCGGGCCAGCGCCTGGCCGCGGCGCGCGAACGCCTGGGCCGCATCATCTTCGGCCAGCGCGAGGTCATCGATCTGTCTCTTATCACGCTGCTTTCCGGCGGTCACGCCTTGCTGGTCGGCGTCCCGGGCCTGGCCAAGACGCGCCTGGTCGAGACGCTGGGCACGGTGCTCGGGCTGGAGGAACGGCGGGTGCAGTTCACCCCCGACCTGATGCCGGCCGACATCATCGGCTCGGAGGTGCTGGAGGAGGCCGATGCCGGCAGGCGGGCCTTCCGCTTCATCAAGGGGCCCGTGTTCTGCCAGCTGCTGATGGCAGACGAGATCAACCGCGCCAGCCCGCGCACCCAGTCGGCACTGCTGCAGGCCATGCAGGAGCACCGCGTCTCGGTCGCCGGCCAGTATTATCCCCTACCCAGCCCGTTCCACGTGCTGGCGACGCAGAATCCGCTGGAGCAGGAAGGCACCTATCCCCTGCCCGAGGCCCAGCTCGACCGCTTCCTCATGCAGGTCGACGTCTCCTATCCCGACCTCGAGGCCGAGCGGCGCATGCT
>JAKLKW010000157.1 GCA_023150455.1 Alphaproteobacteria bacterium | reverse complement strand
AGAGTGCGGCCTCCATGTCCGACGAGCCTCCGCCGCTGCTGCCGCACGAAGAGCCGCTGCCGCCGCGGCTCGATCTCTACATCGCGGCCGTGTTCCTCGCGATCGGCCTCGCCATCGTCTCCCTCGCCTGGCAGATGCCGACCTTCAAGGAGCAGCTCGGCGACATCTACACGGCGCCCGGCATCGTGCCGGGCGTGCACGGAATCGTGATCGCGCTGCTCAGCGTCTGGCTCGCGGTACGCGCCATCCGGCGCGGCGCGCTGGTCGCGCCGCTGGTCGCGGCGGGGCCGCGCGAAGGCCACAGCAACGCCCGGCTGGTCCTGGCCGCCGTGCTGTGCCTCGCCTTCGCCGGCGGCATGGTCGGCCGCATGCCGTTCTGGCTGGCGGCGGCGCTGTTCGTGGCGTGCTTCATCGTGCTGTTCGAATGGCAGAGCGGGCAGCCCTGGTCCCGGCGCCTGCGCCCGCTCGCGATCGCGGTCGCCGTCGGCCTCGGCACCGGCGGCGCGGTGACGCTGGTGTTCGAGCGGCTGTTTCTCGTCAGGCTGCCCTGAGGCGCCGGCGACGCGATGCTCGAAAGCTTCGCCAGCTTCCTCGGCGCCTTTCCCCAGTTCATGGGACCGGCGGCGCTCATCAACGTCATGTGGGCCATGCTGCTGGGCATCGTCATCGGCGCCCTGCCCGGCCTGACCGCGACCATGGGCGTGGCCCTGATGACCACGCTCACCTTCACCATGTCGCACAACGACGCGATCATGGTGCTGATCTGCATCTATGTCGGCGCGATCTACGGCGGCAGCCGCAGCGCCATCCTCCTCAACATCCCGGGCACGCCGGCCTCGGCCGCCTCGACGCTCGACGGCTACCCGCTGGCGCGCCAGGGGCTCGCCGGCCGCGCCATGGGCATCTCGACCAGCGGCTCTTGGCTCGGCACGCTGTTCGGCATCCTGTGCGTCGCGACGCTGACGCCGGTCCTCAGCGAAGTGGCGCTCAAGTTCCAGAGCTACGAGTTCTTCTGGATCGCGCTGTTCGGCATCGTCATTGCCGGCACGCTTTCGGGGGGTGACGCGCTCAAGGGCTACCTCGCCGGCTTCATCGGCCTGTTCGTCTCCACGATCGGCCAGGAGCCGCATTACAACTACCAGCGCTTCGCCTTCGGCAGCACGGACCTCGCGGGCGGCATCGGACTCCTGCCGGCGCTGGTCGGCGCCTTCGGCATGGCCGAGGTGCTGATGGCCATGCGCGCGCCGGCGGCCAAGGCGGTCTCGAGCGCCATCGACTCGGTGATCCCGCGCATCCGGGACGTGTTCCGCTACTGGCGCACGATCCTGCGTTCGGGCGCCATCGGCACGTTCATCGGCATCCTGCCCGGCCTCGGCGAGGACACGGCGGCGTGGTCGTCCTATGCCGCTGCGCGGCGCGGCAGCAAGGAGAAGCAGAAGTTCGGCAAGGGCTCGGTCGAGGGGTTGATGGCGGCGGAGACCGGCGAGAGCGCCTGCGTGCCCGGCGCCATCATCCCGGTGCTGACGCTGGCCGTGCCCGGCTCGGCGCCGGCCGCCGTGCTGATGGCGGCCATGATGATCCACGACATCAACCCCGGCCCCATGCTGATGGTCAACACGCCGGAGTTCTTCTACCAGATCGTCGCGATGCTGGTGGTCGCCGACATGGCCAAGCTGCTCTACGGCCTGTTCCTGGTGCGGCCGCTTTTGTGGATCCTGCTGGTGCCGCGCGAGCGGCTGATGCCGGTCGTGTTCGTGCTGTGCGTCATCGGCTCCTACGCCATCACCTCGCGCGTGTTCGACATCTACGTGATGGTGTTCTTCGGTTTCCTCGGCTTCGTGCTGCGCGAGCTCAAGTTCCCGATGGCGCCGATGATCCTGGGCCTGGTGCTGGGCGAGCTGTTCGAGAGCAACATGACCCGCGGCCTGAAGCTGGCGGACGGCAGCATCGCGCCCTTCTTCACCCGCCCGATCAGCGCGATCCTGGCGACGATCACCATCGCCACGATCCTCTGGTCGGTCCCGGCCGTCCAAAGCCGCGTGCGCGCCGCGGTGCGGCGGGCCTTCGGCCGTGCCTGAGCCCGGCGCCGCACGCCCGTCAACCCGTCTCCTGCTTGACAAACGGCAGTGCGGACGTTGATAAGGGTCACAACCCGAACAACCAAGAATTGGGGGGAATAGGTGCGTCCGAGCGACCTGGAGCTCACCCGCCGGTTGCCGATTTTCGCCGACCTCGCGCCTGCCCTGGTCGACCAGCTGACGCACGGCGCTTTCGTGCAGAGCCTGCCGCGCGGCACGGTCCTTTGCGTGCAGGGCGAGACGCCGGAGTTCCTGCACGTCATCCTCGCCGGCCGCGTGGCGCTCATGGGCCAGGAGGCCAGCCGCGCGGAGACCGTGGTCGACTTCTTCGAGTCCGGCGACGCGCTGATCGCGCCGGCGGTGATGCTGGAGCAGCCCTATCTCATGTCGGCGCGGGTCGTGCGCGATTCGCGCGTGCTGTTCGTATCCGCGGCGCATGTGCGCCGGATGATGAAGCTGGAGCCGGATTTCACCTACGCGATGGCAATGCAGCTGGCGCGCTACTGGCGCCGCCTGGTGCGCCAGATCAAGCAGCTGAAGCTGCATTCCTCGACCGAGCGGCTGGCCGCCTTCCTGGTGGCGCAGTCGGGCGAGGACCGGGGCGCGGCGACGCTCGAGCTGCCGGAGGACCGCAAGGTCGTGGCGCAGCGCCTCGGCATGACGCCGGAGAGCCTGTCGCGCGCCTTCGCCAGCCTGCGCAAGCTCGGCGTCGGCGGCCGCGGCCGGCGCGTGACCATCGCCGACCTCGGCCGCCTGCGCGAGTTCTGCCGCTACGACGACCTGGTGTAGCCCTGCTTCGCGCCGGGCGCTTCGCAGGGCGAGCCCTCCGAAGCCTTGGCGAAGGAGGGCGCTACGACGACCCGGCGTAGGCGCCGGCGGAGCGCCTGAGGTCGAAGGCCGTATGGCCCGATACCGCCGCCAGCACCAAGGCCCCGCCGAGCAGCGCCGCCGTGCCGGGGTTCTCCCCGAAGGCGAGCCACACCCAGATGCCGGCGAACACGGTTTCGAGCACGGTGATCAGCGCCGCCTCGGCTGCCGGCACCATGCGCGCGCCGGTCGTGAACAGCACCATGCCGATGCCGAGCTGACCCGCGCCGAACAGCCACATCAGCGCGAGCTCGCGCGACGTGACGGCAAAGGGCTCCGCCAGCGGCAGCGCCACCAGGGCCGCGAACACCGAGGCGAGGCAGGCCGCCGGCGTCATGCGCACGGTGCGGTGATAGCGGATCGTCACGGTTGCCCCGGCGAAGGCCACGGCGATGGCGAAGGAAAGGGCGAGCCCCGCCGGGCCGCCGCCGATCGACTGGTTCGACACCATGATGCCGATCCCGGCGACCGCCACGGCGATGGCGATCCACGTCCGCGCCGCGATGCGCTCGCGCATCACGACCCAGGCGAGCAGCGCAGCGATGAACGGCGAGGTGTTCTGCACGATCAGGATGCTGGCGACCGTCGCGAGCTGCAGCGCCATGATGAAGGCGGTCGACGCGGTGGCGAAGCACAGGGCCACGATCACGCCCGGCCAGCCCGCCGCGCGGAACAGCGGCCACACGGCGCCCCGTTCGCGCACGAGCAGGAACAGGTAGAGGAACGCGGCACAGGCGACCGAGCGCCAGAACACCACCGTCCACGGCCCGCTCTCCAGCAGGCGCGCGATCAACCCGCCCGTGCTCCAGCAGATCGAGGCGAGCGCGACCAGGCCTATGCCCAGGCGATGGCGCCGATGCGCCTCCTCCGCCGCCCTGGCGGCGGACGTCGTCGAAGCCACGGTCATCGGAATCCCTGCGCGCTTGCCCCGGGGTCAGCGCATAGCACGCTCGGTCCCCGGCCGCCATTGCCGGCCGGTCGGGGCAGGCCTGCGCGGCTCGGGGTCGCGCCCCGGGGCCGGGCGCGGACCGGCCGCGCCGCCTCCGGAACGCCCGCTACTGCGATGCGGCGGTCTTCTTGCCGCCGGCGTCGAACTGCTTGAGATAGGCGATCAGGTCCTTGATCCGCTGCTCGTCCTTCAGTCCGGCATATACCATCTTCGTGCCGGGGATCTTTGCCTTCGGGTTCTTGATGTATTCGGCGAAGGTGGCCTCGTCCCAGGTGATGCCGGAATTCTTGTTGGCGGCCGAGTAGCTGTAGCCCTCGACCGATCCGGCCTTGCGGCCGAACAGCCCGTTCAGCTTCGGACCCGCCACGTTCTTGGCGCTTTCGCCGACCTGATGGCAGGTACGGCATTGCGTGAAGATCTTCTCGCCCGCGGCGGCATCCTGTGCCCGCGCGGGGGCTGCGGCGGCGACGAGGGTGATTGCGACAAGAACGGCAAAGCGCATCGGTCCCACTCCTTGAAGATGGTTCTGCGGCGATATCATTGACAGATCTCCGCTCAGGCCCCGATCAGGCTGCGGCGCCCCGCGCCGTCGACGACAAGGGCCCGCCCGTGTCCGACGGCCGTCAATGTCGCGGCGATCCGCTCGACCGGCATGAAGCCGAACGCGGTCGAGAGCGCGTCCGCCTCCGTCGCGGTCGGCATCACCACGGTGACACTGCGATACCGACGCGGCGACAGGCCCGTACGCGGGTCCAACAGATGGGTGAAGCGCCCCGCGGCGTCGAACCGGAAGCCGTAGCCGCCCGACGTGGCGACTGCCTGATCGACGATCGCGACGGTGTCGCCGACGTTCTCGGGCCGGCCCGGATCGGCGATGCCGACCTGCCACGGCCTCCCGTCCGGCCGCGCGCCGATGGCGCGGCTCTCGCCCATGTCCACCAGGCTGTGCGCGAGGCCCGCCGCGCGCAGCAGCGCCACCACGCGGTCCGTGATGTAGCCCTGGGCGATGCCGTTGAGGGTCAGGGCCATGCCGCGGCGCGGCAGGGCGACGCGGTCCCGCCCGATCAGGACATCGGCAAAGCCGACCTTGGCGAGGGCCGCCTCGATCGCCGGGCGCGGCGGCCCGGCCGGATCGGCGTCGGGGCGTGCGAAATGATCCGCGTAGGCGGCCCAGAGCGGCTGGACGCTCGGGTCGAAGGCGCCGCCGGTCATCCCCGCATAGCGCCGCGCCGCCCGCAGCAGCTCGACCAGCTCCGCCGGCGGCGGCGCCGAAACACCGCGCCGGTTCAGCTCGGCCAGGGCGGAATCGTCGCGATACAGGCTGAATACGCGCTCGAGGCGGCGGACCTCGCGCACCGACCGCGCGATCAGCGCCGCGGCGGCTTTCTGGTCCGGATGATGAATCTGCATGGAAGCGGCCGCGCCCAGCGCCAGTCCCCGCCAACGCGCCACATGCGCCTCGGCGCGCGCAACGCCGTGGATCGGCAGCAGCTCCAGCCCGGCCGCGGCCGCCGATACCGCGATGAACCGGCGGCGCGCCATCGCTTGCACGGACGTGCGCATGCTCATGGCTTCACCTTGCCATTGTTTGCTGCTCCAGGCACGGGCCCGGCTTCCGTGCCGGTGGCATCGCCGCGCCCGAGCACGTAGTCGCGCGGCACGGCATCGAAGGCAACGACCTGGCCGCCGTTCTCGACGGCGAACCGCTCCGCCGCCGCCCGGTCGGAGAACGGGACGGTTTCGTCAGCGCCCATCCCGCCCTTGCGGCGGCTGCCGATCACGAAAAACGCCTGCCTTGCGTCGACCCAGTTGCTCGCCCCGGGATCGTCCCAATTCGCCGCCTTGGCCATGTCCGATACGTAAATCGCGCGAATGTCCTTCGGTTCCTCGGGCAGCATGGTGAACGAGAACGCGTCGCGGGCCGAAGAGAACCACACCGGCTCGGGTCGGCTCGCGAGGATGATCTGCCCCTTGGGGCCGGCATGCTCCAGCAGGGTCATGCCGCAATAGTGACCGACCGCCTCCGCGGTCAACGCCTGGGGCGGCGGCGGCGCCTTGGCCGCCTTGTCGTCGCAGGCGGCCAGCGCGAGAACGGCCACGATCGCAGCGAGGAAAGCCAGGCGCTTCACAGCTCCCTCCGCGCAAAGGCGACCGACGCCAGCGCGACCGGCAGCAATGCCCAGGCGACCAGCGCCGCCAGCAGCACCGAGCCGTCGAGCATGACCGTGCCCGCCAAGCCGGCCATGCCGGCGAAGGCGCTGACATTGGCCGAGCCGGCCAGGTTGAACATGCGGTAGACGTCGGTCGGGTTGAGCAGCAGCACGGCGTTGAGCACCGTGGCCGACACGACGCGGCCCTGGTCGACCACGAGGACGCCGAGCAGCGCCATGTCGAAGACGAGCACGAGCAAGAGCCAGATGCCGACCGCGATGCCGGCAGCGGTCCCGCGCTGCTGCACCAGCGCACTGACGAGATAGCCGATCGCGATGAACACCGCGCCCAGCAGGATGGACGATCCGATCATCCGCGCGAACGCGAACCAGCTCTCGATGCCGATCGGCGCGCCCGTGACGCCCAGCGCCATGGCGGCGGCGCCGTAGCCGAGGACGGTCGCGAAGGACAGGATGGCGAGATGGCCGGCGAACTTGCCCATCAGCACCTGCCCGCGGCCGACGGGATAGCTCAGCAGCAGCAGCATGGTGCCGCGCTCCATGTCGCCGACGATGGCGTCGTGCGAGATGAGCAGCGCGATCAGCGGCAGCAGGAAGATCGTCAGGCTCGACAGGCTGACGATCACGACGTCGAGCGCGCCGACTCCGACCGTGCCGGTCGGCGCGCTGCCGAGGAAGGCAAGCGTCAGGGCCAGCACCGCGAGCAGGATCGTGGTGGCGAGGACCCAGCGGTTGCGCATGCCCTCCTGGATCTCCTTGCCGGCGATGATGACGATGTTCCTCACGGCGCCCCCGCCTGGCCCTCGAGGAAGTGGGCATAGAGCTGGTCCAGCGTCGGTGGCACGACGTCGATGTCCTCGACCGACGCGCCTTCCGCGGCGGCGCGGCGCAGCAGCGCGATCTTCTGCTCCGGCAATGCGTCGATCTCGACGCTGCGGCCGTCGACCGCGCGCCACGGGGCGAGCGCGCCCAGCCAGTCCTGCGCCAACCTCATCCCGCCGTTCGCGAACCTGAGGCGGATCCTGGTCGGCAGCCGCGCGATCTGACGCAGCTCGTCCATCGAGCCGTCCGCCGTCTTGACGCCGCGGTTCATGATGATGACGCGCTCGGTCCGCTCCTCGATCTCCGTCAGCGCGTGCGACGACAGGACCACCGTGGCGCCGCGGTCGCGCAGCTCCTCGACGATCTCGTAGAAGCCGATGCGCAGGGCCGGGTCGAGCCCGGTCGTCGGCTCGTCGAGCAGCAGCAGCAGCGGCTCGCCGATCAGCGCCTGGGCCAGGCCCAGGCGCTGGCGCATGCCTTTCGAGTAGGTGCCGACGCGGCGCTTCGAGGCCTCGCCGAGGCCGACGCGGTCGAGCAGCGCGAGCGCCTTGGGCACCGGCTCGCGCTTCAAGCGGGCATAGAAGGACAGGATCTCGCGCCCGGTCAGCGCCGGGTTGAACGACACGCTCTCCGGCAGGTAGCCGAGCCTGAGCCGCGCGGCGAACTCGCCTGCCGCCGGGTTCTCACCCAGCACGCGGATCACGCCGGCGGTCGGATGCGCGAGGCCGAGCATGAGCTTGAGCAGCGTGGTCTTGCCGGCGCCGTTGTGGCCCACGAGCGCGACCGACTGGCCCGCCGGCAGGTCGAACGAGACGTCGCGTACCGCCTCGACCTTGCCGTAGCGCTTGCCGACGCCGCGGATCTCGACGGTCGCGTTCACGGCCGCGCGCCTTGCGGCTTCGGCGGCGGCGCCACGAGCGGCCGGCTGTCGACCACGCCGCCGGGAAGAAGCGCGGGAAACTGCGCCTGCGCCCAGCGGATCACCTGCACGGCGGGGCTGTTGAGCAGCAGCTTCGCGGCCGGCGCCGTCCACAGCACCTTGTCGACCAAGTCGTTGGGCCGATAGGCCGTGTCGGCGATGCCGTCGCCGTCGAGGTCGAACGCCGGGTTGTCGCTCCAGTAGTTGCCGCGCCCGCCCTTCGACCAGTCGAGATAGCGCGTGCCGACATACTTGACCTGGTTGCGGTTGGCGACGAAGGCATTGCCGGCGATCTCGTTTCCTTCGGACCCGGCGGTGAAGTGAATGCCGATCGCGCATCCCTCGAACCAGTTCTCATGGAATCGGTTCTTGTTGGCGTTATAGATGAACACGCACTTCTCCGGGCCGATACGGGCGCCCGATGCCTGCGCGGGAGCGGGTTCGGCGCGCGCCGGCAAACCATGCTCGGCGCGCTCCTTCGCGCCGCGCATGCCGCGCGTCTGCCACCGCTCCGCCGGCTGCAGGCGCCCGAGCACGAGATTGCCGCGGACGTCGGAACCATTGGCATAGTTGAACAGGAACCCATGATCGCGATCGCCGTCGGATACGTTGCCGCGCACCGTCAGGTTGTTCGAGAACATGATGGCGTACCCGATGGCGTTTCCGGTCGAGACGTTGCCGCTGACCTCGCCGTCGTTCGCATACATGTAGTGGATGGCGAAGCGCACGTCGCGGAAGCGGTTGCCGCTGAAGGTGTTGCGCCGGCTGGTGATGGTGAAGATGCCGTCGCGGCCATAGCTGATGTCATTGTCGAGCACCTTGGCGCCAGGCGCGTTCCACACCGAGACGCCGTTGCCGAACTCGTTGATGCGGCCTTCGCGGATGCCGACGATCTCGTTGCGGCGCGCGACGGCGTTCGCTGCGCCGTGAAGATAGATGCCGTAGAGATTGCCGAAGAGGCGGTTGCCCTCGACGACGGCGTCGGTCGCCGTGCGCTCGACGAAGACCCCGGCGTCCATCGCATCGAGGTCGCGGCCGGAGCCCCGCACGACCAGGCCGCGCACGACCGCGCCCGGGGCCGACACGGTGACGACGCTGCCCTTGCCCGGGCCGACGATCGCCGCGCCCGGCTCGCCCCGCAGCACGAGCCGGCGCGCGATCCTGACCGGCCCGCGATGCTCCCCACGCTGGAGCGTCACCACGTCGCCGTCGGCCGCACGATCGAGCACGGCCTGCAGATCCGCATCGCCCGGCGGCACGGCGATCTCGGCCGCCGGGGCGGCGCACGCGAGGCCGGCAGCCAGCACGGCCACCGGCCCCGCGCGGACGAGCGCGCCCAGGTTCACGCGCATGGCCTCAGGAGCTGCGCGGCTCGACCAGCATGCGGCCCGACATCTCCATGTGCATGGCGTGGCAGAACCACGTGCAGTAGTACCAGTAGACACCCGGCCGGTCGGCCGTGAAGGTCACCGACGCCGTCGCCTGCGGCGCGATCTCGAAGCTGACCCCGTAGTTCACGATACAGAAGCCGTGCGTCAGGTCCTCGACATCGTCGATGTTGGTCACGTAGACGGTGACCTCGTCGCCCTGCTTGACGGTGAAGCTCTCGAGGCCGAAGGCCGGCGCGACGGAGGTCATGTAGACCCGCACCTTGCCGCCGTCGCGGATGACCTTCGAATCGGCCATGAGGTCGATGCCGTCGGCCTTGGCCTGCTTGACCGCATCGGCGAAGAACGGATCGTCGCGCTTCCAGACGTGCACCGGATTGATCTTGGACCGGTGCACGATGGTGGCGTCGTGCGGCTCGGCGAAGCTCGGGCCGTCATGCACGATCACCATCTTGTCGCCCGAAATGTCGATGAGCTGGTCGTTCTCGGGCTTGAGCGGGCCGACATTGAGGAACCGGTCCTTGGAGAACTTGTTCAGCGACAGCAGCCACTTGCCGTCGGCCTCCTTGGTCTGGCCCATCGAGCTGTGGTTGTGGCCCGGCTGATAATGCACGTCGAGCTTCTGGATGATCGGATCGACCTTCTCGCCCTTGAACGCGCGCTTGGCCAGGTCGATGTTCCACTTGCAGACTTGGCTGTCGAGGAACAGCGTGGTGTACGCATTGCCCTTGCCGTCGTAGGCGGTGTGCAGCGGCCCCAGGCCGAGCTCCGGCTCGGCCACCACGACATCACGCGGCTGGATCTTGTCGTCGAACAGATCATCCAGCTTGCGCGCGTCGAACACCGTCACGGTCGGCGACAGCTTGCCGTTGGCCACGAAGTGGATGCCGTCCGGAGCGGTGTTGATGCCGTGCGGGCTGTTGGGAATGGGGATGTAGCGCGTATAGGGCGTGCCGTGGCGGCCGTTGACCACCGGGACGCCGCCGATGCGCTGGACATCGCCCTTCTGCACCGCCTCCTCGATGCGCTTCAGGTTGAAGACGACGACCCAGTCCTGCTCCTTCGCCGTCATCTCGGCCAGCGTGACGCCTTCCTCCGAGTTGTAGCAGGTCGCCCAGCAGTACTTGCCCTGGTAGTCGGCGTCGACGTTGTCGAGATTGCCGTCGACCATCACCTGCCATGCGATCTTCATCGTCTCGCCGTCGACGGCGGTGAACATACCGACATACTTCTTGGGATCGTCCAGGATCTTGCCGTCGTTGGGCACCGGAACCCGGTCCTCGCCGTTGCAGAACACGTATCCCGTCTTCGGGTACTTCTGCACGCGCAGCCCGTGCACGGTCGCCTGGTTGGGCAGCTGGACGATCTTGTCGCACTTCATCACGTCGAGCCGGATGCGGCAGACGCGCGTGTTCGACTTGTCGTTGGCGTAGAGGTAGCGCCCGTCATAGCTGCCGTCCGTGAACGACGGGTGCGGGTGGTGCAGGTCTCCGTTCATGTAGATGCCGCCGCGATTCTTCAGGAGCTCCTTGGCTTCGGGCGTCAGGCCTTCCGTCAGCACCTTCAGGCTCTCGTTGGTCTGGCCCCAGCCGGTCGCGCTGCAGCGATTGAACACCGGGATGCGCATCAGCTCGCGCATCGACGGAAGGCCGAGGATGCGCACTTCGCCGGTCTGTCCGCTGGAGAAGAACACGTAGTACTCGTCCAGCTCCCCGGGCTTGACCTCGTACTTGAGCGGCCCAGCCGCCCGCGCGGGCGGCTGCGCCGGGCGCGTCTGCGCCTCAGCCGGCGCCGCGCCGCTGCCGCCGACGGCGGACAAGCCGAGGCCGCCCGCCGCACCGGCAGCCAGAGCCGCCGTCGTGCCCAGCACTTCGCGTCGGCTCGGTCCCTTCTTGGTCGTGTCGCTCGTCATGGTGCTTCCTCCTCTTTCATGAAGCCGGTGTCGGGGTATCGGCCGCGGACTCCGCCGCGACGGACCGCCCCGGGCGGGGAACGGCCGGGCCCTGGCCGCTGCCGCGCATCGAGGGCGAGGTGAGCGCGTCGCGCCGCTCGCGCTTCAGGCGGACCTGGATCATGTGCGGGCAGCGCTGGTCGTCGTGATACAGCTCCTGGCAGTGCATGCAGTAGATGCACTCGTTCACATTGATGTGCCCTTCCGGATGGATCGACTCGACCGGGCACTCCTTGGCGCAGCGATGGCAGGGCGACCCGCATTCGGGCCAGCGCTTCAGCCACTCGAACATGCGGACGCGCCCGGGGATGGCGAGCGCCGCGCCCAGCGGGCACAGGTAGCGGCAGAAGAACCGCTCCACGAAAAGGCCGATCGCCAGCAGCGCCAGGGCGTAGACCACGAAGGGCCAGTCGCGCACGAACTTGAGGATGATCGCCGTCTTGAACGGCTCGACCTCGGCGACGACCTCCGCCAGCGCCACCGAATAGAGCGAAAGGCCGAACAGGCCGAGGAAGATGATGTACTTCACCGGCCACAGCCGCTCGTGGAGCCCCCAGGGGAGCTTGAGCTGCGGCACCTTGAGCCACTGCGCGAGGTTGTTGAGCAACTCCTGCAGCGCGCCGAACGGGCAGAGCCAGCCGCAGAACGGCCCACGCCCCCAGAACAGCAGCCCCGCGGCGACCGCGGCCCAGAGGATGAAGATCAGCGGCGCGGAGAGGAAGAACTTCCAGTCGAAGCCGGTGATCAGCGCGCTGGTGAAGGTGGCGACGTTGACCACCGAGAGCTGCGCATTGGCGTACCAGCCCAGCCAGAACAGCGTGAACGCCAGGTAGGCGCGCCGGACCCAAGTGTA
>JAKLKW010000156.1 GCA_023150455.1 Alphaproteobacteria bacterium | reverse complement strand
GGCGCCGGCGCGGGCCGCACCGGCGCCGCGACCGGCGCCGGCGGCGCCTCGACGCGCGCCGGATCGGCCGCGGCCGGCAGCGTCATGGTGAAAACCGAGCCCTTGCCCGGCGTGCTGCGGACCGCGATGTCGCCGCCCATCATGCGGCAGAAGCGCCGGCTGATGGCGAGCCCGAGGCCGGTGCCGCCGTACTTGCGCGTCGTCGAGGCGTCGGCCTGGCTGAAGTCCTGGAACAGCCGGCCGAGCTGCTCGTCGTCCATGCCGATGCCGGTATCCGCGACCTCGAATGCGACCACGTACCCGCCACCCGCCCCGTGGCCGGTTTCGGGGCGACGGGCGATCGTCAGCGCCACCTGCCCGCCCTCGGTGAACTTGGCGGCGTTGCTCAGGAGGTTCAGCAGGCATTGCCGCACGCGCGTGCCGTCGGCGTAGACGCGGCCGATGTCCTCGGGGCAGAACACGTCGAGCGCGTTGCGGTTGCGCTCCGCCAGCGGACGCACCGTTGCCGCGACGTCTTCGACCAGCGCGCGCAGGTCGAGCCATTCCTGCTGCAGCTCCATGCGCCCGGCCTCGATCTTGGCGAGGTCGAGGATCTCGTTGATGAGCTTCAACAGGTGCCGGCCGGCGCGCATCACGCGCTGCAGCGGGTCGATCGCGGCATCGTCGGCGCCGGCCCCCTCCGCACGGGCGTCGTCGCGCGCGTCCTCCAGCAGCATCTCGGTGATGCCGATGATGGCGTTGAGCGGCGTGCGCAGCTCGTGGCTCATGTTGGCGAGGAACTCGGACTTGAAGCGGCTGGCGCGCTCGGCCGCGTCGCGCGCCTCGCGCGCCTCGGCCACCGCCTTGTGCAGCATGCGGTTGGAGTCGCGCAGCTCCTCGGTGCGGCGCTCGACCAGCTCCTCCAGCCGCTCGGTCGCCTGCTTCAGCTCGTGGATGTCGCCGAGCGAGCCCGCCATGCGCACCACGCGCCCGTCCGGGCCGCGCTGCGCGAGGCCGCGGTCGAGCATCCAGCGCCAGGCGCCCGCGGCGGTGCGCACGCGGTATTCGCACTTGTAGTACGGGCGCTCGCCCTTGAGATGCGCGACCAGCCGGCGGCGGAAGCGCTCCTGGTCGTCGGGATGGATCCAGGACCGCCACGTCGCGAACGGCAGCTCTAGCTTCCCGAGCTCGGGATGGCCGAACATGGTCTTGGCGCGCGTCGAGTAGTGCAGCGCGCCCTTCGCGTAGTCGGCCTCCCAGATGATCTCGTTGGCGCCCTCGATCGCCAGCGCATAGCGCTGCTCGCTGCGCTGCACGGCGGCGCTCGCCTCGGTGCGCGCCACGGCCACGCCGATCAGCGCCGCCATGGTCCGCAGCGTGTCGACCTCGACCGGCGCCCAGGCGCGCTCGTTGACGCAGTCGTCGAAGCCGACCGTGCCCCACCATTCGCCGCGCACGAACACCGGCACGCGGATGATCGAGCGGATGTCCTGCAGCGCCAGCCAGTCGCGCTGGACCGGCGGCAGGTCGCGCACGATCGCCTGCACGACCTCGCCGTGGCTGCGGCGCTCGCGCCAGTCCTGGAACGCGTCGTCGCGCACGGTCATGTGCTTGAGCTCGGGGATGTTCATGACCTTGCGGATGCCCGGCGCGGTCCATTCGTACAGCTCGATCTGCTCGAACTTGCCGGTCGTCGCGACGGCGTTCCGCGCCAGGTAGACGCGGCTGGCGCCGACGCTGGGCCCGAGCGCCGTCAGCATGTCCTCGACCGGCCGGCGCCAGTCGTCGCTGGCCAGGATGCGCGCGCTCGCCGCCGTCATCGCCGACAGGATCCTGTCGCGCTTGACCCGCGGCGCTTGGCCTCGGTGATCTCGGCGCGGACCGACACCATGCCGCCGCCGGGCAGCGGATGGTCGGCGATCCTGAGCCACGTGCCGTTGGCGAGCGAGCGCTCGAAGGGCGCGCCGGGCTTGCGGTAGGCGGCCAGGCGGTTCGCGAGCCAGGCCTGCTCCTCTTCCCTGGCGACGTTGAAGACGCCGCGCTCCAGCCCGCGCTCGAGGAAGTCCTCGTAGCGCATGCCCGGCACCAGCATGTCGGCCATCGCCGCGTAGATCTCGCGATAGCGGCGGTTCGTCATCACCAGCTTCTCGTCGGCGTCGTAGAGCGCGAACCCGTCCGACATCGCCTCGATCGCGGTGGTGAGCAGCTGGTGCACCCGCGCCGCCTCGTCGCGCGCCGAGACCAGCGCGGCCTCGCGCGCGCGGTCGGCGGCGACGTCGTGATAGATCGACACCCGGCCGCCTTCCGGCAGCGGGTTGTGGCGCACCTCGACCATGCCGCCGTCGGGCGTGCGATGCTGCGAGCGGTAGGCGCGCCCGGCGCGCGCGCGCACCAGCCGCTTCTGCACCTCCGCCTCGACGTCGGCGCTGGCGTAGGCGCCGTGCTCGGCCAGGTGGCGCAGCACCGCCTCGAGCGGCGTGCCCGGCTGGCCCAGCCGCTTGGGCAGGCGCAGCAGCTTCACGTAGCGGGCGTTCCAGGCGACCAGGCGCAGCTCGGCGTCGAAGACGCTGAAGCCCTCGTCCATGTGGTCGAGCGCGCGGCGCAGAACGGCGGCTTGGCCGAGCGGCTCGGCCGGCCTCGCATCCGCCTCAGTCATCGACCGTCTCCCCCTGGTCGCGGCATACCGCCGCGCTTTCGCGGCAAGGTAGCCGAATTGCGACCTGGAGGGGAGTGCCGGCCGTCACTCGTCGCGGTGGGTGCGCTCCATGCGCTCGTGGCGCTCTTGCGCCTCGAGGCTCAGCGTGGCGATCGGCCGCGCGTCGAGCCGGCGCACGCCGATCGGCTCGGCCGTCTCCTCGCAATAGCCGTAGGTGCCGTCCTCGATCCGGCGCAGCGCGGCGTCGATCTTCGAGATCAGCTTGCGCTCGCGGTCGCGCGTCCTGAGCTCGATCGACCGGTCGGTCTCGAGCGACGCGCGGTCGGTCATGTCGGCTTCGTGCAGGCTCTCTTCCTGCAGGTGCTGCAGCGTCTCGCTGGATTCCTTGAGCAGCTCCTCGCGCCAGCGCATCAGCTTCAGCTTGAAATACTCGCGCTGCCGCGCGTTCATGAAAGGCTCGTCTTCGCTCGGTCGATAGTTCGGAGGAAGTGTCACCCGCGCCATTGGTTACCTGTTCGCTCCCCAGTGAACGGGCGCGGAGTATATGGAGGCGGGTTGCGCCGGGCAAGGTCGAGCTGAAAACGAGTATTTTTCAGCTGAATCAAATGCTTGTGATGCTTTCTTAGGGTCCGCGCCCGAGCTTGGCGAGCTCCACCTGGGCGCGCAGATCGATGTCGTCCAGGATCGCTTTCAGGCGCGCATCGGTCACGCTCCCGCGGCGCTCGGCACAGAGCTGCACCAGCGCTTCCAGCCGCTCGACCGGCAGCCGGCCCTCGATCAGGCCGCGGCGCAATTCCTCGAGGCGGTCGAGGATGTCCTCGCCGCGCTTGATCGCCGCCCTGGTGGCCGATTCGGCGTCGGCATCGACCTCCTGCGCCGCGAGGACGCCGGCGACCGGCGTGACCGCGGTGGCCGGCCCCGCCCCGCCCGCGCCCTCGGCCTTGCGCAGCGCGTCGGCGAACGAGCCGCCGGACCTGGCCCGCTCCGCCCGGCGCGGCCCGGTGGTGCCGGTCGCGGCCCCGGTGCGCTCGATCTTCATGGCGCGCCTGCCTGTGTCATCGCCGACACCCTACGCCAAACCCCGGTCCGGTGAAACCGGCCCGAAAGCGGCAGATTTTGCCGGGCCGGGCCGGCATCACATGCCGCAAACGCCCGCGCGGCCGGTTCCGCTCCCGGGATTTTTTGGCGCGTTTTCATTGACTTGAAGCGAAACCGCCTGTGGCACGGCATTCGCTAGGTGCGGGCTCGGTCAGAAGGATGAGTCTGTCATGCCGCTGCCGCAGCGCACTTTGCCGATTCGCATCGCCGCCCTCGCCGTGCTCGCCGCCTGCTGGCTTTGCCTGCCCGGAGCGCCGGCCGCGGCGCAGTCGCGCATCAAGGACATCGCCGAATTCGAGAGCGTGCGCGAGAACCTGCTGATCGGCTACGGGCTCGTGGTCGGCCTCAACGGCACCGGCGACAAGCTCGAGAACTCGATCTTCACGCGCGAGAGCCTGATCGGCATGCTCGAGCGGCTCGGCGTCAATGCGCGCAGCGAGTCGCTCAAGACCAAGAACGTCGCCGCCGTGATGGTGACCGCCACGCTGCCCGCCTTCACGCGCCAGGGCAGCCGCATCGACGTCAACGTCTCGACCATGGGCGACGCCACCAGCCTTCTGGGCGGCACGCTGCTGGTCACGCCGCTGATGGGCGCCGATGCCGAGGTCTATGCGGTGGCGCAGGGCTCGGTCGCCGTCGCCGGCTTCGCGGCCAGCGGCGCCGCGCAAAGCGTGGTGAAGGGCGTGCCGACCACCGGCCGCATCGCCAACGGCGCGATCGTGGAAAAGGAGATCGGCTTCGAGCTGGCGCAGCTGCGCGCGCTCAGGATGACGCTGCGCAACCCCGACTTCACCACCTCGCGCCGCATCGCCCAGGCGATCAACGGCTACCTGGGCCAGGGCCTCGCCCGCCCGCTCGACAACGTCACGGTCCTGGTGCAGGTGCCGCCGGGCTACCCCGGCGACACGGTGGCGCTGTTGACCGACATCGAGCAGCTGCCGGTCGCGGCCGACCAGGTGGCCAAGGTCGTGATCGACGAGACCACGGGCGTCATCGTCATGGGCGAGAACGTGCGCATCAGCACGGTCGCGATCGCCCAGGGCAACCTGACCATCCGCATCACCGAGACGCCGCAGGTCTCGCAGCCCGAGCCGTTCTCCAACACGGGCACGACCGTGGTCGTGCCGCGCACCGACATCCAGGTCGACGAGAACTCGGACCGCAAGCTCAGCGTCCTGCCCGGCGGCGTGACGCTGCAGGAGCTGGTCAACGGCCTCAACGCGCTCGGCATCGGGCCGCGCGACCTGATCTCCATCCTGCAGGCGATCAAGGCTGCCGGCGCGATGCAGGCCGAAATCGTGGCGATGTAGGCGCGCCATGGCCGGACCCGCCGAGATCGCCCCGCCATCGCCCGCCGGCGCCCCGGTCGGGCGCGGCCCGACGCCCGGTCCCGACGGCAGGAGTCTGCGCGCCATGCGCCAGGCGGCGCAGGAGTTCGAGGCGGTGTTCCTGTCGCAGATGTTCGGCCACGTGTTCGAGGGCCTGAAGACCGACGGGGTGTTCGGCGGCGGGCACGCGGAGAAGGTCTACCGCACGCTGCTGGTGGACGAGTACGGCAAGACCATGGCGCGCGCCGGCGGCATCGGCATCGGCGACGCCGTGCTGCAGCAGATGCTGCGGAACCAGGAAACGCGCGACCGCGCCGGCCAATCGCACCGGCCGGAACAGAGCCAGGAGGCGGAGCTACCATGACCCAGGCGGCAAAGGCCCAGGTCGACGACCTGATCGAGACCTCGGCCCGGCTGATCGAGCTGATGGAGCAGGAGACCCTGCTGCTCAAGGCGATGAAGGCCTCGGAGATCGGCAAGGGCCAGGCCGAGAAGGACCGGCTCGCGCGCAGCTTCGAGGCCAAGCTGCGCCAGCTCGCCGGCGACGCGCCGGCGATGGCCGCGCTCGCGCCGGCGTTGCGCCAGGAGCTCGGCGGCGCGATGGGCCGCTTCCGCGCGACGATGCGCGCGAACGAGCTGGCGCTGCGCGCGGCGCGCGAGGCCAACGAGCGCGTGGTGCGCGCGATCCTCGACGCGGCCCAGTCGCAGGCCGCGCCCGCGCACGCCTACTCGGCCAGCGGCAAGCTGGGCGCCGCCACCGCGGGCGACCGCCAGGCGCCCGCGCCGGTCGCGCTCGACCGGCGTCTTTAGGAACCCGGGCCCGGCCCGCCAGGAACCGCCGCCATGTCGCTCACCATCGCCCTCCGCACCGCGCTGACGTCGCTCCAGGTCACGCAGTCGCAGCTGCAGGTGGCGTCCAACAACATCGCCAACGTCAACACCGTCGGCTATACGCGCAAGGACCAGCAGGCCTCGTCGGTGCTGCTGGATTCTCGCGGCGCGGGCGTGCGCGCCGCCACCATCCAGCGCTCGGTCGACACGCTGCTGCAGCGCCAGGTGCGCGACCAGTACAGCGCGTCGGGCCAGTGGGACGTGCGCAGCCAGTTCCTGCAGACGGTCCAGGGGCTGTTCGGCAACGTCGGCGACAACAGCTCGATCGCGCACGACGTGACCGGACTCGGCACCGCCTTTTCCGACTACGCCGTCCAGCCCGAGAGCCCGGGCCGGGCCTCGGACGTCGTCTCGCACGCGCAGCTCCTGGCGCAGCAGCTCAACTCGCTGTCCAGCAACCTGCAGCTCCAGCGCGCGCAGGTCGACCAGGAAATCGGATCGATCGTCGGCGACATCAACAACAAGCTCGACCAGATCGCGGGCCTCAACGCGAAGATCACCCACGCGCGCAGCCTGAGCCAGTCCACCGCCGACCTCGAGGACGAGCGCGACCGGCTGGTCAAGGAGATCGGCCGCGAGCTGGACGTCCGCACCTTCGAGCGTCCGAACGGCGAAATGGCGGTGCTGACAGCCGGCGGCCGCCGGCTGATCGACGGCGCCGACATCCAGTACATGAGCCACGATGCGTCCGCGTCGCTCGGCGCCAACGCCACCTACATCCCGCCGTCGGCGACGGGCTTGTACGGCAGCGGCGGCGTCGCCGGCATCCATCTCGGCACGCCCGATACGCTCACCGGCGCCTCCGACATCACGACCGAGATCGGCGACGGCCGCCTGAAGGCCCTGGTCGACATGCGCGACAAGATCCTGGCCGGCAACCAGTCCTCGCTCGACGAGCTCGCCGCCAAGCTGCGCGACACGCTCAACGCCGAGCACAACGACGGCGCCGCCTATCCCCCGCCGACCATGCTGACCGGCACCTACACCATGGCGGCGACCGACCCGTTCTCGGGTACCGGCACGGTGCGCATCGCGCTGGTCGACCGCACGAGCGGCGCAGTCGGCAACGTCGCCGACATCGCGCTCGGCGGCCTCACCACGGTCGCGCAGGTGATGAACGCGATCAACACGGCCCCGGGCCTCGGGGGCAACGTCACCGCCTCGATCGTCGGCGGCAAGCTGACGCTCGCCACCGGCAACGGCACGGGCATCGTCATCAACGAGAACGACACGTCCGTCGCGGTCGGCGCCGGCACGCGCGGCTTCTCGCAGTACTTCGGGCTCAACGACATGTTCGTGGCCGGCACCAGCTACGCCTCCTACGACAGCGACGTGCAGGCCGGCGCGACGACGGCGCTGGGCCTGACCGGCCCGCTGACCTTCCGCTTCGGCGCCTCCACCGTGAACATCGCGGTGGCGGCGACCGACGACCTCACCGACATCGCCGGCGCGATCAATGCCGACGCCACGCTCGCCGCCGCGGGCATCGGCGCCGCGCTGGTGACCGACGCGTCGGGCGTCCGCCTGCGGATCACCGACAGCGGCGGCGACAACTACCTCGTGTCCAGCGCCGGCACCGCCGTCTCGGGCCTCGGCCTGACGGCGCAGCGCGTCGGCGCCGCCGCGGCCCTGGCCGTGCGCCCGACGCTGGCCGCCAATCCGTCGCTGCTCAGCCGCGGCGACGTGTCGATGACGGCCGTCGTCGGCGACGTCGAGATCGGCAGCGGCGACGCCAGCGTGGCGCAGCGCCTGGCCGACGCGTTCACCGCCAGCCTTTCCTGGTCCAGCAGCGGCAACGGGATCCCGTCGTTCAACGACACGCTCGCGGCCTACGCGACGCAGATCCTGTCGCGCAACGCCGACCTCGCGGCCGAGGCCGAGGACCAGGCGGCGTTCAGCAATAGCCTGTACCAGCAGCTCGACACCATGCTGCAGGCCGGCTCGGGCGTGAACCTCGACGAGGAGCTCGCCAACCTCACCGTGCTGCAGAACGCCTATGCCGCCGCCGCGCGCGTCGTCAACGTGGCCAGCGAGCTGTTCGAGCAGCTCACCAACCTGATCCGCTGAGCCAGGCAAGGCTTCGAAGGAATGACGCCATGACCCGGGTTTCCACGTTCGGCCACCACACGCTGCTGACCGCTTTTGCGCTGAACACGCAGTCGCGGCTCACCGACACGCAGATCCAGGTCAGCACCGGCCTCAAGTCGCAGACCTATTCCGGCATCGCGCGCCAGACCTCGCGCCTGGTGACCTTGGAAACCCAGCAGGCGCGCGCGGCGAACTTCCGCGACGCCATCGAGGTCGTGCAGACCCGGCTGAAGCTGATGTCCACGGGCATCTCCAGCCTCGACCAGGAGGTCAATGCGCTGCGCAGCTCGCTCGCGGGCTCGCCCACGGCCGACTATGCGGTCAGCACGCGCATCTGGGGCCAGGCCGACAACCTGATGAAGCACGTGCAGGAAGTGCTGAACATGAAGGACGACACCGGGTTCCTGTTCGCCGGCTCGAGCCGCCAGCAGGCGCCGGTCGATGCGACCTACGCCACGATCAACGGCGCCGCCCCGTTCCCGGTCGCTCCGGCCGGCGGCCCGCCGCCGCTCGCGCCCGCGCCGCCGCTCACGACCGTTCAGATCGACCAGATCGCGGCCGCCTACTACAGCGGCGCCACCGACGCGGCCGAGCTGTCGCTGCGCATCAGCGACGGGCTGCCGCCGGTCGAGTACGGCATCAAGGCGAACGAGGACGGGTTCAAGTACCTCATCGCCGGCCTGCACATGATCCGGCAGGCCAACACCGACTATCCCAACGAGCCCGCCTCGGCCGCGTCGATCGACGAGGCCTATCTGCAGAACGGGCTCGAGCTCATCACCAAGTCGATCCAGGGCGATCCGACCGCCAACTACCCCGGCGACATCCAGGGCCTGCGCGAGCTGTCGAGCCGCGTCGGCGACACGAACGTCACGCTCGAGCGCTCGAAGGAGCGGCACGTGCTGTTCCTCGCCTATGCCGAGGAGACGGTCAGCAGCATCGAGCGGGTCGACACGGCCGAGGCCGTGGCGCGGCTGAACGCCGACCAGCTCGCGCTCGAGGCCGCGTTCCAGACGCTGGCGCGCCTGCAGAACACCACCTTGCTCAATTACCTCAGCTAGGGAGATCCGCCATGACCATGTTCGCCACCCCGACCGGCGCCAACGCCGGGCCGGCCGGCTCGCAGCAGGTGACCGTGCAGCACGCGGTCGTCGTGCGCACGCCGGACCAGCTGCGCAAGCTGAACGAGCTCCTGGCCGCCGGCTGGCGCGTGATCCAGACGACGCCGTTCGAGATGGGCGCCGCGCTGCTGGTGATCGAGGCCGAGGGCGACCCCGACGCGGTCGAGGAGTTCCGCAACGTGTTCGGCGCCGCCGCCGGCACCGCCTGATCAGGGACGGCGGCCGCGGGCCGCCGGCACGCCATGACGGCCGTGCGCGGCATCGAACAGGCGTCGCCCCAGAGCGGCGGCTCGGCGGACGCCTGGTGCGACCTGGCCCTGGGGCGGCACCTGGCCGGCGACGGCGAGGCCGCGCTCGACGCCTGCCGGCGCGCGCTGGCGCTCGACCCGGCCCACGCCGCGGCGCGGCTCAACCTCGCCTGCATCCTGCGCGAGCTCGACCGGCTGGAAGAGGCGGCGATGCAGGCCGAAAGCGTGGCCGTGCTGGCGCGCAACCGCGGCGACGCGGCGCTGCTGGCGGATGCCCGCTTCAACCGCGCCCTGGCACTGCTCGGCCTGGGCAGGCTCGAGGACGCCTGGGCCGACTACGACGCGCGCCTGGCGCTGCCGCCCTGGACCCGATTCGCCGCCGACCGGCGCTGGCGCGGGGAAAAGCTGGGCGGGCGCGGCCTGGTGCTGCGCCGCGAGCAGGGAATCGGCGACGAGTTGATGTTTGCCAGCCTCTATCCTAAGTTGGTTCGAAGCGCACAAGGCCAGGATGGCGGTGCTGTGACGATCGAATGCGACGCGCGTTTGGCCGCGCCCCTGGCGCGCTCCCTGCCCGGGACCGCGCTGCATCCGATCGACACGGTCGCCGGACGGGCGGCCGCCGCCGCCGGCCTGCCGCCGCCGCCCGGCGCCGCGCGCGCCGTCGCCGGGGATTGCTGGGCCGCCGCCGGCAGCCTGCCCGGAATTCTCGGACTTCCCGAGCATCATCGCGACGACAGCCCGCTGCTTTCCCCGCTGCCCGAGCTCGCGGTGCGCTGGCGCCAGCGCCTTGCGGCGCTGCCGGGCCGTGGACCCCTGGTCGGCCTGTGCTGGCGCACCAGCCTTTCCACCGGCCGGCGCGACCGGCTGCAGGCCGCGATCGCCGAGCTCGCGCCGCTCATCGCCCTCGCGGATGTCCGCTTCGTCAGCCTGCAGATCGGCGCCCGGCCGGACGAGCTGGCGGAACTGGCCGCGCGCGCCGGGCGGCAGGTCGCCGATTTTCCCGATCTCGACCTCGCCAACGACCTGGAGCAGGCGCTGGCGCTGGTGGCCGGGCTCGATCTCGTCGTGTCGGTCGGCACCTGGATCGTGCCGCTCGCCGGCGCGGCCGGCACGCGCGCCTGCTACCTGGCGGCTTTGCGCGACTACTGGACGCTGGGCGGCGAGCGGGTCGCCTGGTTCGCCGGCGCGCGCGCCTATCGCGCTTCGCCCGGCTATGCCGACGCCGCGGCGGCGGTCGCCGCCGACATCGTCGCGGCGGTGCTGCCATGAGCCCGCTGCCCTCGCCGGTGCCCGACATCGTCGACCGGCTGCGCGCGCGCGATTTCGCCGGCGCGGCGGCGACGGCCGAGCGCGCGCTGCGTCAGTCGCCGCAGGACCCGGACCTCCTGCACCTGCTGGGCCTCGCGCGCCGCCAGCTCGGGCAGATGGACCAGGCCATCGCCGCCATGGAGAGCGCCGCCGGCATCGATCCGCGGCGCGCCTCGTTCCATTTCAGCCTCGGCCAGCTCTACGGCGCCGCCGGCCGCGCCGAGGCCGCGATCCAGTGCTTCGAGCGCGCGATCACGCTGGAGCCCGCGCATGCGCGCGCGCAGTACGAGCTCGCCTGCCTCAGCCGCGCCGCCGGCGACCTCGAGCGCGCCGAGCGGCTGCTGCGCGCCTGCCTCGCGCTCGACCGCGACCACGCCGGCGCCCATGCCGAGCTCGGCGCGGCGCTGCTCGACCGCGGTCGCGCCGACCTCGCCGTGCCGGTGCTCGAGGCCGGGCTGGTGCTGGCGCCCAGCATGACCGCGCTGCACGTCAACCTGGGCAACGCGCTGCGCGACCTCGGCCGCCCGCTGGAGGCGCTGCCGTACTACGAGCGCGCGCTCGAGCTGCAGCCGGGGGCGGTCGAGATCGAGCTCAACCGCGCCTTCGCGCTGTTGCGCGCCGGCCGGCTGACGCAGGGCTTCGCCGCCTACGAGGTGCGCCGGCGCAAGCGCGGCCTGGTACGGACCGCGCTGGCCGAGCGCCCGGCCTGGGACGGCACGCCGCTCGCCGGACGCACGCTGATGGTCCACGCCGAGCAGGGCCAGGGCGACAGCATCCAGTTCGTGCGCTACGCGGCGCTGGCGCGCGCCCACGGTCTTGAAGCCGGTGGGGGAGGCCGCGTGATCGTCGAATGCCAGAAGCGCCTGCTGCGCCTGTTCCAGGGCCAGGGCGGCGCGCTCGCCGACCTGGTGATCGCGCGCGGCGACAAGCTGCCGGAATTCGACGTGCAGGCGCCGATGATGAGCCTGCCCTTCCTGATGCGCACGAACCTCGCCGACATCCCGGCGCCGGTGCCGTATCTCAAGCCGGTGCCCGGCATCGACTTCACCCTGCGCGACCCGCCGCACATGGATAGCTTGCGAGTCGGGCTGGTCTGGTCCGGCAACGCCGCCCACCACCAGGACCGCATGCGCTCGTGCCCGCTCGAGGCGCTGGCGCCGGTCCTGTCGCTGGCGCGCGTCGCCATCTATCCGCTGCAGCTCGACGTCGCGCCCGCCGACCGCGCCCTGCTGGCCGCGCGCGACAGCGTGGTGATGCCCGAGCGGCGGCAGGAGGACTTCGCCGACCTGGCCGCGGCCATGGCCGGGCTCGACCTCGTCGTCAGCGTCGACACCGCGGCGGCGCACCTGGCCGGCGCGATGGGCGTGCCGGCGATCGTGCTCCTGAGCCACGGCGCCGACTGGCGCTGGATGCTCGACCGCGCCGACAGCCCGTGGTACCCGGGACTGACCCTGATCCGCCAGCCGCGCCCGGGCGACTGGGCCGGCGTGGTGCAGCGCCTCACCGCCCTGCTGCGCGCCCGGATCGGCGCCAAGCGATAATCGGGGCTGGGCGATGATCGGGGCCGGGCGATGACCGCCGCCGTCGGGTCGAGGCCGTCGATGCCGCAGGACCTGCTCGAATCCGCGAAGCTGCTGCACCGCGACGGCCGCCTGCCGGAAGCGGAGCGCGCCTATCGCGCGGCGCTGGCCGCGCGGCCCGACGACGCGCGCATCCTGCATTTCCTGGCGGCGCTGTTGGACCAGCGCGGCGACGGCGACGGCGCGCTGGTGCTGCTCGAGCGCGCGACCGAGGAGCAGCCGGGCTTCGTCCCGGCGCAGATCAACCTGGCGCGGCTGCTCGCGCGCCGCGGCGCGCTGGAGCGCGCGGAGCAGGCCTGGCGCCGCGTGGCGCTGCTGGCGCCCGACGATGCCGCAGCGCGCCTGGGGCTCGCCGGCGTGCTCCATCGCCGCCAGGACCTCAACGGCGCGATCGCGGAGTACCGCGCCGCCCTCGCGCTCGCGCCGGACGACCTGACCGCGCTCACCAACCTGGGCGCGGCGCTGCAGGCGACCGGCGACACCGCCGGCGCCGAGGCCAGCCTCCGGCGCGCGCTCGCGCTCAGCCCGCGCGACCGCGAGGCGCTCAACAACCTCGGCAACGTGCTGATGGACCAGAACCGCGGCGAGGAGGCGGCGGCCGCCTTCCGCGCGGCGCTGGCCGAAGCGCCGGACGACGCGCAGATCCGCGCCAATCTCGGCAACGCGCTGGAGAAGATCGGCGACGACGCCGGCGCGCGCGAGGCCTATCGCACGTGCCTCGCGACGCACCGCAGCGACGCGCTGCGCCTCCGGCTCGCCACCGTCATGCCGGCCATCCCGCAGTCGGTCGCCGAGATCGAGCGCTGCCGGGCCGAGTTCGACCAGCTGCTGGGCGAGCTCGAGGCCTCGCCGCTCAGCGTCGCCGATCCGTTGCGCGAGATCGGCGCGACCGCCTTCTATCTCGCCTATCACGGGCACCAGGACCGCGCCTTCCAGGAGCGGCTGGCGCGGCTGCACGCGCGCGCCTGCCCGGCGCTGCTCTATCGCGCGCCGCATTGCCGCACCGGGGCGCCGCGGCCCGCCGGCAGGCGCATCCGCATCGGCTTCGTGTCGACCTTCCTGCGCAACCACACGATCGGGCGCCTCAACCGCGGCCTGATCGCCGGCCTCGACCGCGCGCGGTTCGAGGTGACCGTGTTCGCGCCCGTGCCGCCCGGCGACGAGATCGCGCGCGAGATCCACGCCGGCGCCGACCATTCCGTCGTGCTGCCGCCCGGCCTCGACGGCGCGCGCCGCGCGATCGGCGAGGCCGCGCTCGACGTGCTCTACTACACCGACATCGGCATGGTGCCGCTGACCTATTTCCTCGCCTTCGCGCGCCTGGCGCCGGTGCAGTTGACGACCTGGGGCCATCCGCTGACGACCGGCATCGCCAACGTCGACTGGTTCGTGTCGCTGGCCGAGGGCGAGCCGGAGGGCGCGACGGCGCATTACAGCGAGCGCCTGGCGCGCTTGCCCTTCCTGTCGACCTGCTACCGCCGCCCCGGCACGCCCCTGCCGCGGCCGCGTGCCTCCCTCGGCCTGCCCGAGCACGGCACG
>JAKLKW010000155.1 GCA_023150455.1 Alphaproteobacteria bacterium | reverse complement strand
CTTGCCGAACACGCTCTTTGAGCGGCTTGGCGTCCCCAGGCTCGCCGCGTAACCTCAACCCAACGAACCGCCCGGTGCGGACCCGCCTGCCGGGTGGTGTGGCAGGGGAGCTGGCAACCGCCAGCCCCCTATGCCGATTGGCCGGTCGGTTTTTCGACGGCGATGGGCGCCCACGCGGCGCGCCCGCGGCTGGACAAACCCGGGTCAGGGCTTAATATCGGTAAAGCCCATTGGTCACAGGCGCGACGAACGCCCGGCCCAAGCCCGCCGGACGCCTGCTTCCAGCCCCGGGCTCCATGTCGCCCAAGCGGCGACTGCCGGGTTGCCCAGGGCCGACCACAGGACAAGAGGGACGCCGACCATGACATCGTCAAAGCGCAGCAACCCGCGTCTCAGGCTGGTGGATCCGTCCGGCGCGAAGGATGAAGCCAGGGGAGAGGGGAGCCGCCGCGAGCAGGCGCCGGGCGGGCCCCGGACGCGCGGCTCGGCCTACTGCGCCACGACGCGCGAGATCAGCGTGACGGTGAAGCCGATCTTCCTCGAGGATCAGTCATCGCCGGCGGACAACCACTATGTCTGGGCTTACCACGTGCGCATCGAGAATCGCGGCAGCGACACGGTACAGCTGCGCAACCGCCATTGGGTGATCACCGACGCCATCGGCCGCATCCAGGAAGTGCGCGGCGCCGGGGTCGTGGGCCAGCAGCCGGTGCTGAAGCCGGGCAAGTCGTTCGAGTACACCAGCGGCACGCCGCTGCCGACGCCGTCGGGCATCATGCAGGGCAGCTACCAGATGGAGCGCGAGGACGGCGAGCGATTCGACGTGCGCATCCCGGCCTTCTCCCTCGACAGCCCGCACCAGACGATGCGGCTCAACTGACCGTGCCGGCGCCCCGCCGCTCAAGCGCACCCCACATGCCCCAACGTCCCAGCCGCCAGGAGGCGGAGGAGGCCGTGCGCACGCTGATTCGCTGGGCCGGCGACGATCCCGCGCGCGAGGGCCTGCTCGACACGCCGTCGCGCGTGGTGCGCGCCTACGAGGAGTTCTTCGCCGGCTATTCCGTGGACCCCGCCGACGTGCTCCGCCGCACCTTCTCCGAGATCGAAGGCTACGACGAGATGGTGGTGCTCAAGGACATCCGGTTCGAATCGCACTGCGAGCACCACCTCGCCCCGATTCTCGGCAAGGCCCATGTCGGCTACCTGCCGCGGCGGCGCGTCGTCGGCATCAGCAAGCTGGCGCGGCTGGTCCAGGCCTACGCCAAGCGCCTGCAGATCCAGGAGAAGATGACCGCGCAGATTGCCAACGCGATCCAGGAAGTGCTGCAGCCGGCGGGCGTGGCGGTCGTCATCGAGGCGGCGCACCAGTGCATGACCACGCGCGGCGTGCACAAGCCCGGCGCCACCATGGTCACCAGCCAGATGCTCGGCGCCTTCCGCGACGACCAGTCCACGCGGCGCGAGTTCCTCGCCATCATCAGCGACGGCGGCACCGGCCACCTGCACAACGTGTGAGGTCGAGGGTACGCCTCATCCTTCCAGCCTTCGCTCGCGGAGCGAGTGGAGGCCGCCGCGCCGAAGCCCGCAAGGGCGAAGGCGGGGTGCTGCCTGGCGAGCTGCGGCCCGGCAAGCAAGCCCGGGATGAGGCTGACTGGAACGCGGCGAAGCATGCGATATCGAACAACAGTCCTCATCCTGAGCTTGTGGAAGGATGAATCCGCCGCATGTCGCTCGAAAGCGAGCCCTATCGCAGATACGCCGCCAGATATTGGCGCATGGAGCGTTCCAGCTCCTTGTCCAGCTCGGCCATCATGCGCTCGGTCATGCTGTACCACAGCTCCCTGCGCTGGTTGGGCGAGGCGCCTTCCTCGATCGTCTGCGAGCGCTTCACGCGCGCCGCGGCGAAAGCGTCGCGGCCGGCGTCGCTGCGGATCTCGACCATCACCTCGACCGTGGCGTCGTAGCGCTCGGCTTGCTCGGTGGTGAACCAGCTCTTGATGCCGCCGGGCTTCTGCAGCGGGACCTCGATGACCGACGCGTCCTTGACCACCACGCGGCACAGGCGGAAGCGCCCGACCGGCTTGAGCCGGTCGGCGGCCCAGCGGGCGACGGCGTCGGCGGGCGGCACCGGGAAGAGGTGGTCGACGCTGGGCTTGGCGCCGGGCGGCCGGTACTCGCGCACCACCTCGATCCGCTGCACGTCGAGCGACAGCGGCGCCAGGTGCGTGAAGGTCATCTCGGCGAACTTGCGGTCCTGCGCCCACGCAGCGGCCGCCGCCAGGACAAGGCATGCGGTCAGCCAGTACCGGCCGAGGCGATGTCGCCGCCGCTGCATGCGCGACCGCCCCTAGGGCGCGCCGGGCGCATGCAGTGCGGCCAGGTCGTCCTCGCCGAAGCCGTAGCGCCGATTGCAGAACTCGCAGGTCACCATCAGCACGCCCTCGACCTTCAGGTCTTCCAGCTCCGACCGGGGCAGCCCGCGCAGCATGCCCGCAACGCGCTGGCGCGAGCAACGGCAGGAATCCTTCAGATGCCGGGTGTGGTACACCCGCACGCCCTCCTCGTGGAACAGGCGATACAGCAGCCGGTCGGGCTTGAGGTCCGGGTCGAGCAGCTCGCGGCGCGTGCCGCTGGCCATCAGCGCCATCGCTGTGCGCCAGCCTTCCTCGCGCTCTTCCGCCTCGGCGCCGCGCGGGTCGGGCAGGCGCTGGATCATCAGCGCGCCGGCGCGCCAGCGCCGTTGCCCGTCCGCCTGGTCCGGCACGCGCCCGACGGCCAGGTTGATCGCCGCCTGGAACTGCTCGGACTGGCGGAAATAGTGGTGGATGCAGTCGGCGAGCGTGGCGCCGGTCAGCTCGACGATGCCCTGGTAGCGCTCGGTCTCCGGCCCCTGGTCGACGGTGAACGCGAGATAGCCGGCGCCGAGCAGCCGCGGCACCGGGCCGTCGAGGCCCGCGGCCGCCGCGCCGCGCGTGGCGCGCTTGAGCGCCGCGTCGAGCTTCGACCGGTCCACTTGGGCATAGCCGCGCAGCGAACCTTCCGTGGTCACGTCGGCGACCATCATCGAGACCGGCCCGTCGCCCTTGGTCTGCAGGGTGAACACGCCGTCGTATTTCAGCGTGGCGGCCAGCGCCGCCGCCAGCACCAGGGCTTCGCCCAGCAGCGTGGCGACCGGCTCGGGGTAGTCGTGCCGGTTCAAGATGGCGTCGATCGTGCCGCCCAGCCGCACCAGCCGGCCGCGCAGCGCGTGCGCGTCGATCTGGAAGGGCAGCACCAGGTCGTCGCCGCCCGCTACGTGCATGGCGACGCCAGGGGTCATCCCGAACACCGAATCATCCCTGGCATCCGTTCAGCCAAGACGTTCCGTCAGCCAAGGCACCAGGCGAGGATGCCTTTCTGCACGTGCAGCCGGTTCTCCGCCTCGTCCCAGACGACGGAGCGCGGCCCGTCGATCACCGCCCCGGTGACCTCCTCGCCGCGATGCGCGGGCAGGCAATGCATGAAGATCGCATCCGGCTTCGCCGCCGCCATCAGCCGCTCGTCCACGCGGTACGGCGCCAGCAGGTTGTGCCGGTTCACCTCGCCCTTCTGCTCGTCGCCCATGGAAAGCCATGCGTCGGTCACCACGCAATCGGCCCCCGCAACCGCGTCGAGCGGCTCATGGGTCAACGTGACCTTGCCGCCTTGGTTGCGGGCCCACTCGAGCAGGTCCTTCGGCGGCATCAGCTCGGGCGGGCAGGCGAGCCTCAGCTCGAAGCCGAACTTCACGGCGGCGTGCACCCACGAGGCCGCGACGTTGTTGCCGTCGCCCGACCAGGCGATCACCTTGCCGGCGATCGGCCCGCGATGCTCCTCGAAGGTCATGACGTCCGCCATCAGCTGGCAGGGATGGCTGTCGTCGGTCAACCCGTTGATGACCGGAACCGTGGCGTACTGCGCCATCTCCTCGAGGTTCCGGCGCGAGGTGGTGCGGATCATGATCGCATCGACGTAGCGCGACAGCACGCGCGCCGTGTCGGCCACCGTCTCGCCGCGGCCGAGCTGCGTGTCGCGCGATGACAGCGTCACGACGTCGCCGCCCAGCTGCTTCATGCCGACCTCGAACGACACGCGCGTGCGCGTCGACGGCTTGTCGAACAGCATGGCCAGCATCTTGCCGGCGAGCGGCCGGCTGCCGTTGGCCTCGCCCTTCTTGAAGCCGCGCCCCATGTCGAGCACGTGGCGCAGGGCCTCGGTTTCGAAGCGGTCGAGGTCCAGGAAGTGCCGCGGCGCCATCACGCTCTACCGGCGGCGCCCGGTGCGGCTGCCTGCCGCGCGGCCACGCGCTCGATGATCCGGGCGCCCTCTTCCAGCTCCTCGTCGGTCGCGATCAGCGGCGGCAGCACGCGGACCACGTTCTCGCCGGCGCCGACCGTCAGCAGGCCCTCGGCGCGCAGCGCGTCGACCAGCGGATTGTTCGGCACGACGCATTTCAGCCCGACCAGCAGCCCCTGGCCGCGCAGCTCGGCGAACACCGAAGGATGGCGCTTCACGATGCCGGCGAGGCGCTCGTGGAAGCGGCGGCCGCGCGCGTCGACGCCCTCGAGGAAGCCATTGCCGAGCATCACGTCCAGCACGGCGTTGGCCGCCGCCATGGCCAGCGGGTTGCCGCCGAACGTGCTGCCGTGCGTGCCGGCGGTCATGCTCTTGGCCGCGCGCTCGGTCGCCAGGCACGCGCCGACCGGGAAGCCGCTGCCGAGCCCCTTGGCCAGCGCCATGACGTCCGGCTTCACGCCGGCCCATTCATGCGCGAACAGCTTGCCGGTGCGGCCCATGCCGCACTGCACCTCGTCGAACATCAGGAGCAGGCCGAACTCGTCGCAGATCTCGCGCAGCGCGCGCAGATACTCGGGCGTGGTCGCGCGGATCCCGCCCTCGCCCTGGATCGGCTCGACCAGGATGGCGGCCGTGTCGGGCCGGATCGCCGCGCGCATTTCATTCAGGTTGCCAAGCGCCACCTGGTCGAAGCCGTCGACGATCGGGCCGAAGCCCTTCAGATATTTCTCGTTGCGGCCGGCGGCGAGGGTGGCGAGCGACCGGCCGTGGAACGCACCGTCGCAGGTGATGATGCGGTAGCGGTCGGGATGGCCCGCGTCGTAGTGATAGTGGCGCACGATCTTGATCGAGCACTCCAGCGCCTCGACGCCGGAGTTGGTGAAGAACACCGTGTCGGCGAAGCTGTGCTTGACCAGCCGCTCGGCCAGCTTCTCCTGCCCCGGCACGCGGAACAGGTTGGAGCAATGCCACAGCTTGCCGGCCTGCTCCTGCAGCGCCTTCACCAGATGGGGGTGGCAATGGCCGAGCGCCGTGACCGCGATGCCGCTGGTGAAGTCCAGGTAACGTCGCCCGTCGGTGCCGTACAGGTAGCAACCCTCGCCTCGGTCGATGGCAAGGTCCGCCCGGGCGTAAGACGGCAATACGGCGGGGATCACGGCACGGCGCTCCTTCTCGACGAGTGTCGGTAAGTCTCAGGAATCCCACCGGAAGGTGCTCCGATGCGCCGCCAGGCGCGCCTTCCGGTCAGGTCGGCGGGAAACCGCGCAGTATCTTGGCCGGTCCGGCCTCTGTCAACGCGGCGGCAGGCGACCGCCGGGCCCCGTTAGGGGATTCTTAAGTTAATCCACGTATACTTACTCAACTAGATATGGTGGTCTGCGGCCTTATGATTCGGAATATCTTGTGGATAACTACTTAACCTGTATAGTAGCGACCGGGGATAGGACCGTGGCGTCGTGAGCAGAATCGCCTTGCCGCCGGGGAGCGGTACAAGATCGGACCGGGTTGCGCACGATGCGCTCCCGCGTCAAGGGGCCGGGAGGCCCGTTGGCGCATGGGTGCTCGGTGCGGCGGTTCTCGTGCTTGCCGGCTGCGGCAGCGACCCGGAGCGCCCGCAACCATCGATGGGCCAGCTGCAACGCCCCGCGCCCGAGGCGACCACGGTGCGCCCGATCGCGCGGTCGACCGACTCCTCGAGTGCCCGCAGCGAGCTCAAGACCCTCACCACGCCCAAGGAGACCGCGGCGACGCTCGAGCGCATGGCCAAGCGCACGGCCGAGGAAGGCGACCTGCCGGGCGCCGTCCAGCTCTATCGCCGGGCGCTTGCGCTCGATCCGACGTCCTTGTCCACCGCGCTCGCCCTGGGCGGCGCGCTCTATCGCGCCGACGACTATCGCGGCGCTCTCGAGGTCTATCGGCAGGCCCTGCGCATCGAGCCCGACAATCCCGACGCCGTGCGCGGCCAGGCCAACACGATGATCGGTCTCGACCGGCCGCGCGATGCGGCCGAGCAGTACCGCGCGGCTCTGGCGCGCGCGCCGCGCGACCATCGGCTGGCGAACGGCCTGGGCGTGGCGCTCGACATGATGGGCGACCATCGCGGCGCGCAGCAGCAGTACCGCGCCGCGCTCGCCGCGCAGCCCGAAGACCTGAACGCGCAGAACAACCTGGGCCTGTCCCTGGCGCTGTCGGGCGAGTACGAGCAGGCCGTGGCACACCTCGCGCGCCTCGTGCAATCGCCACAGAGCACGGCGCGCAACCGCCAGAACCTGGCGCTCGTCTACGGCCTGATGGGCCAGCCCGAGCGCGCCGCGGAGATCGGCCGCATGGACCTCGACGACGAGTCGGTGCGCCGCAACCTGGCCTATTACGAGCAGCTGCGCACGACCAGCGACCGCAGCCGCTCCTCCGCGGTAATGAAGGGCAAGCCGGAGGCCGAGCCGGTGCCGAGCCTGCCGACGCTGCCCTCCGCGGCGCCGACCGCGGCCGTGGAAAAAGCGCCGATCGACCCGCCGGCGCCGACCCAGTCGGCCCCGGCGAAGCCGGGGTCGCAGGACACCGGCTCGGCCAACGCGCCGCCGGCCGCGAAGCCGGCCGATCCCAAGCCAGCCGATCCCAAGCCGGCCGATCAGGGTCCGGTCGGGGCGGCCCCGCAACCGGGCGACGGCGAGCATGCGAAGCAGGCCAATTCGAAGCCCGCACCGGAAAAACCGCCGGCGGTGAAGCTCGACAAGCTGCTGTCGTCGGAAAAGCAGGAACGCGTCCAGGGCGCGATGCGGCCGTTGCCGACCCTGCCCAGACTTCCCGACCAGGCCGCAAACTAGTCGGTCCCCGAACAATCGCGGCGCCGGCCGAAGCTTGCCGGGCGCGCGGCCGTCCTTCATCAGCAGGGACGGCAGCCCGTGCCGGAGGTTTCGTTCGCCGCTCCCGTCGATGCGGGTGTCCTTGCGGATTGGCCGCCGCCGGAGGCGGGAGGGTATCGATCAGCCAGGGGCCCGGGCCGGATGGACCGCCGGCCGCCATCGACGACGGGCTTCGGACGAACGCTATTTCATGGCCGCGAAGCTGTCGATCATCCGAATGATGGCCGGGCCGAGGATGACGACGAACAGCGCGGGCAGAATGAACAGGACCATCGGGATGGTCATGGTGGCGGGCAGCTTGGCCGCCTTCTCCTCGGCCTTCATCATGCGCTCGTTGCGGTACTCCGCGGCCAGCACGCGCAGGCTGTTGGCGAGCGGCGTGCCGTATTTCTCGGTCTGCATCAGCGTGTTGACCAGGCCGCGAATCGACGCGAGGTCGGTGCGCCGCGTCAGGTTCTCCAGCGCTTTCGAGCGATCCGGCAGGAAACCCAGTTCGACGGAGGTCAGCGCCACCTCGTCCGCCAGGTCGGGATAGGCGTTGCCGATCTCGCGCGAGACGCGCTGCAGGGCCGCGTCCAGGCTCAATCCCGCCTCGGCGCAGATCACGAGCAGGTCGAGCCCGTCGGGCAGGGCGCGCTGGAGCTTCACCTTGCGCTTGGCCGTCGTGTTCCTCAGATAGATGTCGGGCGCATAGGACACCAGCACCACGACGCCCAAGGCGATCGCGAGGCGCATCAACGGCGTCAAGTCGTAGATGTTGAGTCCGTACAGCAGCAGCACGGCGCCGGCGCCGGCCACGAGCGGCATCACGAGCTTCATGAACACATAGGCGACGAGCGCGTCGCGCGAGCGGAAGCCGGCCTGCTCGAGACGGAGCGTCGCCTTCTCGGTCACGTTGCCGCGCATCAGGTTCAGGCGGTCGACCACCTGGCGCATGAAATCGACGTGCGCGGGATTGAGGTCGCCGGCCCGACGGCGCGTCGACAGCATCTCGTCGCGCAGCCCCAGGCGCCGGCGCTCGATCTGCTTCAACCGGCTCGTCATGGGGTCGCGGGCCAGAAGCGTGCGCCAAACCGCCAGCACGACCAGGAAGGCGCTCAAGGCCGCGAACAGGATGATCGCGTCCTCCGCCCCGACGCCGGGCGGCAAGAGGGCAAGCGGGTTCATATCTCGAACCTGACCATCTTGGCCATCACCAGGCCGCCGATGGCCTGCAGGGTCAGGCCGGCGCCGACGATCGCGAGGCCGCGGGGATCGGTGAAGAGCATGGTGACGTAGGATGGGGCGATCAGAAACAGGATGCAGCCGACGGCGAACGGAAGCGAGCCGATGATATAGCCGCTGGCGCGCGCCTCGGAGGAGATGGCCCGGATCTTCAGCTTCATCTGGCGGCGCCGGCGCAGGATCTCGGCCAGATTCTCCAGCGTCTCGGCAAGATTGCCGCCGGTCTCGCGCTGAACCGACAGGCTGATGACGAAGAAATTGAAATCCGGGATGTTCAGCCGCCGTGCCGCATCCCACAGCGCTTCGTCCAGGTTCTGCCCGAACCGCAACGCATCGGAGATGCGACGGAACTCGTGGCCGACCGGGTCGACCATTTCCCGGCCCACGATCGCGATCTCTTCCGTGACCGGCAGGCCCGACTTGATGCCGCGCACGATCAGCTCGATCGCCTCGGGGAACACCGCCAGGAAATCGCGCGTTCGCTTGGCGATCATGCGCCCGACGACCAGGTGCGGCAGCCCGATGCCGACCGCGATCCCGCCCAGGATGCAGATCGCCAACGAGAACTTGAATAGGACCAGGAGCAGGCCGGCGACCATCGCGCCCGTCGAGATGCAGACCAGCGCAAAGGTGCCCAAGGCGATCGATTTCCCGGTTCGCGCCAGCCGCTCCGTCAGGATCGCGCGCTTCGGCACGAACTTGCGCGCGAGTTCCTCGAGGCCCGGGATGTCGCTGCGCGCCTCGACCTTCTTGATGCTGGTGGCCCGGGCGGCGGCCGCCGCCGGGTTCTGCCCGCGCTGCCGCAACGCGGAAACGCGCCGGTTGAGGTTGCGCGCGCGTGTCGCGTCCTTGCCGGCCGTCGCGTACAGCAGCATGAGCAGCAGCACGCCCATGCCGAGGAACACGGTCGCCGTGAGAAGGCCGAGATCGGACGTGATCGCGGCGAGGTTCATACCACCGCCTCCAGCAGCGCGCGGTCGAGACCGAAGTACTCGGCGCGCGGCGTGAAGTGCGGCCTGAGCCCGGAGCAGCGGAACTCGCCGGCCAGCTTGCCGTCGCGATCCTCGCCCTTGAACTCGTACCAGAACAGGTCCTGGGTGGTGATGACGTCGCCTTCCATGCCGACCACCTCGGTGATGCGCACGATCCGGCGCATGCCGTCGCGCATGCGGCTGATCTGCACGATCATCTGGATGGCGGCGGCGATCTGCGAGCGGACCGCCTCGGACGGCAGCTTCACGCCGCTCATCGCCACCATGTTCTCGAGGCGCGTCAGCGCCTCGCGCGGCGTGTTGGCGTGGATCGTGCCCATCGACCCGTCGTGGCCGGTGTTCATCGCCTGCAGCATGTCGAGCGCCTCGGACGACCGGATTTCGCCGAGGATGATGCGGTCCGGCCGCATGCGCAGGGCGTTCTTGACCAGATCGCGCTGGGCGATCTCGCCCGTGCCCTCGAGGTTGGGCGGGCGGGTTTCCAGGCGCACGACGTGCGGCTGCTGCAGCTGCAGCTCGGCGGCGTCCTCGATCGTCACGATGCGCTCCGCCGGGTCGATCATGCGCGAGAGGGCGTTGAGCAGCGTGGTCTTGCCCGAGCCCGTGCCGCCGGAGATCAGGATGTTGAGGCGCGCGCGGCCGGCGATCTTCAGCACCCGCGCCATCGCCGGCGACAGGTTGCTTTGCTTCTCCATGATGTCGAGCGTGATCTTCTTCTTGGAGAATTTGCGGATCGAGATCGACGGGCCGTCGATGGCGAGCGGCGGAATGATGATGTTGACGCGGCTGCCGTCCAGCAGGCGGGCGTCGGCGAGCGGCACCGACTCGTCGACGCGCCGGCCGACGCGGCTGACGATGCGCGTGGCGATGTTCATCACGTGCGCGTCGTCGCGGAAGGTGACGTCGGTCAGCTCGAGCTTGCCGCGCCGCTCGACATAGACCTGGCGCGGGCCGTTGACCAGGATGTCGGTCACCGTCTCGTCGGCCAGCAGCGGCTCCAGCGGGCCCAGGCCCAGCATGTCGTTGAGCATCGCGGCGACCAGCGCGCGCTGCTCCGTCAGGTTGATGTTGATGCGCTCCTCGGCAAGGATCTCCGAGACCACGTCCGAGAGCTGGCGCTGCAGCTCCTCGCGCGGCAGGGCGGCGGCGATGCCGAGATCGAGGCGCTTCAGCAGGACCGGCTGGACCCGGCGCTTGGCGTCCTCGACCGTCGCCGAAAGCGGCGCCTGGCCGTTGGCGCCGCTCTCGGCGGCGTCGGCCATCGGCCGTTCGAAGGGAAGCGGGTGGGTGAAATCCGGCGGCGCGGCGTTGTCCCGCGCGGGCGCATGCAGCGGCGCCCCGTTCATCGCCGGGGGCTTGGGCGGCGCGGGCGGCTGCGGAACGGTCTGTGCCGCGGCACCGCCGCCGGTGTTGCGCCGGCCGAACATGCGCGTCAGTTCGCCTTGCCGGTCAGTCGCCGCCAGAGCGACGGCTTGGCCGCGTCGGCGTCGCCGCAGATCTGCCGGGCGAGCGCCCGCATGGCGTCGGCGGCCTTGCTGCGCGGCGCGCTGACGACCATCGGCTTGCCGGTCTGCACGCTCTCGCTCGCGCCCTTCTGGTCCTGCGGGATCTCGCAGTCGACCTTGGCATCGATGGTCTTCTCGAGATCGGCGCGCTTGAGGTCGCTGTGGCCGGGCGCGCCGACGCGATTGGCGACGACGATCACCTTGCCCTTGGGCGACAGTTCGCGGATGCGCTTCAAGAGGCGCGGGCAGTCGCGCGCGCCGATCAGCGTGTAGTCGGTCACGACCACGACGGCGTCGGCCGCGCCGACCAGCGCGGCTTGGCCCGCCGTCATGGCGCGCGGCAGGTCGACGACGACGCATTCGTAGCTTGCCCGCAGGCGGTCGATCAGGGCGTCGATGGCCGTCGGGTCCATGCGGACCGGGCGTTCCAGGCCCTCCTCGGCGCACAGCACGCAGAGCTGCTCGTCGACCTTGACCGAGGAACGCTCGACCAGCAGGTCGTCGATGCGCCCCGGGTTCTGCAGCGCCTCGGCCATGCCGCGGCTCGGCTCGATGTCCAGCGCCAGCGCCGTGCTGCCGAACTGCAGGTCGAGATCGACCAGCGCGGTGCGCTTGCGCACATCGTGCGCGGCCAGCCATGCCAGGTTCACGGCCAGCGCGGTCGAGCCGATGCCGCCGCGCGTGCCGATCAGCACGACCAGCTGCCCCGGCGCCAAGGCCTCGGTCGTCGCGACGCGCTCGCGCGACAGGCGCGCGAAGGCCGTATTCAACTGCGCCGCGGTGACCGGTTTCACGAGATAGTCGTCGACGCCGGTCTCCATCAGGCGGCGGAAGAGCTCGATGTCGTTGACCCGACCGAGGGCGACGACGCGCGTACCCTCCTGGCACACCTCGGCCAGGCGGTTGATGTCCCCGACCGGGTCCGGCGATTCCGAGAGGTCGATCAGCAGTACGCACGGAGTCACGGCGTCGCCGAGCGTGTCGATCGCGCCGGCGATGCCGCCCTCGGCAACGCGCGCGCCCGTCCAGCCCTGCTCGTTGGCCGCCTTGATGGCCGCCTGGCGCGAGGCGTCGTCCAGCACGAAGGCCGCAAAAGGCTCGCGCAGGCGCGGCGCGCCACCCGCCGCATCCGCCGGAGATCG
>JAKLKW010000154.1 GCA_023150455.1 Alphaproteobacteria bacterium | reverse complement strand
GATCCAGGCCGAGTACGCGGCGAAGGACCCGTTCTACAAGAAGGTGATCGACAGCCAGAAGAAATACGCCGAGCTGGTCGTCCCGTTCCGCATGTCGTGGTATCCGCCCTACGACTTCGCCGGCAAGTACTACTGGAAAGACAAGATCTATCTCCAGGAGTAGATGTGGCACCGACCGCCTGCGACGCCTGAGGCGTCGCAGGCGCGCAGGGTGCCGGTCGCGCCGCCGCACGTCGCCGTTCGGCGGCGAAGCAAGCGGCGCGCGGCACCGCAAACGCGCTCGAGGGGGGAGGAGCGGCAGTGACAGACCCGTTGCACGCCGGCGGCGCCGGCGCGGCGCCGCCGGCGGCGCTTTTGGCGTTCGTTCGCGGCATCGACAGGCTGGCGGTCGGATGCGGCTATTTGTTCTGCTGGCTCGCGATCCCGCTCGTCCTCTGCCTTACCTATGAAGTGATCGCGCGCTACGCGTTCCATGCCCCGACGATCTGGGCGTTCGATATCACCTACATGCTATACGGCAGCCACTTCATGCTCGGCGCAGCCTATGCGCTGTACCGGGGTGCACACATCCGCACCGACGTCTTCTATCAGAACTGGTCCTACCGCACCCGCGGCCTGGTCGATGCGGGACTGTACCTGTTCTTCTTCTTTCCCGGCATGATCTTCTTCTTCTGGATGGGCCTGCAGGAAGCGCTGCACGCGATCGACATCCGCGAGGTCTCCGACCAGAGCCCTTGGCGGCCGCCGCTCTATCCCTTCAAGACCGTCATTCCCATCGCGGCAGTCCTGCTCATCGTGCAAGGCACCTCGGAGTTCCTGAAAGCCGCCTATGCCGCGATGAAAGGCCGTCCCCTATGAGCGGCGAAATCCTGGGACTCGTTCTGCTCGGCGCCCTGCTGATCGGCATATTCGCCGGGTTCCCGATCGCCTTCACCCTGATCGTCCTGTCGGTCGTCTTCGGCTATATCGGCATGGGCGAGACGGTCTTCTATCTGATGGTGTTCCAGACCATCGGCCTGATGAAGGAAGAGACGCTCGCCGCCGTCCCCCTCTTCATCTTCATGGGACACGTGCTCGAGCAGTCCGGCCTGATGGAGCGACTGTTCAAGTCGTTCCAGCTGATCCTGGCGCCGGTGCGCGGCTCGCTCTATCTCGGCGTGCTGCTGACTGCCACTCTCTTCGCAACGGCCACCGGGATCATCGGTGCCTCGGTGACCGTCATGGGCATGATGGCGGCGCCGGCGATGATCAAGGCCGGCTACGACACCAAGCTGTCGGCAGGCACGATCGCCGCCGGCGGCACGCTCGGCATCCTGATTCCGCCGAGCGTGATGCTGGTGGTCATGGGCCCGATCGTCGGCGTGTCGATCATCAAGCTGTTCGCCGCCGCGCTGATGCCCGGGCTGCTGCTGGCGTGCCTCTACATCGGCTACACGATGATCCGCAGCAACCTCGACCCGACCCTCGGGCCGCCGCTGCCGCGCGACCAGTGGGCTAAGTCGTTCGGCGAGATCGTGCGTGAATTCCTGTCGGGCATCGTGCCCATGGCGACGATCATGTTCGCGGCGCTGGGCAGCATCATCTTCGGCTTGGCGACGCCGACCGAAGCCGCTGCCATGGGCGCCAGCGGCGCGCTGCTGTTGATGATCTTCTACGGACGGTTCTCGCTACGCGCGATCCGCGACGCGTGCCTCAACACGCTGGAGACGTCCAGCCTGGTGCTTTTCCTGGCGGTCGCCTCGAACATCTATGGTGCGGTGTTCACGCGCCTCGGCACCAGCACGATGATCGCCGACGCCATGCTGTCGCTCGACCTGCCGGTCACCGCCATGCTGATCGTTCTGATGGCCGTGATCTTCCTCTTGGGATGGCCGCTGGAATGGCCGGCGATCATCTTCATCTTCCTGCCGATCTTCCTGCCGGTCGTGGAGGCCTTGAAAGTCGACCTGCTCTGGTTCAGCACGCTGGTCGCAGTCAACCTGCAGACGGCGTTCCTGTCGCCGCCGGTCGCCATGGCCGCCTACTACCTGAAGGCGGTCTCGCCGAAATGGGAGCTCAGCAGCATCTACCGCGGCATGGTCGATTTCATGATCCTGCAGATGATCGGCCTGGCGATCGTATTCCTCTTTCCGCCGATCGCGCTCTGGCTGCCGACCGTGCTGTTCGGGAAATAGCAGCGCGGAGGGAGCGCCAACGGGCCAAGGCTGGCGCTCCTCCATGCCCCGGTTGTCGCACTCGCCCGTTTCGAGATTTCTTGTTTGAAAGGCACCGCAAGGCCGCTTTCCTCTGTTGGGGGCGCAAGCCTGGAAGTCGACCGTCCACGAAGCCATGATGCGGACGGCGGAGCGCAAAATGGGACGAGTTCAGCATGAAACTGGCGAGCTACACGGTGTCGGGCCGGGCCTCCCACGGCGTAGTGGAAGGCGACGGCGTGATCGACATCGGACGGCAGTTCGCCGCGCGGGCGTCCAGCCTGCGCGCGGCGATCGCGGCCGGTGCCCTGACGGAGATCGCCGACATGGCGCGCGGCGCGAAGCCGGACGTCGCCCCGGCCGAAGTCGAGCTGCTGCCGCCCCTGTGGATGAAGGAGGGCGACACGGTCGAGGTCGAGATCTCGCGGATCGGCGTGCTGCGGAACAAGGTCGTGGCGGAGATGTGACGGATGCCCCAGACCCATCCCTTGTTCGATCCGGCGCGCGAAACGGCCCTGGTGACCGGCGCCGGCAACGGCATCGGCCGTGCCATCGCCCAGGCCCTGGTCGGCGAAGGCGTGCGGACCGTGTTCGCCGACCTGCACCAGGATGCGCTGGCCGCCGCGGTGGCCGCCTCGCCCCGCCCGGACCTGGGCGTGGCCTGGGCCGGGGACCTGGCGCGTCGCGACGCATGCGACGCGCTGCTGGCCGACGCGCGCTCCGCCCTCGGTCGGGTGACTCACTTCGTCCATAGCGCCGCGCCGCCACGGCGGGAGGCCGACCACGCCTTGGCGGTGACCGACGAGACCTGGCGGCGGATGCATGCGGTCAACGTCGACGCCGGTTTCCATCTCGCGCGCGAGTTCGCGCGCCCGCTGATCGCAGCGCGCGAATCCGGCTCGTTCCTGATGGTCACCTCGCTGCACGCCGAGACGCCGCGCAACCTGCCGCACTACAGCACCGCCAAGGCGGCATTGACGATGCTGGTGAAGGAGCTCGCCAAGACGCTCGGGCGCTTCGGGATACGGGTCAACGCCCTGGTCCCCGGCGCCATTGCCGGCGGCGGGTTCGTCGCCAACCCGGCGCTGGCGCGGCATGTCCCGCTGGGCCGGCTCGGACGCCCCGAAGACCTCGCGCCGATGGCGCTGTCGGTGCTGTCGAACCGGGTGTCGGCCTACGTGACCGGCGCCGCCATCGTGGTCGACGGCGGCCTGTCGCTGACGAACTGGTTCGAGCCGCCGGCGCTCGGCGATCTGTGACCCCTTCTACGCCGCGAGCTGCTTCAGCTCCCCCAGCAGCGTCGCCAGGCCCTTGAGGCGCTGGGGCGCCTCTTCCCAGTCGCGCTGGAAGACGACGCGCTGGTCGGGGCGGATCTTCGTGGTCGCGGCGTTGCGCGAGATGTAGCGCACCAGCTTCTCCGGCCTGGCGAACTTGTTGTCGCGGAAGGCGATCAAGGCGCCCTTCGGGCCCGCCTCGACCTTCTCGACGCCGGCGTCGCGGCACAGGCGCTTGATGGCGATGATCTCGAGCAGGTTCTCGACCTCCTGCGGCAGCGGGCCGAAGCGGTCGATCAGCTCGGCGGCGAAGGCGTCGATCTCCTGCCGGTCGACCAGCGAGGCGATGCGGCGGTAGAGCGCCAGGCGCACGTCGAGGTCGGGCACGTAGGCCTCGGGGATCAGCACCGGGGTGTCGAGCGCGATCTGCGGCGTCCATTCGGCCGCGGGCTCCCGGGCCGCCGCGCCCTTGGCCTCGGCCACGGCCTCCTCCAGCATCTGCTGGTAGAGCTCGATGCCGACCTCGCGGATGTGGCCGGATTGTTCTTCGCCGAGGAGATTGCCCGCCCCGCGGATGTCGAGGTCGTGGCTCGCCAGCGTGAAGCCGGCGCCGAGCGTATCGAGCGTCTGCATCACCTCGAGCCGCCGCGTCGCCGCCGGCGTCGGCGCCTTCTCGCCCGGCAGGGTCAGATAGGCATAGGCGCGCGTCTTGCCGCGGCCGACGCGGCCGCGCAGCTGGTAGAGCTGCGACAGGCCGAACATGTCGGCGCGGTGCACGATGATCGTGTTGGCGGTCGGGATGTCGAGGCCGGACTCGATGATGTTGGTCGACAGCAGCACCTCGAAGGCGCCGTCGTAGAACCCCTCCATCGCCTTTTCCAGCTCGGTGCCGCTCATCTGGCCGTGCGCCACGGCGATCTTCACCTCGGGCACCAGCCGGCGCAGGCGCTGCTCGAGCTTGGGCAGGTCCTCGATGCGCGGGCAGACGTAGAACACCTGCCCGCCGCGATGCTGCTCGCGCAGGATCGCCTCGCGGATCACCACCGGGTCGTAGGGCAGCACGAAGGTGCGCACCGCCAGGCGGTCGACCGGCGGCGTCGCGATCAGGCTCATCTCGCGCACGCCCGAGAGCGCGAGCTGCAGCGTGCGCGGGATCGGCGTGGCGGTCAGCGTCAGCACGTGCACGTCGGCGCGCAGGTGCTTCAGGCGCTCCTTCTGCCTGACGCCGAAATGCTGCTCCTCGTCGACGATCAAGAGGCCGAGGTTCCTGAAGGCGATGCCCTTGCCGAGCAGCGCGTGCGTGCCGATGACGATGTCGATCCTGCCGTCGGCAAGCTCGGCCTTGATGCGGCTCGCCTCCTTCGCCGCGACCAGGCGCGAGAGCTGCGCCAGGCGCAGCGGCAGGCCTGCAAACCGTTGCGTGAAGGCGCGATAGTGCTGGCGCGCCAGCAGCGTGGTCGGCACCACCACGGCCACCTGCGTACCCGACATGGCGGCGATGAAGGCGGCGCGCAGCGCCACCTCGGTCTTGCCGAAGCCCACGTCGCCGCAGATCAGCCGGTCCGTCGGTTTGCCCGAGGCCAGGTCTTCCAGCGTATCGGCGATCGCTCGCTCCTGGTCCTCGGTCTCGGTCCAGGGAAAGCGGGCGCAGAACTCCTGGTACATGCCGTCGGGCGGCTCGAGCACCTCGCCTTCCCGCACCTGGCGCTCGGCGGCGATGCGGATCAATTCGTCCGCCATGTCCTTGAGGCGCTGCTTGACCCGTGCGCGGCGCGCCTGCCAGGCGGCGCCGCCGAGCCGGTCGAGCACGGCGCCGGATTCGGCCGAGCCGTAGCGCGACAAGACTTCGAGGTTCTCCACCGGCACGAACAGCTTGTCGCCGCCGGCATAGAGCACGCGCAGGCAGTCGTGCGGCGCGCCGGCCACCTCCAGCGCGACCAGCCCGTCATACTGGCCGATGCCGTGGTCGACATGGACCACGAAGTCGCCTTCGCTCAGCGCCGACAGCTCGCCGATGATGCGGTCGGCGCGCTTCTTGCGCCGCGACGGCCGCGCCAGGCGTTCGCCCAGGATGTCCTGCTCGCCGATGACGGTGATGCCCGGCGCCGTGAAGCCGCGCTCGATCGGCAGGACTGCAAGCGCCGTCGTGCCCGGCGGCAGCACCTCGGCCTCGGGCCAGGCCTCGACCGGCTTCTGCGCCGCGAGCCCGTGGCTGCGCAGCAGCGTGCCCAGACGCTCGCGCGCGCCCAGCGTGTAGGCGGCGACCACCGTCCGCCTCCCCGCCTCGACCTCGGCGGCGATGTGCTCGCGCACGGTGTCGAGCAGCCGCCCGTCCGGCCGCGCGCGCGCCTCGGCGAAGTCGCGGCCGAGCCTTCCACCCGCGTCGATGCCTGCGCCTTCCGGCGGCGCGAACGGCGCCAGCTCGAGGACCGCGCGCCCGCCGAGCGCGCCCTCCAGCTCGGCGGCGCCGACGTAGAGGCTGTCGGGCGGCAGCGGGCGGTAGATCGGCGCGCCCTCCGCCGCGCCGGGCGAAGCTGCGATCTCGCGGCGCTGGCGATAGAACTCGGCGATCTGGTTCTGCCGCTCGGCGGCGGCGTCGCCGACGCCATGGTCCAGGCTCACCGGCGCGCGCGGCAGGTAGTCGAACAGCGTCTCGAGATTCTCGGCGAACAGGGGGAGCCAGTGCTCCATGCCGGGGTGCCGGTGCCCCGCCGTGACGGCGGCATAGAGCGGATCGTCGGACGCATTGGTGCCGAAGGCGGCGCGATAGCCGGTGCGGAAGCGTTGGATCGACGCCGCGTCCACCATCACCTCGCTGACCGGCTGCAGGCGCAGCGCCTCGCGCCGCTCGCCCGAGCGCTGCGTCATCGGGTCGAAGGCGCGTATGCCCTCGAGCACGTCGCCGAACAGGTCGAGGCGCATGGGCTCGTCCGTGCCCGGCGGGAAGACGTCGACGATGCCGCCGCGCTGGGCGTATTCGCCCGCCTCGCGCACCGTGCCGGCGCGGCGATAGCCGTTGCGCGCCAGGAAGGCGAACATCGCCGCGGTGTCCAGCTTCTCGCCGACGCGCACGGCGAACACCGCCGCCTCGAAGCTCGCGCGCGCCGGCACGCGCTGCAGCAGGGCATTGACCGTGGTCAGCACGACGCTTGGCCCGGCGGGCGCTTCCGCCAAGCCGCCCCCCGCCAGGTCGCTCAGGGCACCGATGCGCCGGCTGACGACCTCGCCGTTCGGCGAGACGCGGTCGTAGGGCAGGCAGTCCCAGGCCGGCAGCGAGACGATCCTGAGACCCGGCGCGAAGAAGGCCAGCCCCTGCTCCAGCCGGGCCAGGCGCGCATCGTCGCGCGCCACATGCAGCATCGCTGCGGGGCGCACGCCCCCAACCTGCCGCAGCGCGAGCGCGGCCAGCACCAGCGCGTCGAAGCCCTCGGGCACGCCGCCGATCGTTTTCCGTCCGGCAGCAAAGTCGATCTTATCCAGGAATTTCAAGCGCGTACTGTCTTGTTGCTGAAGTTCCGCAGCAACGTCACCATGTTGTCGTGACCCGGCGGCGGTTCCAGCCTCCCGGTGACCCAGTCATAGATATCCGGATCGCTCTCGGTCAACAACGCCTCGAAGCCGTCGAGTAGCGTCGGCTCGAACCCCGGCACATGCGCGTCGGCAAAGCGCCCGAGCAGCAGGTCGGCCTCGCGCGTGCCCCGATGCCAGGCGCGGAACATCAGGCGGCGACGGCGCGTGTCGGGATCGCTGGTGGGCATGGGGGAGCCTTGGGGGTCGGTTCGAGCCCGATCTTAGCGGGCGCACGCGCGACCGCCGACTACAAAAGACGCGGTGGCCGCGCAATTCGCCGCGTTCCCGCTTAGGATGGGTAATCCCGAGGCAACGTCCAACCCCCGCCCGCACCCGTGCGTCCGCCCATCCTCTTTCCCCTGTTCGCGAACGTCTCGGCGCTGCCCGGCATCGGGCCGCGCAACGCCAAGCTGTTCGAGAAGCTGGCGGGACCGCACGTGGTCGACCTGCTGTGGCACCTGCCGACCGGCCTGATCGACCGCCGCTTCGCGCCCAAGGTGATGGAGGCGCCCGAGGGCGCGGTCTGCACGCTGACCCTGCGCATCCACAAGCACGAGCCGCCGGGCACGCCGCGGCGGCCCTACAAGATCACCGCCTCCGACGACAGCGGGTTCATCAGCCTCGTGTTCTTCCACGCCCACACGGACTGGCTGCGCCGCGCGCTGCCGGAGGGCGAGACGCGGGTCGTCAGCGGCCGCATCGAGCGCTTCGCCGGCCGGCCACAGATGACCCATCCCGACCATATCGGCACGCTGGAGGAGCTCGCCACGCTGCAGGCGGTCGAGCCGGTCTACCCGATGACCGCCGGCGTGACGCCGAAGCTCCTGCGCAAGGCCGTCCATGCCGCGCTCGAGCGCACCCCCGAGCTGCCGGAATGGCAGGATGCGGCCCTGCTGCAGCGCCGCTCATGGCCGCCGTTCCGCGCCGCGCTGCAGGCTGCGCACGCGCCGGAGTCCGATGCCGACCTGCTGCCCACGGCGCCGGCACGCCAGCGCCTGGCCTATGACGAGCTGCTTTCCAACCAGCTCGCCCTCATGGTCATCCGCGCGCGTCAGCGCAAGCAGGCCGGGCGCAGCCTGAAGGGCGAAGGGCGCCTGCGCCAGGCGCTGCTTCGCGCCCTGCCCTTCCGCCTGACCGGCGCGCAGAACCGCAGCATCGCCGAGATCGAGGCCGAGATGGCTTCGCCCACGCGCATGCTGCGGCTGCTGCAGGGCGATGTCGGCAGCGGCAAGACCGTGGTGGCGCTCTTCGCCATGCTCAACGCCATCGAGTGCGGCGCCCAGGCCGCACTGATGGCGCCGACCGAGATTCTCGCGCGCCAGCACCACGCCACGATCGCCCCGCTGGCGGAGCGCATCGGCCTCAGCGTCACGCTGCTGACCGGGCGCGAGAAGGGGCGCGCGCGCGACGCGGTGCTGGCCGGCCTCGCCGACGGATCGACCCAGGCGATCGTCGGCACGCACGCGCTGTTCCAGGAGGACGTCGCGTTCAAGGACCTGGGACTCGCCGTGATCGACGAGCAGCACCGCTTCGGCGTGCACCAGCGCCTGGCGCTCGCGGGCAAGGGACAGGGCACCGACGTGCTGGTCATGACGGCGACCCCGATCCCGCGCACCCTGGCCCTCACCGTCTACGGCGACATGGAATCCTCGCGCCTCGACGAGAAGCCGCCGGGCCGCAAGCCGATCGCGACCCGCATCGTGCCGCTGGAGCGGCTGGACGAGGTGATCGACGCCGTGACGCGCGCGCTCGCGGCCGGCGCCAAGATCTACTGGGTCTGCCCGCTGGTGGAGGAGTCGGAGGTCAGCGACCTCGCGGCGGCGACCGAGCGGCACGCGCTGCTGGCGGAACGCTTCGGAACCAGGGTCGGGCTGGTGCACGGCAAGATGAAGGGCGCCGACAAGGACGCGGTGATGCAGCGCTTCGCCCAGGGCGACGTCGACCTGCTGGTCGCCACCACGGTGATCGAGGTCGGCGTCGACGTTCCCGCCGCGACCGTGATGGTGATCGAACATGCCGAGCGGTTCGGCCTGGCGCAGATGCACCAGCTGCGCGGCCGCATCGGGCGCGGCGACAAGCCCGCGTCCTGCCTGCTCCTCTACGCCAAGCCGCTGGGCGAGACGGCCAAGGCGCGGCTGGCCATCATGCGCGAGACCGAGGACGGCTTCCGCATCGCCGAGGAGGATCTGCGCCTGCGCGGCGCCGGCGAGCTGCTCGGCACGCGCCAGAGCGGCCTGCCCGAGTTCCGCCTGGCCGACGTCGCCGTCCATGGCGACCTGCTGGCGGTCGCGCGCGACGACGCAAGGCTGGTCATGGAGCGCGACGCCGCCCTCGGCAGCCCGCGCGGCCAGGCTCTGCGCGTGCTGCTCTACCTGTTCGAGCGCGACGCGGCGATCCGGCTGCTGCAGTCGGGATAGGGTCGGCCGTCGCTCGCCTTGTGCCCGCGGTTTGGGTACACGATGCGCGCCGGCAACACGAGCGGAGCACCATGGACCTCGCACAGATCTTCGAGCTGATCCGGGAGCACGGCGACGTCGCCTATGCCTTTGTGTTCGCCCATGCGCTCTCGAACAGCCTGCTGGCGCTCCTGTTCGCGGGCTATGCGGCGCATGTGGGGGCCTTCGACCTCGCGACCGCGATCCCGGTGTGCTGGGCGGGCGGCTTTGCGGGCGACACCGTGCGGTTCTGGATCGCCCGCCGCTGGGGACACAGGCTCGCCGGGTATTTTCCGCGCGTGAAGAGCGCCGTGGAGGCGACGGTCAAGCTGATCGACCGGCACCACGGCTGGATGATCCTGGTGCACCGCTATCCGCACGGCATCCGCGGCATCGCCGGCTTCGCCTACGGGGTATCGGGCGTGCCGTGGCCGCGCTTCCTGGCGCTCAATCTGGTGTCCGCCGGCATCTGGGCCGGTGCGGTCGTCATGGCCGGCTACAGCTTCGGCCATGTGTCGGAAAAGGCGCTCGGCAATGCCGCGTCGGGCGCCAGCTTCGCGATGCTGGTCGGGTTCCTGGCGCTGGCTTGGCTGCTGTCGAAAAGGCTCGAGCGCGCCATCGCGCAAGGCTAGGACGGCCCGGCGACGTCCAGCCGCGCCGCCAGTCGCTCGATCGTGTCGAAGAGCCGCGCGATCTCCTGCTCGCGCATCTGGTCGATCTTGTGATGCAGCAGCTCGATCTCGAGCTCGGCCTTGACGTTGACGTCGTAGTCCTCCTGCGCGCGCCGGCGGTCGTGCTCGGCGGCGCGGTTCTGGCTCATCATGATGATCGGCCCGGCATAGGCGGCCTGGAACGAAAGCATCAGGTTGAGGAGGATGAACGGGTACGGGTCCCAGGCCAGCGCCCAGGCCAGCACGTTGACCGCCATCCAGGCGGCGAACAGCGCGCTCTGGATCACGATGAAGCGCCAGGAGCCGATATGCCGCGCCACCCGGTCGGCCATCCGCTCGCCGTGCGTGGCGGCCGGCGGCAGAACGGCTTTCCGGTCGCGCCGGCGCGCCTGATGGCGCTGACGGCGCAGCTCCTGCAAGAGCTGGCGATCGAGATCGGGCGAGGCAGCGGTGGCAGTCATCGACGTCTCCCGCCAGGGCATCCGGCTGCACCAGAACGGAATGCGGTGCCGGCCCGTTCCACAAGGCCCGCGCCGCCTATCGCCCGGCGCCGCCTTCGCCGACCAGGACGAACGGCGCCCAGAACATCGGGTGCGTCATCTGCCGCGGCGTCCTCTGATCGTCGAGCAGCGCCAGCATCGAGCGGCGCAGCGCCTCGGCGCGGCCGATGCCCGGCTCGCGGTCCAGCGCCGCCACTGCCCCGGTCGTCAGCTTCACCGCCGCGTCGCTCGCCACGTACCAGTTCGACACCAGCAGCGAGCGCGCCCCGGCGTAGAAGAACGCCTTGGCCAGGCCCGACAGGCCCTCCGCCCCCGGCGTCGCGTCGGGCGCGGCGGTGTTGCACGCGCTGAGGATCACCCAGTCGGCGTCGAGCTTGAGCTGCGCCACTTCCGAGGCGGTCAGCAGCCCGTCGTCGTCCGGCGTGCCGGCGGCCGGCGGCGTCAGCACCAGGGACGGCTCGGTGAACTCCAGGAACTCTCCAGCCATCAGGCCGTGCGTGGCGAAGGCCAGCACGCGGAAGCGCGAGAGATCGGTCGACTTCACCTTGGTCTCGGTCGCCTCGTCGCGCGTCCACACGCGGCCCGGCGGCGCGCGCAGATGGCGCGCCAGCTCGTTCAGTTCGCGCGCCGATTCCGGCAGGGGCTCGAGCTGCTGCAGGATCTGCGTCTTGCTGACGAACCCGCGCGTGACCGCCGGACCGGATCCGCGTGGTACGGGCGCCGCGCCGCCGCCGCCCAGCGCCGGATCGCCGAAGCCCGCGAAGGGCTCGCGCTTGCCCGCTGCCGCCGCCGTCAAGCGGAGCGCCTGCAGCGACGCCACCGACGGCAGGACGGAAACGCCATGCCGGCGCACGAGCCACGCGGCCGCGCGGTAGTCCGGATCGCCGCCGGCAGCCGGCGGTGGCCCCGTGATCAGCACGTTGTACGGCAGGCTCTGCACCGGACCGTCCGGCACCACGATCAGGTGCCGCGCGCCGGCAAGCGCGCCCTCCACGGGGCTCAGCAGGTCCTGATAGAGCTCAAACGCCTGCTCCAGCGGCATCGGTAGGAACTCGCGGTTCTCCGCGGGGTTGAGCCTCGCGCGCAAGGCCTTTACCGCCCGATCCAGGGACTCGCGGCTGCCCTTGAGCCGTCGCCACAATGTCCGTTCGCGCCTGACCGCCCAGACGAAGGCGTCGTCGTCGCGGATCAGGTAGATGAGCAGCGCCTCGTCCGGCGCGAGAAGCTGCTTCGTGCGGCTGAGCTTGAGCGAGCGCGTCGAAGCCAGCTCCAGATAGGCGGGGAAGTCCCGGGCGAGAGCCTGGTCGAGCGTAGCCAGCCGCTGGTCGAGCGCGGCGATCTCTACCCGCGTCCCCTCCTCCTCTGCTGCGTCGCGCTCCGCAAGCGGCTTCGACAGCGCGTCGACCAGGCCGCGATCGAGCGACTGGCGCCGGGCGAGCGCGTCCTGGCGCTCTCGCACCAGCGCCGCCAAGGTCCCGGAGCCCGAGGCGAAGCGGGCGCTCATGCGCTGCAGCGCGCCGGCTACGCCGCCGGCGTGCGCCCATTGCGCCATCTCGAACGCCTCCGCCGTCAGCTCGGGCCGTCGCTCCGGCGGCGCCTCACGGAATACCTGGTGCGCTAT
>JAKLKW010000153.1 GCA_023150455.1 Alphaproteobacteria bacterium | reverse complement strand
CGCGCCGAGGAGGTCGCGGCGGCCGGCGCCGACGCGGCCGCGCGCCTTGAGGCAGCGCTGGACAAGGGTGCCGAAGCCGTGCGCCAGCGTGCCGAGGCGCTGGTGGCCGACGGCGCCGATGCGGCGCGGCGCCTGGCGTCGTCGCTGGCCGAGGGCGAGGACGCCGCGCGCCGGCACGCGCAGGCGATCGCCGAGACGGGCGAGGCGACGGCGCGCGGCATCGGCGAGCGCTTCGCCGTCACCGCGTCGGGCGTCGCCGACGAAGCGCAGAAGCTCGAGCAGCGCATCGAGGACGCGGCCACGCGCATCGCCGTGCGGTTCGTGGAGAGCGGCGGCGAGATCCGCCGCGCCTCGGACGGCATGGCCGAGCAGGCGGATGCCGCCGCCGCGCGCATCGCCGAGCGCTTCGCCCGCAGCGGCGAGGAGATCAAGCGCCAGGGCGAGGACGCCGCCGCCGCCGCCGAGGCCCAGGTCGTGCGCATGGCCGCGGCCATCGCCGGCAGCGGCGATGAGATGCGCCGGCGCATCGAGGCGCTCGCGACGGAATCCGCCGCGGCCTCGCAGCGCATCGCCGAGGCCTTCGCCACCGGCAACGACGAGCTCCGGCGCGAGAACGAGCAGGCCGTCGCCGAGGGCGAATCCGCCGTGTCGCGCTGGCGCAAGGCGCTGGCCGGCGGTGTCGAGGAGATTCGTTTCCATGCCGAGCGCCTGGCCGGCGAGACCGCGGGCACGGCCGAGCGGATCGCCGCCGAGTTCGCGACCGCGCTCGACGGCCTGAGGCAGCAGGGCGAGCGCATGGTGACCGACGCGTCGGGCTCGGCCCAGCTCATCACCGCCAATTTCGAGCGCGCCGGCGAGGAGCTCAGGCAGAAGGCCGACGAGATCGCCGCCGGCGTGGCCACGGCGGGCCAGAAGCTGCACGCCGAGCTCAGCCGCGTCGGCGCGGTGCTGTCGCAGAACACGCAGCTCCTGGCCGAGGAGTCGACCGCCGCCGCGTCGCGCATCGCCACCAGCTTCACCGAGCAGTCGAGCCGCATCCGCGCCGAGGCCGATGCGCTGGTGGGACTTTCGACCAAGGCCGCGGCCGAGATCGGCGACCTCGGCGCGGCGCTCGGGCGCCACGTCGCGGTGCTGGCGGCGGCATCGGAGCGCGCCACCGCCAAGGTGGCGAGCGCGGGCGAGGGCCTGCGCGCGCAGTCCAACATCCTGATCGAGGCCGCCGACCTGGCCGGCGCGCGCGCCACCGCGATCGGCGAGGCCATGCGCGACTACGCGCGCGACATGACCTCGGCCACCGACCGCGCCTCGGCCAGCGTGCGCGAGCTGAAGGAGAGCTTCGTCGACAACCGCCACCAGCTCGACGAGACCGCGGCGCGCGCCACGGCGCAGGCCCGCGCCATCGCCGACGCGCTGGAGCGCCAGGCCGCCGCGCTGAACCTGGCGGCGGACCAGGCGGCGCAGCGCTCGGCCGAGACGCGCGACAACTTGAGGATCGAGACCGAGACGATCCTCGGCGTCACCGAGCGGGCGTCCGGCCGCGCCACCGACCTGCGCCAGGACTTCCAGCGCTTCGGCGAGGAGATATCGGTCACGACCGAGCGCGTCGCCGCCAAGGGACGCGAGATCTTCGAGACCTATCGCGAGCACGCGCATGCGCTGTTCGACCGGTCGGACGAGCTCTTGGGCCGCATCGAGGGCGCCGGCGAGGCGCTCGGACGGCAGTCGAGCCAGCTCGTCTCCGCGACCGACCTCGCGACCGGCCAGGTGCGCGCGGCGGTCGAGGACCTCGACCGGCGCACCGGCGAGCTCGCGCAGCGCACCGAAACGACGCTCGTGCGCGTGCAGCAGCTCGGCGAGACGCTGCATCTCGAGGCCGAGGCGATGGGCACGGCTGCCGATGCCGCGGCCGGCCGCATGGCCGAGGCCGGCGAGGCCTTGCGGGCGCGCGGCCGCGACCTGGCCGACGCCTACGGCCAGGCTGCCGCGCGGCTGCGCCAGCTTTCCGACGGGTTCTCCGGCCAGGCGCTGTCGCTCGCCGAATCGACCGAGCGCACCGCGGCGCGCGTCGGCGAGATCGACAAGGCGGTGCGCGAGCAGGCAACGGCCATGATCCAGGCTGCCGAGCAGGCGGTCGAGCGCGCCAGCCGCGCGACCGACGCCTTCCGCGGCCAGGCCGAGACCTTGAAGAAGTCGAGCGAGCTGGCGCTCGCCCAGATCAACGCGATCGAGGACAAGAAGGCCGAGGCGCGGCGCGACGCCTTCCTGCGCTCGGCCACCTACGTGGTCGACAAGCTCAACTCGCTCGCCATCGACCTCAACCGCGTGCTCGACTCGGACATTCCGCGCAGCGTGTGGAAGGCGTTCTATGACGGCGACAAGACCGCCTTCACGCGCCGGCTGCTCGGCAGCCCGCAGATCAAGGAGCTTGCCGAGATCAAGCGCAAGTTCGAGACCGACACGGATTTCCGCAGCTACGTGTCGCGTTACATCAACGAGTTCGAGGCGCTGATCGACCAGACCCGCAAGTGGGACTACGACAACCTGATCGCGTCCGCGTTCATCAGCGCCGACGTCGGCAAGCTCTACACGCTGCTGTGCCGCGCGCTCGAGCGGCAGATGCGGTGAAATCAGGAAACCACCAAGGCACAAAGACACCAAGCAAGGTGTTGCGGCCTTCGGCCGCACGAATGGCTATCTCGGTGTCTTCGTGTCCTGGTGGTTTCTGCGGTCGCGCGCTGCCCGGGAACGCGGCACGTCCTTGTGGATAACTCGCGCGCGCCTATTCAACGTGCGCGTTGCCTTGGCGATGGGCGCGGGCTAGCCTGCCACCAACAACAACAATCGGAGCAGGGTACTTGTGGGCCTCGCCGGCCCAGCGCTTGTGTGCGGGCGCGCTGGTCGCGCTTGTCTGCTTGGCCGCCGGGGCGGCGGCGGCGCAGGGCATCAGACTCGGGGCGTCCTCGACGCCCCACGGGCGCGTTGCGCTGGTGGTCGGCAATTCGGCCTACCGCGACATGCCGCTGCGCAATTCCGCCAACGACGCCCGCGCGATGGCGGCGAAGCTGCGCGCGTTGGGTTTCGACGTCGTGCACCAGGAGAACCTGGCGCGCGCGCAGATCGGCGCGGCCGTCGCCGAATTCGTCGCCAAGATCAAGCCCGACAGCACGGCGCTGTTCTACTACGCCGGCCACGGCATGCAGTCGAACCAGCGCAACTACCTGATCCCGACCGATGCCGAGGTGCCGTCCGAGGCGGCGCTGCCCTTCGTCGGCATCGACGCGGCGCAGCTGGCCGAGCAGATGGACCGCGCCGGGGCGCGCGTGAAGTTCGTGATCCTTGATGCCTGCCGCAACAACCCGTTCGAGCGGCGGCTGCGCGGCGGCACGGGAAGGGGCCTGGCCAAGATGGACGCGGCACGCGGCTCGATGATCGCCTTCGCCACCGCTCCGGGCAGCGTCGCCGCCGACGGCGACGGCGAGCACGGCGTCTACACCGAGGCGCTGCTCGACGCGCTGTCGGTGCCGGGCCTGAAGGCGGAGGAGGTGTTCAAGCGCGCGCGCGAGCAGGTGATCGAGGCGACGCGCGAGCAGCAGACACCGTGGGAGCAGTCCTCGCTCGTCGGCGACTTCGTCTTCAACCTGGGGGGCGAGCCCGCGCGACCGGCACCGGCCGCCCAGGCCGATCGCGAGGCGCTGTTTTGGCATTCGATCCAGGCGAGCGGCAACGCCTCGGACTTCGCGGCCTATCTCAAGCGCTATCCGCAGGGCGAGTTCGCGCCGCTGGCGCAGAACCGGCTGGCGGCGCTCGGCGCGCGTCCACTTGAATCGGCCCCCTTCGACAAGAGCTCAGGGGGATCGACGGCGGCCGGATCGGCTGCGGCAGGAACCGCGCCGGGCGATGCCGAACGCGGGCCGCCGCGCGGCGAGCGCACCCTGGAGCCGTTCGACAAGGACCTCGTCGCCCGCACGGCCGCCCGCGTGCGCGAGGCGCCGGACCTCAAGGCGCGCCAGGTCGCCACGCTGCGCGAAGGGGAAAGCGCGCGCGTGCTGGCGCGGGTCAAGGGCGAGAACTGGTACCAGGTCGCGCTCAAGGACCAGGTGCCCGGCTTCGTCGCCGCATCGCTGCTGGAGGAGCCGGAAGCCTATCGCAGGCGCCGGACCGAGGAGCGCAAGGACGAGCCGGCCGCCCCGGCGCGGGCGGAAGTCGCCATGCTGGGACCGGCGGCGCCCGACGCGGGCGCACCGTTCCGCGATTGCGAGGTCTGCCCGGAGCTGGTCATGGTGCCGGCGGGCAGCTTCACCATGGGCGCGAGCCTGGCCGACCGGATCGAGACGAAGGAATCGAACGAGACGCCGCCGCGCCTGGTGACGATCGCCAAGTCCTTTGCGCTCGGCCGGTTCGAGGTGACCTGGGCGCAGTTCCGGGCCTGCATCGACGAACGCGCCTGCTGCCTGGGCGGCACGCGCTGCAAGGCGCTGAGCGACGAGGGCTGGGGTGCCGCGATCCAGGACGACAAGCGCCCGGCCGCCGGGGTTTCCTGGGAGGATGCGCAGGACTACGTCGCCTGGCTTTCGCGCCGCACCGGTAGGCGCTACCGACTGCCGAGCGAGGCCGAATGGGAGTACGCCGCGCGCGGCGGCACGACGACGACGCGCCATTGGGGCGACGACCTGCAGGAGATCTGCAGGCACGCCAACCTGCTCGACAAGGCGTTCCGCCGCAAGCGCTGGCTCGCCTTCGACGCGGCCGAGTGCGACGACGGCTATGCCGGGCCGGCGCCGGTCGGCAAGTTCCCGCCCAATGCCTTCGGCCTGCACGACATGTTGGGCAACGTGTTCGAATGGGTCGAGGACCGCTGGCACCCGGACTATGCCGGCGCGCCGGAGGACGGTTCGGCCTGGGAGCGCGGCGGCGACGAAAGCAAGCGCGTGCGGCGCGGCGGCTCGTGGGACAAGTCCCGCTCCGGCGTGCGTGCCGCCTATCGCACGTCGGACTCGCCGACCTATCGCGACCGCGACACCGGGTTCAGGGTCCTGCGCGAGCTGCCGTGAGTCACGCGGCCGTGGCAATCCGCGGATCGCCTTCCGCCACCGCACGGTCGCGCCCTTCGTTCTTGGCACGATAGAGCGCGGCGTCGGCGGCTGCGAGCAGCGTCGATTCGGCCTCGCCGGGCGCCGGCAGCCGGGCGGCGATCCCGATGCTCACCGTCACCTTGCCGTCGTTGCCCTGCGGGTGGTCGATCGCCAGCGCAAGGACGGCGCGACGCAGCTCGTCGGCGATGTGGCGCGCCCCCGTCCGGTCGGTGTCCGGCAGGATCACGGCGAATTCCTCGCCGCCATAGCGCGCGGCAAGGTCGGCGGGCCGGCGCGACATGGCCGCGATTGCTCGCGCCACGCGCCGCAGGCACTCGTCGCCGGCGGGATGACCGAGCCGGTCGTTGTAGGACTTGAAGCGGTCGAGGTCGACCATCAGCAGCGCGACGCTTGTGCGCTCGCGCGCCGCGCGCAGCCATTCGCGATGCAATGCGGCGTCGAAGCAGCGGCGGTTGGCCAGCCCCGTCAGGCCGTCGGTTTCGGCCAGGACGGCCAAGCCGTCCTTCACGGCGGCGAGCTGGGCGTAAAGCAGCGTCATCGCATGCAAGAGCGCAGCGAGCAGGATCGCCGAGCCGCAGAGCCCCATCAGGTGGGACGCATACCAGCCGAGCGTGTAGCGCTCGGCGGCGGCGACGATGAGGGCCGCGTCCAGCAGCAGCGCCAGCATCGCCACCGACAGCCACAGCTGGATGACGCTGCGCGCGCGCAACAGCCCGATCGCCGCGGCCAGCACGGTGGCGTTCAGGACGACAATCGCGGGGGCGATGCCGGTGCTGATGGCCCTGCGGTAGTCGTCTGCCTCGATCAGCTGCGGTAGTGCGTCGTGGCCGAGCAGGATCGCGCCGATCGCCACGCCGCCGAATGCCAACGTACCCGCGACGAACAGCCCGAGCATCGACAGGACGCGGTCCTGCGACACGGGCGGCGCGCGGCGGTGCTCGATCACTGCATAGGCCGCCACGACGAGCGGGAAGGCGAGGTGCCAGAGCACCAGCATCCATGGGGCGGCCTGCTGCCCGCACAGCAGATGGCCGTCGCCGAGGATCACGCCCGGCGACGCGACGGTGTAGCCGAAGGCGAAGACGCTGCGCAGGACGAAGGCGGCGGCGAGCACCGGCATCGCCGGGGCGCCAGAGACGATGAACTGGCCGTACAGGAGATAGGCGATGAACAGGTCGATCATCACCGCCGTGGTCAGCACGCCGGGCAGGAAGAAGGGAAAATTCGGCAGCCGGGTGCCGGCGAAGGGCAGCACGGTCGCGGCGAGCGCGACGAGCGCCAGCGCGGCCAGCTGCGCCATGCGCATGGCCGTCCGGGTCGGCCGATTGGCAAAGAGGGTCGAGGCCACCATCGGCGCCGGATGATGCGCCCCGAGAGTTAAGGATCCGGCAAGCCCGCACGGATTTCGGGGTCGGTCGGCCGGGTGTTCCACTTTATGGAATAACCGGCGCGGACTCGGCGCACCGTCGAACCGCTTCTGGTGGCGGAACGCCGTGGTACGGCGCCCAACGCGCTGCCGGCGCCTCAGGGGCCGGCCCAGGGTTGCGCCGCGAAGCCGAGGAACTGCCGAAACCAGCCCGAGCGCACCAGCGTCTTGGCTGCGGCCAGGTCGGGCGCCATGAAGCGGTCGCGGCCGAGGAAGCGCACCTTCTTGCGGATCGCCGCCATCGCTTCCTGCAGCCTGCGGCTGGTCGCGAGCGGCTTGCGGAACTCGACGCCCTGCGCGGCGGCCATCAGCTCGATCGCGACCACGCCGGCGGTGTTGTCGGCCATGTCGGCCAGGCGGCGCGCGGCGAAGGCCGCCATGCTGACATGGTCCTCCTGGTTGGCCGAGGTCGGCAGGCTGTCGACCGAGGCCGGATGCGCCAGCGACTTGTTCTCCGACGCCAGCGCCGCGGCGGTCACCTGCGCGATCATGAAGCCCGAGTTGAGGCCGGGCTCGGCCACGAGGAAGGCGGGCAGCGTGCTCAGGTTCGCGTCGACCAGAAGCGCGATGCGCCGTTCCGACAGCGCGCCGATCTCGGCAATGGCCAGCGCCAGCGCGTCGGCCGCCATCGCCACCGGCTGGGCATGGAAGTTGCCGCCGCTCAGGATTTCCCCTTCGCGCGCGAACACCAGCGGGTTGTCGGACACCGCATTCGCCTCGCGCAGGAACACGCCGGCGGCGAATCCCATCACGTCGAGGCAGGCGCCCATGACCTGCGGCTGGCAGCGCAGGCTGTAGGGGTCCTGCACGCGGTCGCAGTCGATATGCGAGCGGCGGATGGCGCTGCCGCGCACGAGCATGCCGAGCAGGCGGGCGGCCTTGATCTGCCCGGGCTGGCCGCGCACGTCCTGGATGCGCGGGTCGAACGGCACGTCGCTCGCCAGCATCGCGTCGCCCGACAGCGCGCCGGCGGTGATCGCGGCCGCGAACACGTCCTCGGCCGCGAACAGGCCGGCGAGCGCGAGGGCGGTCGAGACCTGGCTTCCGTTAAGCAGCGCCAGCCCTTCCTTGGCGGCGAGCGTCAGCGGCTTGAGCCCGGCGCGCCTCAGGGCCGCTTCGGCCGGCAGCACACGCCCGCGCAGGCGCGCTTCGCCGACGCCGAGCAGCACCGCCGAAAGATGCGCCAGCGGCGCCAGGTCGCCCGAGGCGCCGACCGAGCCCTTCGACGGGATGCAGGGATAGACCCCGGCATTGACCAGGCGGATCAACGCCTCGATCACCGGCCGGCGCACGCCGGAATGGCCGCGCGCCAGGCTCGCGATCTTCAGGACCAGGATCAGGCGCACGACCGCGTCCGGCAGCAGCGGGCCGGTGCCGACGGCGTGCGACAGCACCAGCCGGCGCTGCAGCTCGGCCAGCTCGTCGCGCGGGATGCGCTTGCGCGCGAGGATGCCGAAGCCGGTGTTGAGTCCGTAGACCGCCTCGTCCCTGGCCGCCAGCCGGCGCACGGTCTCCGCCGCCGCCGCGACCCGGGGCCAGGCACGCCGGTCGAGGGCGACACGCACCGGCTGCTCGCAGGCTTGGCGCAGGTCGGCCAGCGTCAGCCGGCCGGGGGCGAGGGCGAGGCGAGGGGGCATCTACAACCTCTCTATATGCAAGCCTCCATCGATGGCGAAGGCCTGGCCAGTATTGAACGGGATCGTGCCTGCCGCGAGCCCGGCGACCGCGCCGCCGATGTCCTCGGGCTCGCCCCAGCGTGCCATCGGCACGAGGCCTTCCGCGATGCGGCGATCGTAGTCCTCCTTGGCCGGCGCGGTCATGCCGGTGCGGATCACGCCCGGGCGGATCTCGTAGCAGTGGATGCGGTGCTCGGCCAGGCGCAGCGCGAACAGCTTGTTGAGCATGGTCAGCGCCGACTTCGACAGGCAGTACTCGCCGCGGTTGATCGCGGCGCTCACCGCGTTGATCGAGGAGACGGTCACGATCGAGCGGTGCGGATCGCCGGGAGCGCGCGTCTCGCGTCCCATGCGTCGCGCCGCTGCCTGGGTCAGGAAGAACGTGCCGCGCAGATTGACCGACAGCAGCCGGTCGAAGCTTTCCGGCGTGACGTCCAGCAGGTCGCCGCGCGTCGCCACCTGGACGCCGGCATTGTTGACTAGGCAGTCGAGCGTGCCGAGCTCGGACCAGACGCGGTCGACCAGCGCGGCGTGCGTGCCGATCGCGGCGATGTCTGCCTGAATGAACGACACGCGCCGTCCGGCCTGCTTGACCGCCGCCATCGTCGCCTCGGCGTCCCGGTCGCGCTCGAGGTCGGCGATCGCGACGTCGAACCCGCGCGCGGCCAGCGCGGTCGCAATGCCGGCGCCGATGCCGCGCCGTCCGCCGGTCACCAAGGCGACCGGTGCTCGTACTGCTGCCATTGCTTCTCCCCTTGCGGATGGCCGGGGACTGTGGCGCAGGACCGCGCACGCTGGCAACGACCGGCGCGGCTGGGCCGCAATGCCGCGGCAACATGGCTGCGGCACGTCTGTTGCACCGCGGTAGCGTCCTGGCTAGGTTCATTGGCCAGGGTGCGCCGCCCCTGTTGGGCGACCTGGGGGCGGCGCATTGCATCGCGGTCGAAGGAGGGGTCGATGATGAGGACAGGTTGTATCGCGGCCGCCGGCGTGGCGCTGGCCGTCGCAGTGGGCGGCGGCAGCGCGCTGGCGCAGTCCGCGCCCAAGGTCGTGATCGGCATGAGCGGATGGACCGGCTTCGCGCCGATCACGCTTGCCAAGGAAAAAGGCATCTTCAAGGCCAACGGCGTCGACGTCGAGATCAAGAAGATGCCGGCGCAGGCGCGCCATGTCGCCATGGCGGCGGGCGAGGTGCAGGCCATCGCCACGACGGTCGACACGCACATCACCTATGTCGCCGCCAACGTGCCGGTCACGCAGGTGCTGATCATCGACAGCTCGACCGGCGGCGACGGCGTGATCGTGAAGGACACGATCAAGACCTTTGCCGATCTCAAGGGCAAGACGGTCGGCGTCGATAACCCGGGCGCGGTATCCTATTTCTGGTTCGCCTATCTCCTGAAGAAGAACGGCATGAAGATGGCGGACATGAAGGTCACCAACCTGGGGCCGCAGCCGGCGGCCAACGCCTTCGCGGCGGGCCAGGTCGACGCGGCCGTGACCTACGAGCCCTACATGGGCGGCGCCTTGAAGCAGACGCCGGGCGGCAAGATCCTGATCTCCTCGCGCGAGACGCCGGGGGTGATCATCGACACGCTGGCGATGCAGCCCGACTACATCAAGAAGAACCCGCAGGTCGTGCGCGCCATCGCCAAGTCGTGGTTCATGGCGCTCGAGCTGATCAAGCAGCAGCCGGCCGAGGCGAACAGGATCATGGGCGCCGACGTGAAGCAGTCGGCCGAGGACTTCGCCAAGTCGGCCGCGCTGGTCACCTGGTACGACAAGGTGATGAACGCGAACTACTTCACCTACACGCTGCCCGGCTTCATGAAGGAAACCGCCGACATCCTGCTCGAGGCCGGCGTGATCAAGAAGATGCCGGACCTCGCCGTGCTGGCCGACGGCGGGTTCTTGAACTGACGGCGAGGCTTGTCCGGGACGTCATGCCCGGGCTTGGCCCGGGCATCCACGTCGGGCGGCGGCGGACTGGAGGGAAGGATGCTGGACAGCAGGTCTTGTCTTGCCGACGCCGTCGGCTCCGGTCGACGTGGATGGCCGGAGCAAGTCCGGCCATGACGACATCGGGTAGGCACTAGCCCTTCTCGCCACTGTCGTTGGCCGCCAGGACAGAGCATGTTCGAGCCGTTGAAACCGATACCTCCGGGGCGGCGCGCCGTCCTGGGGGTGCTGTTCTTCGCGCTGTTCTTCGCGGCCTGGGCCGGCGCCACCTATGGCGGGCTGGTGAAGCCGCTGTTCCTGGCCGACCCGCTCAAGACGCTCAACGCCGGCGTCACGCTGTTCGTCGAGTTCGGCTTCGCCAAGGACATCGTGATGACGATCTGGCGCGTGGTCGGCGGCTTCGTCATCGCCGCCGCGATTGGCGTGCCGCTCGGCATCGCGATGGGCGCGTTCAAGCCCGTCGAGGCCTTCTTCGAGCCGTTCATCTCCTTCGCGCGCTACCTGCCGGCCTCGGCCTTCATCCCGCTGCTCATTTTGTGGGCCGGCATCGGCGAGTCGCAGAAGCTGGCGCTGATCTTCATCGGCAGCTTCTTCCAGATCGTGCTGATGGTGGCGGTGACCGTCGGGGCCACGCGCATGGACATGGTCGAGGCCGCCTACACGCTCGGCGCCGACCGGATCAGCATCGTCCGCCGCGTGATCCTGCCGGGGTCCGCGCCGCAGATCGCCGAGACGCTGCGCCTGGTGCTCGGCTGGGCCTGGACCTACGTGATCGTGGCCGAGCTGATCGGCGCGTCGAGCGGCATCGGCCACATGATCATGGATTCGCAGCGCCTGCTCGACACCGGGCAGATGATCTTCGGCATCGTGGTGATCGGGCTGATCGGCCTCGTCTCCGACTTCCTTTTCAAGACGCTGAACGAACGCCTGTTCCCCTGGAATCTCGCGCGATGAGCCGCCTCAAGATCGAGGGCGTCGCGCGCGTCTTTCCGGGCGTGCGCAAGGGGCCGCCGACGCAGGCGCTGCAGCCGACCGACCTCGAGGTCGCCGACAACGACTTCATCGCCATCCTCGGCCCCTCGGGCTGCGGCAAGTCGACGCTGCTGCGCATCGTCGCCGGACTCGACCAGCCGAGCGCCGGGCGGGTCCTGCTCGACGGCGAACCGATCACCAGCCCCGGACCGGACCGCGGCATGGTGTTCCAGTCCTACACGCTGTTTCCCTGGCTCAGCGTGCGCGACAACATCGCCTTCGGCCTGCGCGAGCGCGGCGTGCCCGAGGCCGAGCAGGAGGCGGTCGTGCGGCGCTATGTCGAGCGTACCGGGCTCGAGGGGTTCGAGAACCACTATCCCCGCATGCTTTCGGGCGGCATGCAGCAGCGCACGGCGCTCGCCCGCGCGCTGGCCAACGACCCGGCGATCCTGCTGCTGGACGAGCCGTTCGGCGCGCTCGACAACCAGACGCGCGCGCTGATGCAGGAGCTGCTGCTCGGCATCTGGGAGGCGGACCGCAAGACCGTGCTGTTCGTCACCCACGACATCGACGAGGCGATCTTCATGGCCAATCGCGTGGCCGTCATGTCGGCGCGCCCCGGCCGGATCAAGACCGAGCTCCGGATCGAGCTGCCGCACCCGCGCCACTACCGGATGAAGACCACGCCCGAGTTCGCCGCCTACAAGGCGCGGCTGACCGAGGAGATCCGCGAGGAGTCGATCCGCGCGGCGACGATGCAGCCTTAGGGGCGCAGGGGAATCGGGTGAAGGAAATTAGGCGGCGATAAGGCTTGCCAGGAAATCGTCGTCCCAAGCGGCGGCCTTTCTCCGGAGGCGCAGGGAATGCTTGCCGGGGGCTTTTCGGATCAGGTTGTGAGCCATGTGCTTGATGGTAGTGAAATTGGCCGGAGCGTGCTCGGTTCGGACGCGGCATTCGACGGCCCAGTGGCTGCGGACGATCGGTCCGATGAGGTTGGCGAGCAAGACCAGGGAGGTGATGTAGAAGCGGGTCTCGCGCTCGATCTTGTCGCCGAAGTCACGGATGCTGTCGATGACGATGACGGCGTTCAAGCCGGGCCAGTCGTGGCGTTGCTGCAGCCAGGCGACGTCGTGGATGACCGTGGTGGTTCTGGTCTCGATACGGCCGTGATCGCCATCGACCGTCTTGTCCTGGCTGATCTTGGTGTCGGCGAAGCCCTTGGCCCTCTGTTCGGCCACGAAGAGCTCGACATCCTCGCGCAACGTGCCCTGGTTGCCCTTGAGCGCCAGGACGTAATCGGCCTTCTTGTCGACGATCTGCTGTGCGATGTCGCGCTGGCAGCCCATCGCGTCGATGGTCACGATCGCCCCCTCGATCGCCATCATCTCCAGGAGCTTGGGGATGGCGACGATCTCGTTGGACTTGTCCGCCACCTTGACCTGGCCGAGCACCAGGCGCTGGCGCGCCGCGAAGGCCGAGACCATGTGGATCGGAGCCTTGTTGTCTTTCTTCTGCCCGGAGCGCCGCGAGGTCTTGCCGTCGATGGCGATCACCTCCGCCGGTGCTCCGGTCAGCGCCGAGACCCAGGAGACGAAGCAGTGCTGGAAGCGCTCGGCGTCGAGCGTGGCAAAAATATCGCCGAGGTGATCGTGCGACGGCGTGCCATCGCGAAACGGCCGGAACCGGCGCAGAAGCTCGATCTTCTTGTCGCCGAACAGGGCGATGTCGACGAAGGTCTCCGCCCCCGCCAGCACCGCGAGCAGGCTCAACAGCAGCACTTCGTCGAGTGGGTACGTCACCTTGCCGCGCTGCCGAGGGTCCGGCAAATCTCTGAAATGATTCAGGAATACAACCGCCTCGAAAGACGCATCGAACGTCTC
>JAKLKW010000152.1 GCA_023150455.1 Alphaproteobacteria bacterium | reverse complement strand
GCCGATCGACAGCCGGGAGACCTTCAAGGACAAGGCCTATGTCGCCTTGAAGAACGTCATCGTCTCGATGGACATCTACCGCTCGCGCTCCGAAATCCGCCTCGACGAGCGCCAGCTGGCGCAGGATTTCGGCATCTCGCGCACGCCGGTGCGCGAGGCGATGGCGCAGCTCGAGCGCGAAGGCTTCGTGCGCTCGGTGCCGCGGCGCGGCATCTATGTCGTGCGCAAGACCAAGCGCGAGGTGATCGAGATGATCACCGCCTGGGCCGCGCTCGAAAGCATGGCCGCGCGGCTGATCACCGAGAACGCCAGCGACGAAGAAATCGCCGGCTTGCGGCGGATGTTCGCGACCTTCGAGGACGACAAGGTCGAAGCCAAGCTCGACGAGTACTCCGAGGTCAACATCAACTTCCACCAGACGATCATCCAGCTGAGCGGCAACCACGTGCTGATCCGGCTGGCCGAGAACCTGTTCACGCACATGCGCATGATCCGGCGGCAGACGATCGGCGAGGATCACCGCGCAACCAAGTCGATCCACGATCACATGAACATCATCCACGCGCTCGAGGCGCGTGACACGGAGCGCGCCGAGGACCTGGTGCGCCAGCATGCGCTCGGCCTCGCCGACCACGTGGCCAAGCACGTCGACTATCTGGACTGAACGGACCTCGACGAAACCGCGCGCGGGAGAAGACGCGCGGTCGTAAAGATGACGGAGAGAACGATGGCTGACGCAGCAACGAAACTGAAGCCGGAAGCCGGGGCGCAGCAGGACCTGACGGACGGTTTCCACCTCATCATCGATGCGCTGAAGCTGAACGGCCTCGACACGATCTACGGCGTGCCCGGCATCCCGATCACCGACTTCGGCCGCATGGCGCAGGCCGCCGGCATCCGCGTCCTGTCGTTCCGCCATGAGCAGAACGCCGGCTACGCGGCCGCGATCGCCGGATTCCTGACCAAGAAGCCCGGCATCTGCCTGACCGTGTCGGCACCCGGCTTCCTCAACGGCCTGACGGCGCTCGCCCATGCCACCACCAACTGCTTTCCCATGATCCTGATCTCGGGCTCGTCGGAGCGCGAGATCGTCGACCTGCAGCAGGGCGACTACGAGGAGATGGACCAGCTGGCCATCGCCAAGCCTCTGTGCAAGGCGGCCTACCGCGTGCTGCATGCCGCCGATATCGGCATCGGCGTGGCGCGCGCGATCCGCGCCGCGGTCTCCGGGCGTCCGGGCGGCGTCTATCTCGATCTGCCGGCAAAGCTCTTCGGCCAGGTGATGGATGCCGAGGCCGGCCGGAAGTCGCTCGTGAAGGTGATCGACGCGGCGCCGGCGCAGGTCCCGGCTGCGGACGCGGTCAAGCGTGCGCTCGGGGTGCTGAAGAGCGCCAAGCGGCCGCTGATCATCCTCGGCAAGGGCGCGGCCTACGCGCAGTCCGACGAGGCGATCCGCGGCTTCGTCGAGAAGAGCGGCGCTCCGTTCCTTCCGATGAGCATGGCCAAGGGCCTTCTGCCCGACACGCATCCGCAGTGCGCGGGCGCGGCGCGCTCGACGGTGCTGAAGGACTCCGATGTCGTGATGCTGATCGGCGCCCGCCTCAACTGGCTGCTGTCGCACGGCAAGGGCAAGACGTGGGGTGACGCGCCGAAGAAGCTCATCCAGGTCGACATCGAGCCCAGGGAGATGGATTCGAACGTCGAGATCGTCGCGCCCGTCGTCGGCGACATCGGGTCGTGCGTCTCGGCGCTGCTCGAAGGCATGGGCGCCAAGTGGCCCGCTCCGCCGGCCGACTGGACCGGCGCGGTCGCCAAGAGACGCGAGGAGAACGTCTCGAAGATGGCGCCGCGCCTGATGAACAACAACGTGCCGATGGACTACCACGGCGCGCTCGGCGTGCTGCGCACCGTCGTCAAGGAGCGGCCCGACGCCATCCTCGTGAACGAGGGCGCCAATACGCTCGACCTCGCGCGCAGCATCATCGACGTATACAAGCCGCGCAAGCGCATCGACGTGGGAACCTGGGGCGTGATGGGCATCGGCATGGGTTATGCGATCGCCGCGGCGATCGAGACCGGCAAGCCCGTGCTCGCCGTCGAAGGCGACAGCGCGTTCGGCTTCTCCGGCATGGAGGTCGAAACGATCTGCCGCTACAAGCTTCCCGTTTGCGTCGTCGTCTTCAACAATGACGGCATCTATCGCGGCACCGATGTCAACGCCGCCGGTCCCGACCCCGCGACGACCGTGTTCGTGAAGGGCGCCCGCTACGACAGGATGATGGAGGCGTTCGGCGGCGTCGGCGTGAACGCGACGAGCCCCGACGAGCTGAAGCGCGCGGTGAACGCCGCCATGGATTCCGGCAAGCCGACGCTCATCAACGCGGTGATCGATCCGGCGGCCGGCAGCGAGAGCGGCCGCATCGGCAACCTCAACCCGCAAAGCGTGCTGCGCAAGAAATAGGCCGGCGCGCGCGTCCGGCGCGCCGGCGCCATGTACCCGACCATTTGCCTGACCATGTAACTGAGAGACCCGGAGGAAACTCCTATGGCGATGAAGAGGAAATCCGGTAAGGCGAAGGCCAAGCCGCGCGCGAAGGCCAGGCCGCCGTCGCGCAAGACGGCGGCGAAGGCGAAGCCGCCGCGCAAGGTCGTGAAGCTGTCGGCCGCGCGCAAGGCGCCGGCCAGGGCGGCCCGCCCGCCCGCGTCTGCGCTGCCGCGGCCCAGCTCCAAGCCCTGGGGCCAGGACGGCAAGGCGCTCGACGGCGTGCGCATCCTCGACTTCACGCATGTGCAGTCCGGCCCGACCTGCACGCAGCTCCTCGCCTGGATGGGCGCCGACGTGATCAAGATCGAGCGTCCGGGCGTCGGCGACATCACGCGCGGCCAGCTGCGCGACGTACCGAATGCCGACAGCCTCTACTTCACCATGCTCAACCACAACAAGCGGTCGATCACGCTCGACAGCAAGCATCCCAAGGGCATGGAGGTGCTCGAGCGCTTGGTGAAGGCCTGCGACGTGCTGGTCGAGAATTTCGCGCCCGGCGCGCTCGACCGCATGGGGCTCACCTGGGAGCGCATCCACTCCTGGAATCCGCGGATGATCGTCGCCTCGGTCAAGGGCTTCGGCCCCGGCCCGTACGAGGACTGCAAGGTCTACGAGAACGTGGCGCAATGCGCCGGCGGCGCCGCCTCGACCACCGGCTTCCGCGAGGGGCCGCCGCTGGTCACCGGCGCGCAGATCGGCGACAGCGGCACCGGGCTGCACCTGGCGCTCGGCATCGTCTGCGCGCTCTACCAGCGCAACCGCACCGGCCGCGGCCAGCGCGTGCTCGCCGCCATGCAGGACGGCGTCCTGAACCTGTGCCGCGTCAAGCTGCGCGACCAGCAGCGCCTGGCGCACGGGCCCTTGACGGAGTACAGCCAGTACGGCGAGGGCATTCCGTTCGGCGATTCGGTGCCGCGCGCCGGCAACGACTCGGGCGGCGGCCAGCCCGGCTGGATCCTGAAGTGCAAGGGCTGGGAGACCGATCCCGACGCTTACATCTACTTTATCACCCAGGCGCCGGTATGGCAGCAGATTTGCGACCTGATCGGCAAGCCCGAGTGGAAAACCGATCCCGACTACGCCACGCCCAACGCGCGCCTGCCGCGGCTAAAGGCGATCTTCGCGACGATCGAGGAATGGACCATGACCAAGACCAAGTTCGAGGTCATGGAACTGTGCAACGCTGTCGACATCCCGGTCGGCCCGATCCTGTCGATGAAGGAGATCGCGGAGGAGCCGTCCTTGCGCAAGACCGGCACGGTGGTCGAAGTCGACCACCCGACGCGCGGCAAGTACCTGACGGTCGGCAACCCGATCAAGATGTCGGACTCGATCAGCGAGGTCACGCGCTCGCCGCTCCTGGGCGAGCACACCGACGAGGTCCTCGGCAAGGTGCTGGGATACAGCGACGGTCAGATCGCCGAGATCAAGGCGTCGGGCGCGGTCACGCCGCCGCCGAAGACCGCCCGAGCGGCGGAGTAGGCACCTTCATCCCCGCGCCGCGACAGGCCGGCGCGGGGCCCTAGCCACAAATCGAACGGTCCCTGTCCCGAGCCTGTCGAGGGAACGAGGAGCGACCGGGTGGAGCAGACGAGTTCATGCGTATCGTGGTCCACGGCCAGCAGGCCTTTGGCAAAGCCGTGCTCGAGGCGCTGTTGAAGCGCGGCGAGAACGTCGTCGCCGTCTATGTCGCACCCGAGAAACCGGGCCAGAAGGCCGATCCGCTGAAGGAGGCGGCGCTCGCCGCCAAGCTGCCGGTCTATCAGCCGGCCTCCTACCGCAAGCCCGAGGTCTGGGAGGAGTTCAAGGCGCTGAAGCCCGACCTTCAGGTCATGGCGTTCGTGACGCTGTTCGTGCCCGAGGAGTTCCTCAACATCCCGACGCATGGTTCCATCCAATATCATCCGTCATTGCTGCCCGCCTATCGCGGCGCCAGCGCGATCAACTGGCCGATCATCCTGGGCGAGAAGGAGACCGGCCTGTCGATCTTCTGGCCGGACAACGGGCTCGATACCGGCGACGTGCTGCTGCAGAAGAAGACTCCGATCGGCCCGAAGGACACGCTCGGCACGGTCTATTTCGACCGCCTTTTCCCGATGGGCGTCGAGGCCATGCTCGAATCCGTCGACCTGGTGAAGGCGGGCAAGGCGCCGCGCATCAAGCAGGACGAGAAGCTCGCGACCTACGAGGGCCGCTGCACGGCCGACAACGCGCGCATCGACTGGGGAAAGTCCTGGCGGCAGATCGACCCGCTGATCCGCGGCTGCAACCCGGCGCCCGGCGCGTGGACGACGCTCGACGGCAAGACCCTGCAGGTCTTCGACATCCAGCCGCTGCCCGCGCGCGATCCCAAGGGCATCGGCGGCAAGGCCGGCGAGATCGTCGCGGTCGGGCCGGACGGCTTCACCGTCGCCTGCGCCGACGGGCGCATCAAGATCCTCCGCGTCAAGCCCGCCGACGGCGGCAAGGTCGCTGCCGGCGAATTCGCCGCCGCGGCCAAGCTGGCCGCGGGCATGCGGCTCGGCTAGGGAACCGGGAGGGACAAATGGAAGGAGAAATTCGGCCCATGGCCGGCACGCAGCACACGAATCCGAAATCGGACATCGAGATCGCGCAGGCCGCCAAGAAGCGGCCGATCGTCGACCTCGCACGCGAGAAGCTGGACATCGCGGCCGAGAACCTCGAGCCCTATGGCCACTACAAGGCCAAGGTCTCGATGGACTACATCAAGTCGCTGCAGACCAGGCAGAACGGCAAGCTGATCCTGGTCTCGGCGATCACGCCGACGCCCGCGGGCGAGGGCAAGACGACGACCACCGTCGGCCTCACCGATGCGCTCAACCACATCGGCAAGAAGGCGATGCTGTGCCTGCGCGAGCCGTCGCTCGGGCCCTGCTTCGGCGTCAAGGGCGGCGCCGCGGGCGGCGGCTATGCCCAGGTCGTGCCGATGGAGGACATCAACCTCCACTTCACCGGCGACTTCCACGCCATCGGCACCGCGCACAACCTGCTCTCGGCCCTGATCGACAACCACATCTACTGGGGCAACGCGCTGGGGCTGGACGGGCGCCGTGTCGCCTGGCGCCGCGCGATCGACATGAACGACCGGTCCTTGCGCCAGATCGTCTCCTCGCTCGGCGGCGTCGCCAACGGCTTCCCGCGCGAGGACGGCTTCGACATCACCGTCGCGTCCGAGGTCATGGCGATCTTCTGCCTCGCCAAGGACCTGGACGACCTGAAGAAGCGCCTCGGCAACATCATCGTCGGCTACACGCGCGACCGCAAGCCGGTGCGCGCGGCCGAGCTCAAGGCGCATGGGCCGATGACGGCGCTCTTGAAGGACGCGCTGGCGCCCAACCTGGTGCAGACGCTGGAGGGCACGCCCGCCTTCATCCATGGCGGCCCGTTCGCCAACATCGCGCATGGCTGCAACTCGGTGCTGGCGACGACCACCGCGCTGAAGCTGGCCGACTACGTGGTCACCGAGGCCGGATTCGGCGCCGATCTCGGGGGGGAGAAATTCATCGACATCAAGTGCCGCAAGACCGGCCTGGCGCCGGACTGCGTGGTCCTGGTCGCGACGATCCGCGCGCTCAAGATGCATGGCGGCGTGAAGAAGGAGGACTTGAAGACCGAGAACCTGAAGGCGCTCGAGGCCGGCATGGCCAATCTGCAGCGCCATGTCGAGAACATGCAGAAGTTCGGCATCGTGCCGGTTGTCTCGATCAACCGCTTCAGCGCCGACACGCCGGCCGAGATCGAGCTGGTGAAGAAGACCTGTGCCGGGCTCGGTGTCGAGGCGGTCATGGCCGACCACTGGGCCGAGGGCGGCAAGGGCGCGGCCGATGTGGCGCGCGCCGTGGTCAAGGTGGTCGAAAGCGGCAAGAGCAAGCTCAAGCTGCTCTATCCCGACGATATGCCGCTGATCGAGAAGATCCGCACCATTGCGCGCGAGATCTATCGCGCCAAGGACATTGCCGCCGACAAGCCGGTGCGCGACCAGCTCGCCCAGTTCGAGGCGATGGGATTCGGCAAGGCGCCGGTCTGCATCGCCAAGACGCAGTACAGCTTCACCACCAGCGGCGACGCCAAGGGCGCGCCGGTCGATCATGTCGTGCCGGTGCGCGAGGTGCGCCTGAGCGCCGGCGCCGAGTTCGTGGTGGCGATCTGCGGCGACATCATGACCATGCCGGGCCTGCCGAAGGTACCGGCCGCCGACAGCATCGACGTCGGCGCCGACGGGCGCATCACCGGGCTGTTCTGATCAGCGGGAGTAGGAGCCATTAACGACGTCGCCACGTCCGACAAGCCCGGCATCGGCCGCCGCCGGCCGCCGCGCACGCCCAAGGGGCGGCAGGTCGACCCTGCCGCCCTCGTCGAGGTGCAGGCACTGCTCGGCGACCGGCCGCGTCGGCGCGACCTGCTGATCGAGCATCTGCATCTGATCCAGGACCGCCACGGCCACCTGGCCGACCGACACCTGGTCGCGTTGGCGTTCGAGATGAAGCTGGCGCTGACCGAGGTCTACGAGGTCGCGACCTTCTACGCCCATTTCGACGTGGTGAAGGACGGCGCGGCGCCACCGGCCGGGCTGACCGTGCGCGTGTGCGACTCCTTGAGCTGCGAGATGGCCGGCGCGGCCAAGCTGCTACGCGAGCTGCCGGGCGCGCTCGGCTCCGATGTGCGCGTCGTGCGCGCCCCCTGCATGGGCTTGTGCGACAAGGCGCCGGCCTGCGCCGTCGGCCATGACGGGCTGTCCGACGCCACGGTCGAGCGCGTGAAGGCGGCCGCGGCGGCACCCCATCACGCGCACGCGCATCGTCCCGCGGTCGATTACGACGCGTATGTCGCCGCCGGCGGCTATGAGCAGCTGAAGGGCTGCCTCGGCGCCAGGCGCACGCGCGAGGAAACCATCGCATCCGTCGACAAGGCGGGCCTGCGCGGCCTCGGCGGCGCCGGCTTTCCCACGGGGCGCAAGTGGACGCTGGTGCGGCAGGAAAAGGGCCCGCGCCTGATGGCCGTGAACGGCGACGAGGGCGAGCCGGGCACATTCAAGGACAAGTTCTACCTCGAGAAGGACCCGCATCGTTTCCTCGAGGGCATGCTGATCGCGGCATGGGTCGTCGAGGCGCAAGAGGTGTTCATATACCTGCGCGACGAGTACCCGGCGATCCGCCTCATGCTGCTCGACGCCATCGCCCGCGCCGAGAAGGCCGGCCTGACGCCGCATACCAGGGTGCATCTGCGCCGCGGCGCCGGTGCTTACATCTGCGGCGAAGAGTCGGCGATGATCGAGTCGATCGAGGGCAAGCGCGGATTGCCGCGCCACCGGCCGCCTTACGTCGCCCAGGTCGGCGTGTTCAGCCGTCCGACCCTGGTGCAGAACATCGAGACGCTTTACTGGGTGCGCGATATCGTCGAGAAGGGCGCCGACTGGTTCACCAGCCACGGAAGGCGCGGGCGCAAGGGCCTGCGCAGCTTCTCGGTCTCCGGCCGCGTCAAGAAGCCGGGCGTCGTGCTGGCGCCGGCGGGCGTCTCCGCGCGCGAGCTGGTCGAGGAATTCTGCGGCGGCATGCGGGACGGCCACCAGTTCAAGGCCTATCTGCCGGGCGGCGCCTCCGGCGGCATCCTGCCCGAGTCCATGGCCGACCTGCCGCTCGATTTCGGAACCCTGGAGCCGCATGGCTGTTTCGTCGGCTCGCACGCCGTCGTGATCCTGTCGCACCAGGACGACATGAAGGCGGTGGCGCTGAACCTGATGCGCTTCTTCGAGGACGAAAGCTGCGGCCAATGCACGCCCTGCCGCGTCGGCACCGAGAAGGCCGTCAAGCTGATGGAAGAGGGCCCCTGGGACGAGTCGCTGCTGACGCAGCTTTCGGCCGCGATGCGCGACGCCTCGATCTGCGGCCTGGGCCAGGCGGCGCCGAATCCGCTGATGTGCGTGTTCAAGTATTTCCGCGACGACCTGACCAAGCCGCTTGGGCGTTGGTAACGGAAAAGCGAAAAGAATGACCACAGGGACACAGAGACAAAGAGGAATAGAAGAGAGGAAAGCTTTCTTGGGCGCCCTTCGGGCGCATCGAATTCATTTCCTCTCTGTGTCTCCGTGTCTCTGTGGTGACTCTTTTTCCGTGCGGCCGCGCCGTGGAATGGGTGAACCATGAGCGATACGATCGCCTTTACGCTGGATGGCGTTTCGGTCGAGGCCAAGCCCGGCGAGACGATCTGGCAGGTGGCGCAGCGCCAGGGGACCGAGATCCCGCATCTGTGCTACTCGCCGGCGCCGGACTACCGGCCCGACGGCAACTGCCGCGCTTGCATGGTCGAGATCGAGGGCGAGCGCGTGCTGGCGGCGAGCTGCATCCGCAAGCCGACCGCGGGCATGAAGGTGCGCACGGCGTCGGAGCGCGCCAAGGCCTCGCGCAAGATGGTGTTCGAGCTGCTCATGGCCGACCAGCCCGAGCGCCAGGTCGGGCACGATCCGGAGTCGCGCTTCTGGCGCTGGGCCGAGCGCGTCGAGGTGAGCGAGAGCCGCTTCCCCGAGCGCCAGACGCCGGGCCCGGACCGCAGCCATCCGGCGATGGCGGTCAATCTCGACGCCTGCATCCACTGCAATCTGTGCGTGCGCGCCTGCCGCGAGGTCCAGGTCAACGACGTGATCGGCATGGCCGGCCGCGGCCACAATGCAAAGATCGTATTCGACTTCGACGATCCCATGGGCAACAGCACCTGCGTCGCCTGCGGCGAATGCGTGCAGGCCTGCCCGACTGGGGCGCTCATGCCGTCGACCGCCGTGAACGCGGCCAACGTGCGCACCGGCTACGCCGATCGCGCGGTCGACTCGGTCTGTCCCTATTGCGGCGTCGGCTGCCAGATCACCTACCAGATCCGCGACGACAAGCTGCTTTACGTCACCGGGCGCGACGGGCCGGCCAACAACAACCGGCTCTGCGTCAAGGGCCGTTTCGGCTTCGACTACGTGCACAACCCCGAGCGCCTGGCCCAGCCGCTGATCCGCAAGGACGGCGTACCGAAGCACGCCGACGACAAGGTCGATCCCGCCAATCCCTGGACGCATTTCCGTCCCGCGACCTGGGAAGAGGCGCTCGCGTGCGCCGCCGGCGGCCTCAGGAAGATCCACGACGCGCACGGCGGCGGCGCGTTGGCCGGCTTCGGCTCGGCCAAGGGCTCGAACGAGGAAGCCTACCTGTTCCAGAAGCTCGTGCGCACCGGCTTCGGCACCAACAACGTCGACCATTGCACGCGTCTCTGCCATGCCTCGTCCGTGGCGGCGCTGATGGAAGGCATCGGCTCGGCCGCGGTCACCGCGCCCTTCACCGCGTGCAAGGACGCCGAGGTCATCATCGTCATCGGCGCCAACCCGACCGAGAACCACCCGGTCGCGGCCACCTTCTTCAAGCAGGCGGCCAAGCGCGGCGCCAAGCTGATCGTGATGGATCCGCGCGGCCAGGCACTGAAGCGCCACGCCACGCACATGCTGCAGTTCAAGCCGAACAAGGACGTGGCGCTGCTCAACGCCATGCTGAACGTCATCATGGCCGAGGGCCTCTTCGACCAGCAATACGTCCAGGCCTTCACCGAGAACTTCGACGCCCTCAAGCAGCACGTGAAGGACTTCACGCCGGAGAAGATGGCGCCGGAATGCGGCATTCCGGCCGAGAGGATCCGCGAGGTCGCGCGGCTCTACGCCCGCTCGCGGGCCTCGATCATCTTCTGGGGCATGGGCATCTCGCAGAGCATCCATGGTACCGACAACGCGCGCTGCCTGATCGCGCTGGCGCTGACCACCGGCCAGGTCGGAAGGCCCGGCGCCGGCCTGCATCCCCTGCGCGGCCAGAACAACGTGCAGGGCGCGTCGGATGCCGGGCTGATCCCGATGGTCTTCCCGGACTACAAGTCCGTTGAGAACGCCGAGATCCGCAGCCAGTTCGAGAAGGTCTGGAACACGAAGCTCGACCCCAAGCGCGGCCTGACGGTGGTCGAGATCGTCAACGCGGTCCTCGCCGGCCAGATCCGCGGCATGTACATCATGGGCGAGAATCCGGCGATGTCGGACCCCGACGCGCATCACGCGCGCGAGGCGTTTGCCAAGCTCGAGCATCTCGTCGTGCAGGACATCTTCCTGACCGAGACGGCCTACTATGCCGACGTCGTGCTGCCGGCCTCGGCTTGGCCCGAGAAGGACGGCACCGTCACCAATACCAACCGCCAGGTGCAGATGGGCCGCAAGGCCCTGCCCACGCCCGGGTCCGCGCGACAGGACTGGGAGCTCATCCAGGAGATCGCGCGCGGCCTCGGGCTCGCCTGGAACTACCGCCACCCGAGCGACGTGTTCGCCGAGATGAAGCAGGTGATGCCGTCGCTTGCCAACATCACCTGGGACCGGCTCGTGCGCGAAAGCGCCGTCACCTATCCATGCCCCGCGCCCGACCAGCCCGGCGCCGATATCGTATTCGGCGACGGGTTCCCGACCGCCAGCAAGCGCGGCAAGCTCGTGCCGGCGGTCTATAGCGGCCCCGGCGAGCCGGTCGACGACGAGTACCCGATGGTGTTGACCACGGGCCGCCAGCTCGAGCATTGGCACACGGGTGCCATGACGCGTCGCGCCGCCATGCTCGATGCGATCGAGCCCGCGCCGATCGCCTGCCTGTCGCCCAACGACCTGCCGCGCCTCGGCATCACGCCCGGCGAGACGATCCGCGTCTCGACCCGCCGCGGCACCATCGAGCTTGCGGTGCGGGTGGACGGCGCGGTGCCCAGCGGCATGGTCTTCATCCCGTTCTGCTACGCCGAGGCGGCGGCGAACCTCCTGACCAGCCCGCAGCTCGATCCGATGGGCAAGATCCCCGAATTCAAGTATTGCGCGGCCCGCGTGGAAAAAATTGCCGGTCAGGCGCGGGCAGCGGAATAGCCCTGGGGAAATGTTGACGCAAGATGTTGGCTCGATCGTCTCAAGTTCACCAATATCTTGTTAATCGGTCTCCCTGCCGGCCTGTGCATAACGTCGAATTCTCCCATTGTTCCCGGCAGTTCTTGCCGGGCATTTAGGAAAATCTTAAGCAAGCCCGTCTAATCTCCATCGCGGGTTGGGCAGCGCGATCAGGCAGATCGCACTTGGGAATCCAATCGGCGCGACGGAGCCAAGATGGTGAAGTCGCTGCCGCAGTCGGCCCCAGGGTGTCGGGGCACGACTGGCGGAACCGCTCAGGTAGGGCAGTTCCTATCTTCCGACGGACGGCGGGGCATCAAGACGGCGCCCCGCCGCTCCCTCCAAGCCCGACGCTACATGACCGCAGATCGGCTTCTGCTGTAGACTCGACGCCGTTTCTGCCGTCGTGCCCAGCCGAGCCCCCGGGGCCTTTCGCCATGATCGATGTCGTGCCGCTCTGGTTCTGGATCGCCGTGCTGCTGGCCACGCTCGCGATGGGGCCGACCATGGTGCAGCGGTGGCGTAGCCTGCGGGCGATCCGTATCGACCGTCCCACGACTTTTGACGCGCTCTACCTGATCGTGAGCCGGCTCTGGCTGCCGGCGGTCGCTTTGGCGGTGCCGGCGGTGTATGTAATCCGCCTGCTCGTGTTCTAAGACGTTGTTTTGAAAAGGTTTAATTGAATCATCCCCAAGCAGCGACTTGGTAAGGGTTTATTAACCATCGGCGACCTAAAAAGTTGAACTGCTAAGCACAATCTTGCCGGCTCACGGGGAGCCTTCTCCAGGAGGGAGAGCCAGATGCAGGACCACGTGTCGCACGCCCGCTTTCGGCGCGGCGTGGGTTTCAAGCTGTTCAACCAGCTGCTCAGTGCCGGCGCCATCGCCAGCACCT
>JAKLKW010000151.1 GCA_023150455.1 Alphaproteobacteria bacterium | reverse complement strand
CGGCCTCGGCGAGCGCGCCGCCGCCATGCCCGGCGAGCTCAACCTGCACCAGCGCAAGTTCCTCGAGCTCGCGCGCGTGCTCGCCTCGGGCGCGCGGCTGATCCTGCTCGACGAGGTGCTGGCCGGCCTGACGCCCGGCGAGATCACCGGTGCCGTGGCGCTGGTGCGCGCCATCCGCGACCGCGGCGCCACGATCATCTTCATCGAGCACAACATGCGCGCGGTGCTGGAGCTGAGCGACCGCATGGTGGTGCTGAACCACGGCGAGGTGATCGCCGAGGGAAGGCCGCGCGACGTGGTGGCGGACCCGGCGGTCGTCGCCGCCTATCTGGGCACCGAGCATGCTTGAGGTGGAGGCCCTCGAGGTCGCCTATGGCGACGCGCCGGCGCTGGGTCCGGTCGACCTCGCCCTGGACGCGGGCGAGCTGGTCGCCGTGGTCGGCCCCAACGGCGCCGGCAAGACCACGCTGGTGAACGCCGTCCAGCGCCTGCTGCCGATCCGCGCCGGCCGGCTCCGGCTCGACGGGAAGGACGTCACGCAGGCGGGCGCGCAGGACATGTGCGCGCGCGGCGTCGCCATCATCCCCGAGGGCCGCCGCCTGTTCGGCACGCTGAGCGTCGAGGAGAACCTGGAGCTGGGCTGCTACCGGCGCGAGGCGCGGGCGCGGCGCGACGCCGGGCTCGAGCGCGTCTATGCGCTGTTCCCGATGCTGAAGGAGCGCCGGCACCAGCGCGCCCGGACCCTGTCGGGCGGCCAGCAGCAGATGGTCGCGATCGGCCGCGCGCTGATGGCCGCGCCGCGCCTGCTCCTGATCGACGAGCCGTCGCTCGGCCTCGCGCCCGCCGTCGTGGCGCAGGTGTTCGACGCGATCGGCGCCATCCACGCCGCGGGCGTGTCGGTGCTGCTGATCGAGCAGAACGTGATGCGCGCGCTCGCGATCGCCCAGCGCGCCTACGTGCTGGACGGCGGCCGCGTCGCGGCCGAGGGCCGGCCGGCCGAGCTGCTGGCGAGACCCGAGCTGCGCGAAGCGTACCTGGGAGCCTGAGTGCGGTAGGCCGCTTCTCCGCCAACGGGAGGGCAACCGCGATGAAGACCTATGCTTGGCAGGGCTGGTACGGCCCGACTACCTGCGACCGTGGGGAATCGTCTCATCCTTCGACAGGCTCAGGATGAGGACCATTTCTTGTTTATGTCGCATGCGCCGCCGCAATTTCCGTAGCCGCGTCGTGAGACCACCATCGCGGCGGTCATGCACCACGATGGACGAAAACGCCGGAGCAGCTATGCACATTTTCGTCCCCCTCCCGCCCCTTCGACTGACGCTCAGGAGGGAGGGGGGACCGGAATCAGAATGCGCTTGAAAGCCCAGCCAACCTATTTTCATGGCAGCTTGTCGAATCATGAAGGCGCTTGGCGAAGTCGCCAGCGGAGGTGACTTCGATGGGAGCCGCTCTTGGACAAAGCCTGCGCGTCGGCATCGTGTCCGACACGCACGGGCTGATGCGGCCGGAGGCGGTCGCGTTCCTCCGCGGCGCCGACCATATCGTCCATGCCGGCGGCATCGGCCATGGCGATGTCCTGCGGCGGCTCGCGGCGCTCGCGCCGGTCACGTCGGTGCGCGGCAACAACGACAAGGGCGCCTGGGCCAGGTCCGTGCCGGCGCCGCAGGTGCTCGCGCTCGGCGCCCGACCGCTTGCGCGGTCACCTGCGCTGGTTGAAGCGCCGCCCGACCAGCGCGGCGGCGATGTTGGTCTTCTGCACGTCGATCGTGCCGCCGGCGATGCCCCAGCCATAGGCGTCGCGCAGCCGCTGCTCCATGCGGTATGCGGTCGAGTAGCCGTAGCCGCCCATGAGCTGCATGCCCGTCGCCGCGACCTCGCGCACCATCTCGTTGGCGTAGCACTTGGCGATGCTGCTGTCGGCGACCGACGGCAGCCCGTCGGCGGCGTTCTGCGCGGCGCGCCAGATCAACAGGCGCGCGGCCTCGACCTTGATCGCCATGTCGGCGAGCTTCAGCTGCACCGCCTGGAACTCGACGATCGGCCGGCCGAACTGCCTGCGCTCCTGCACGTAGGCCAGCGCCTCCTCCAGCGCCGCGGCGGCGATGGCGAGCGACATGGTGGCGTTGCCGCAGCGCTCGAGGTCGAAGGCCTCCATCAGCTGCCTGAAGCCGCCCGCCGGCACGATCAGGTTGTCCGCCGGCACGCGAACGGAGTCGAAGTAGAGGTCGCTGCTGGGGATGCCGCGGAACCCCATCAGCGTCTCGGCCTGGCCGAAGCCGAGCCCCTTCGCGCCCTTCTCGACCAGCACCGCGCCGATGCCGGCGGCGCCGGGGGCGTCGGACATCCGGCAATAGACGACATAGGCGTCGGCATGGCCGCCGCCGCTGCACCAGCGCTTCCGGCCGTCGACGACGATCGTGTCGCCCTCGACGCGGGCGCGGGTCGCAAGGTCGGTGAGCGCCGTGCCGGCGTCCGGCTCGGACATGGCGACGGCGACGACCTTCTCGCCGCTCACGACCGCGGGCAGGATGCGCCGGCGCAAGGACTCGCTGGCGAAATGCAGCACGGCGCGCACCGGGCCGGTCGCGCTCTCGAACACCGGGAAGGCGACCGCGGGCGAGACCTGCGCGAGCTCCTCCAGCACCAGGAGCGCGTCGAGATGGCCGAGGCCGAGCCCGCCATAGGCCTCCGGCATGTTGACGCCGAGGAAGCCCAGCGCGGCATAGCGCCGCCGCATCGCCGCCGGCACCGGCTCGTTCTTCGCCTCCAGCGCGCGCGCGAGCCCGACCAGCTCCTGGCGCGCGAACCGCCGTGCCGTGTCGCGCAGCGCCTGCTGCTCTTCCGTCAGTCGGAAATCCACGATCCTGCCCCCCTGCCGCCGGCCGGCCCCGGCGGCCGCCGGGTGATGTCATGGCCGATCCGGGGCGGGGCGGGCAAGAGGAGCCGGGGCGTCGCTCGCCGGGCGAGCCCCGGTCGCCTACTTGCTCAGGTACTTCATGCCGGTATCGCACATCACGCTGACCACGGTCGCGCCGGGGCCGAGCCGTTCCGCCAGGCGCAGCGCGGCGACGACGTTGCCGCCGGTGGACGTGCCGGCGAACAGGCCCTCCTCGCGCGCCAGCCGAGCGGCCATGGCCTTGGCCTCTTCGGTGGAGACCAGCTCGATCCGGTCGGCGATATCGGCGCGCCAGAGCGGCACGACGAAGCCGGCGCCGACGCCGTCGATCTTGTGGGCGCCGGTCGGGCCGCCCGACAGCACGGGAGACTCGGCGGGCTCGACCGCGGCGACGCGGATCCCCGGGTTGCGGCGGCGCAGGCCTTCGGCGATGCCGCGCAGCGACGCGGCGGTGCCGACCATCTGGACGAAGCCGTCGACCCGCCCGCCGGCCTGGTCCCAGATCTCCCCGGCCATCGCATGATATGCCCCGATCTGGTCGGTGTTGTTGAGCTGGTCGGTCCAGAACCCGCCGGTCCGCGCCTGGATGACGCGGGCGGCCTCGATCATGTCGCGGGTCAGCTTCTCGGTCATGCGCCCGCTCTCGCTCGGCACGATCTCGAGCCTGGCCCCCAACGCCTTCATATGCGCGAGCTTCTCGCGCGCGAAGGCGTCCGAGGAGACGATGTCGAGCGGATAGTTCTTCACGGCGCAGACGAGCGCGAGCGACACGCCGGTGCTGCCCCCGGTGTACTCGACGACCGCGCCGCCGGGGCCGAGGCGCCCATCCGCCTCGGCCGCCTCGATCATGGCGAGCGCCATGCGGTCCTTCATGCTGCCGGTCGGGTTCTCGCTCTCCAGCTTCAGGAGGACGCGCGCGCCGCCGGCCGGCACGACCTTGCGCAACGGCAGCAGCGTGGTGCCGCCGATGCCGCCGAGGATGCTCCGCCGCGATCCGTCCACGCCGTCCGCCCCCGTCCCGCGCTTTCCATGCATCTGCAAATGTTGTATATACATAGAATGATGGAGGGCGCGAGGCAACCGCGAAAGACGCTGCGCAAGGACGCAAGCGCCCTGGTCGCCGCCTGCGCCGGCTGGAACAGCCGGCTGGCGGCGCGGCGCATCGGCCAGTTCCTCGACCGCGCACTGGCCGATGTCGGGCTGACCGCGGCCCAGCTCGGCCTGATGGCGCAGATCGCCGCGCTCGCCGACGACACGCTGGGCGCGCTGGCGCGCCGCACGGGGCTCGACCAGTCGACCTTGTCGCGCAACCTGCGCACGCTCGAGGCGGCGGGGCTGGTCGAGATCGCGACGGTCGAGCGGGACTTGCGGCGGCGCGCCGTGTGGCTGACCGAAGCCGGCGCCAGGCGGCTGGAGGCGGCGATCCCGGCCTGGCGCCAGGCGCAGGCGCGGCTCGCGAAGCGGGTGTCGCCCGAGCTGGCGCGCCGCCTGGCGGAGGCGAGCGAGGCCTTGGTCAGCGCGCCGAGGTGAGCCCGCCGCCGGACTACCGCCGGCCGCGGTCCGCCAGCCAGTTGACGAACTGCATGTCCTTCATCAGCACGACCGTCACCAGCTCGTGGTAGCAGCTGCGGGCGACCTCGCCTCCGGCGGATTTGCCGCCTGCGGCAATGTCGTGGATCAGGCGGTCGAGCGCCGCCAACATCTCGTCGTGATGCTTCGCGTGCGCATCGACCTCGGGGAAGCGCTCGGTCCGCAGATGGGTGATCTCCATCTCGAAATGCCTGGCGAGATCGGCCTTGAAATCGGCCAGCGCGGCCGAGAGCGCGGCCTTGTCGGCGACCCGCTCCAGCTCGGCGATGGCGTTGACTTGCGCGATCAGGTCCCGGTGATCGTCGTCGATCGCCTTGATCCCGGTCAGCATGACGTCCGTGAGCGTGAATTTCACCGCGACCGTTCGATTGTGCAGATCGGCTGTGTGCGTTGCCCGGCCATTATGATGCCAAGGCCGGCTGTCGGCAATTCGGCGCCGGGTTCGATGCCCGCGCCAGGCGGAAGCGGCCGCCGGGCGCGCGCGGCGGCAATCGCATCGGCCAGGAGCGCCGCGACGAGATATCCGCGTTGCGCCGCCGCGGCGCGACCCTCACCGCCATCGCATGCGCCACGCATGTTTCCGTGACCACGATCCAGCGCGTGCTGCGCGAATCCGGCATGCCCATGGATACCCGGCGCGGCCGCCGGCTGACCGCCGACGACTTGGCACGGGCCGCGGCCATGGCCGCGGCCGGCATCGGCACGCGGCAGATCGCGGCCGAGCTGCCGTGCTCCGTCAGCACCGTCAACCGGCGCCTGCGCCGCGGCCGGATGTGACCGGTTCAGCCCGCCGCCGCGAGCGGCGCTAGGATTTTGCGCAGCGTCTCGACGCGGTAAGGCTTGAGGAGGACACCGGCGACGCGGAGGCCGCGATCCTCGGCGAGACGCTGGGCGGCCGCGACGATGCGGCGGTCCATCCCGCTGACCAGCACCACGGTTGCGTTGGACCGGCCGTCGGCGAGCGCCCGGATCAGCTCGATGCCGTCGATCTCCGGTATCATGAGATCGATGACGACGATCGCGGGCAGCCAATGCACGGCAAGCTCCAGGAAGCGGCGCGGATCCTGGGTGGCCTCGACCGCGAACCCCAGCCCCGCGGCGACCGTCTCGACCAAGCCGGCATGCTCGCGGTCGTCGTCGATGATCAGGAGCCTGGTCATCGTCCGCCGCCGAGCTGTATCGGAATCGGCGTGTAGCCCAGCGTGGGAGAATCGGCCGGCGGCGGGGCCAGCGTCAGCAGCAGCACGGTGGCCACGGAAGCGACGGCGATCGACATCAGGCGCATGCTCTCCCCCTCGGCAAGTTGGCGCGCACGGCGCCATCCGGACGATGATGCTAGGGCCCCGGCGAGCGAGCGTCGAGCCGCCGCCGCCATCTTCCTGTACCAACATCTGTACCGAGGCGGTCGTTGTGGCTCCGTAACGGCTTCGGCGCCAGTCGGACGCGAACGAACGGGGAAAATCCGAAGCATCCCATGGCGTTGTCGTCGCGCCGCCTGTACCGACTTTTGTCCTGACGCGAACCGGTGCCGCCTTCGCGCCACGCGCGCCATGCGCGTCGCTGTTCGGCGCCCGTTCAGGCGCGGAAAGTGCTGCGAATGGCCGATTTCTGCCGAACTGGCGGAGGGGATGGGATTCGAACCCACGATACGCTTTTACACGTATAACGGTTTAGCAAACCGCCGCCTTCAGCCACTCGGCCACCCCTCCGCCGAGAGTGGCGGACGCTCACGGCGTATGCGCCGGCGGTTGTAGGCTGCGGCCGGTGGCCTGTCAACGAAGCCCGAGGGGCCGTATTCCGGCAGCCGGCGATTGGCGCTAGCGTGCCGGCCGGAGGGAAGGATGATACTGGCCGAATCCCTGCTGCGGGCGCTCAAGGACCGCGGCGCGCGCGAGATCTTCGGCATCCCCGGCGATTTCGCCCTGCCGTTCTTCAAGGTCGCGGAGGAGAGCGGCATCCTGCCGCTCCACACCTTCAGCCACGAGCCGGCGGTCGGCTTTGCCGCCGACGCGGCCGGGCGGTTCAACGGCGCGCTCGGCGTCGCCGCGGTGACCTATGGCGCCGGTGCCTTCAACCTGGTCAACGCGGTCGCCGGCGCCTATGCCGAGAAATCGCCGCTGGTGGTGATCTCCGGCGCGCCCGGCGTGGCCGAGAGCCAGCGCGGCCTGCTCGTGCATCACCAGGCCAAGACCCTCGACTCGCAGTTCCGCGTCTATCGCGAGATCACCTGCGCCCAGGCGCGGCTCGACGATCCGGCCCGTGCCCCGGGCGAGATCGCGCGCGTGCTCGGCGCCTGCCGCGCCCTGTCGCGGCCGGTCTATATCGAGCTGCCGCGCGACCAGGTCGACGCCGAGTGCGCTTCCGTCGGCCCCGATCCGGCGCCGCCCGAGCAGCCCGAGGCGCTCGCCGCCTGCGCCGAGGAGGTGCTGGCACGGCTCGCCGCCGCTCGCTCGCCGGTCATGATGGTGTGCGCCGAGGTGCGGCGCTACGGGCTCGAGGCGCGCGTGGCCGAGCTGGCGCGGCGGCTGGCCGTGCCGGTCGTCACCTCGTTCATGGGCCGCGGCCTGCTCGTCGGCTCCGGTGCGCCGCTGATCGGCACCTATCTCGGCGTCGCCGGCGATCCGGCGGTCACGCGGGCGGTCGAGGAATCCGACGCGCTGTTCCTGGTCGGCGTGATCCTGTGCGACACGAATTTCGGCGTATCGCAGCGCCAGGTCGACCTGCGCCGCGCCATCCACGCCTTCGACCGCCAGGTCACGCTGGGATACCACACCTATCCCGACATCGCGCTCGGCCGGCTGGTCGACGCCATGCTGGCGCGGCTGAAGCCCGCGCCCGCTTCGAATCGAGAAGGGCGGCGCAACACGGCGCCCGCGGTGGCGCCGCAGGTCTTCCCGCGCGGGCTCGCGGCCGACGAGCAGGCGATCGCGCCGACCGACATCGCGCGCGCGGTCAACGACGTGATGGACCGGAACGGGCCGATGCCGATCGCGTCGGACGTCGGCGACTGCCTGTTCACCGCGATGGACATCGCACACACCGAGCTGACCGCGCCGGGCTACTACGCCGGCATGGGCTACGGCGTGCCGGCCGGAATGGGGGCTCAGGCAACGACGGGGCGGCGCGTGCTGGTGCTGGTCGGCGACGGCGCCTTCCAGATGACCGGCTGGGAGCTGGGCAACTGCCGGCGCATCGGCGTCAACCCGATCGTGATCCTGTTCAACAACCGAAGCTGGGAGATGCTGCGCGCGTTCCAGCCCGAATCGCGCTTCAACGCGCTGGACGACTGGCGCTTCGCCGAGATGGCCGCCGGCATGGGCGGCGACGGCGTGCGCGTGACGACGCGGCGCCAGCTCAAGGACGCGCTCGACCGCGCGGTCGCCACGCGCGGCCGCTTCCAGCTGATCGAAGCGATGATCCCGGCGGGCGTGCAGTCGCCGACGCTCGAGCGCTACGCGACCGAGTTCAAGCGCAAGCGGGAGGCGCTTCAGAGGACAGGCATCAGGGATCAGGGATCGGTGAAAGAGGGGACTGATGCCTGATCCCTGTCATCTGTCCTCTGAGCCATACGCGCCGCGGCACCAGAGGGCGGTCAGCAGCTCGGCGACGGCCTCCTCGTCGGCGGCCAATGCGCCCAGCGCGGGATCGCGGCGGAGATAGAGCTGCGCCAGGAACTCGTCGACCATGCCGCCGAGCGCATAGGCCGTCGGCAGCAGCGTTTCGGCGGACTCGCCCCGCGCCCGGCGCATGGCGATGGCGGCGGCGACCTTGCCGTTCCAGTCGCGGTTGAGCGCGTGGAAGCGCTCGCGGTACGAAGCGGACTCGGGGCCGACGTTCATCAGGCAGCGCATCAGGCCGATGTTCGCCCGGAACAGGCGGAGATAGGCGAGCGTGGCGGCGCGCACCCGCGCGGGCGAGGCCGGCGCGCCTTGCTGCACGGCACCGAGGCGCTCGCGCAGGAAACGTGCGAACTCGTTGACCAGGATCTCCATGGCTTCGCCGCGATCGCCGAAATAGCGGTAGAAGGTGCCGTGGGCGACGCCGGCGGCCGCGGCGATATCGGCGACGCGCACCTGGCCGGGTTCCTGGCCGCGCGCCAGGCATGCGGCTGCGGCAGCCAGCAGCCTGAACCGGGTGCGCTCGCTCTTGCGCTGCGACGGGCGGCCGGCGGCGCGCAGCAGGACCGCGGCAAAGTCGAGGCCGGCTTCGGGCGTACCGCCGACGTCCATGGTCCTGCCTGAACCAATGGAAACCGTTGACATCACGGCTCTTGGACAACAAAATGAAAATGATGTCAATGTCATATTTCGGCCGCGGGCCCATTGCGCCCGACACATCTGGAGGCCACGGTGTCCCGCGGTGAATACTGGAACGAGGAGATCGAGCGGATGGCCGCCGAGCCGCGGCGCCGGCTCGAGAATGCGCGCCTGCAAGAGCAGATCGCCTACAACTGCGCCCATAGCGCCTATTACGCGGCAAAGCTGGATGCCGCGGGGTTGCGACCCGGCGACATCCGCGCCGTCGAGGACCTGGCGCGCGTTCCGTTCATGGAGAAGAGCGAGCTTGCGGCATCGCAGGCGGACGGGACTCTCCTCGGCATCAACCAGTGTGCGCCGATCGAGCGGGTGGTGCGCATCCAGGCGACCGGCGGCACCACCGGGCAGCCGCTGCGCGTCGGCTGGTCGCGGCGCGACACCGAGGACTACGGCGAGATGGGCGCGCGCGCCCTCTGGGCGATGGGCTGCCGGCCCGGCGACATCGTCTTCACGACGATGAATTTCAGCCTCTACGCCGGCGGCCTCAGCGACCACCTGACCTTCGAGACCGTCGGGGCCGCGAGCATTCCTTATGGCGTGGGTCAGAGCGAGCGCCTGCTGCGGATGATGGCGGCGATCCGCGATCCCTTGGCGATCTGGGCGACCCCGTCCTATGCCGTGCGGCTCGCCGAGGTGGCGCGCGAGATCGGCATCGACCCGCGCAGCGTCGGCATCGCCAAAGGCTTCTTCTCGGGCGAGGCCGGCATGCAGGTGCCGGGATACCGCGAGGCGATCGAGACGACCTGGGGCATGCGCGCGCAGGACATGTACGGCACCGGCGAGCTCGCGCTGCATTCCGGCGAGTGCGCGCACCGCACCGGGCTGCACTACGGCGGCACCGGCTTCGCGGTGATCGAGCTGATCGACCCGGACAGCGGCGCCGTGCTGCCGTTCCGGGACGGCACGGTGGGCGAGGCGGTCTACACCTCGATCCGACGCCAGTGCTGCCCCTTGCAGCGCATGCGCTCGCACGACCTCTTCCAGGTCTGGACCGAGCGGTGCCGGTGCGGGCGGACCACCTTCCGCTTCAAGGTGCTCGGCCGCACCGACGACATGATGATCGTGAAGGGCGTCAACGTCTTTCCGCTCGGCATCCAGGCGACGCTCATGACGCTCGCCCCGCGCCTCACCGGCGAGTTCCAGGTGACGCTCCATCGCCCGCCGCCGATCGACTACGCCGTGCCGATCAAGGTCGAGGTCGCGCGCGACGTGCCCGCGGCGCAACACGCCGATCTGGCGCGCGATGTCGTCGACGCGTTGAAGAAGGGACAGAATTTCACGGCGGAGGTGACGCTGGTGCCGCAGGGCAGCATCGGCAGCGACAAGAAGGTCAAGCGCCTCATTCGCGCCTATCGCACGGATGCGCCATGAACGAGGCGGTGGAGGTCGAATCGCGCGAGGGCGTCGCCATGATCGCCCTCAACCGGCCGGAGAAGCTCAACGCCATCAATGATGCGGTGCTCGCCGGCCTGCGCGCGGCGATCGCCCACATCGAGCGCGATCCGGCGATCGGCGCGGCGGTGCTGCATGGCCGGGGCCGCGCCTTCTCGGCGGGCGGCGACATCGCCGCCATGTCGGCCATGGACGAGGCCGCGTTCGCGCGGACGATCGGGCGCTACATGGAGGTGGCGAAGGATTTCCGCGGCTCCTCCAAGCCGATCGTCGCGGCGATCCACGGCCATGCGCTGGCCGGCGGGTTCGAGCTCGCGTGCCTGTGCGACATCCGCATCGCCGCGGAGGATGCGCGTTTCGGCCTGCCGGACGCGCCGCTCGGCCTCAGCCCGACCAGCGGCATGACCCATCTGCTGCCGCGCATCGTGGGGCTCGGACGCGCGCTGGACCTCGCGCTCGCGGCCGAGCCGATCGACGCGCGCGAGGCGCAGCGCATCGGCCTGGTGACGCGGGTCGTCGATCGGGCCGCGCTGCTCGACGCGGCGCACGCGCTCGCGGCGCGCATCGCCTCGTTTCCCCGGATCGGCGTCGCGCGGTCCAAGCGCGGCTTCTACGGCGCGCTCGAGACGGCTTTCGCCGAGGCAACGGCGGCGGAGCACGAGAGCGAGCTTGCCTGCTTCCGCGACCCGGTCGCGCGGGAGCGCCTTCGCGCATTCGTCGACCGCAAACGGGACTGAAAAGCCATGACCACGACGGTGCTGACCGAGGACGCCGGCGACGGCGTGCGCGTGCTGACGCTCAACCGGCCGCATCGCCTCAATGCGATCAACCCGGCGCTGCTGGAGGACCTGGTGGCGGCGCTCGAGCAGGCCGATCGCGACGCTGCGGTCCGCGCCATCGTGCTGACCGGCGCCGGCCGCGCCTTCTGCGCCGGCGACGACCTCAAGGAGTTCGGGACGCCGGCCGGCGATCCGGCGGCGACGCGCGCCTATATCGAGCGCATCCAGGACGTCACGCGCGCCATGGTCGGCGGCGACACGCCGGTGGTCGGCGCGATCCGCGGCTGGGCCGTGGGCGGCGGGCTCGAATGGGTGATCAACTGCGACTTCGCCGTCGCCGCCGAGGGCACGCGGTTCTTCTTCCCCGAAACGTCGCTCGGTGTGTTCGTCACGGGCGGCGTGACCGAGCTGCTGCCGCGCCTGGTCGGCCTGCAGCGCGCGCGCGAGCTGCTCCTGCTGGGCGAGCGCTTCGACGCGGCCGACGCCCAGCGCTGGGGCCTGGTCTGGAAGGTCGTGCCGGACGCGGAGCTGCTGCCGACGGCGCTCGCGACGGCGCGCCGCATCGCCGCCCTGCCGCCCGGCCCGGTGCGCGACCTGCGCCGCATCCTCGCGCGCCGCGCCGGCGGCGGGCTCGACGCGGCGATGGCGGCCGAAACCGACGCGACCGTGCGCGGCTTCCTCGATCCCGAGACGGCGAAGCGCGTCGCGAAGACGATTGGCTAGGCGCGAGGGGCGGCTGCGGCCTCGGCCCAAATCCCCGTCGCGGCGAGCTGCGGCGCGGCTTCCGGTTCGGTCCAGCGCAGCGGCACGGCATTCCCGATCAGCAGGCCGTCGGCGAGACGGAATTGCAGCAGGCGTTCCGCGCCCTTGAAGCGCGCAAGGCCGGCGCCGTCCCAGATCACCTCCGCCGTACCGGTCAGCGTCAGCACGTCGCCGGTGTCGAAGTCGACGAACAGCAGGCCGGCGCGCGGATCGAGGGCGAGGTTGCCGAAGGTGTTGAACATCCTGTTGCCGGCGAAGTCCGGCGCGGTCAGCACCGCGCGGCCTTCCGCCGCCGCGACGTCGACGAAGCCGGGCCGGCCGCCGCGATGCGATACGTCGACGCCGAAGGCGGGGTTGCCGTCCACCGCAGCCGGCGCCGCGGTGGCGATGAAGAACGTGTCGGCGCGCCGCACCAGGGAAGCGGCACGCTCGCCGAGCGTCGCGCCGAGGCGGTGCAGCGGGCGCGGCGCCGCGGCCGTGCCGGGCTCGGCGACGAAGCGCGGCCGGCGCGCCTGGATGTATTTCGGGCAATTGCCGAAGCTCTGCCCGACCGCGACCTGGAAGACGCCGTCGCCGAGCGCGCTCACGTTTCCGTTCATGCGGTTGCGCCGGCGCGTGTGCAGCTCGATGCCGAGCAGGCCGAGCGGTGCGCCTTGGCGCAGGGCCGCGCCGAGCGGATCGCCGAAGCCCGGCCGCGCCGCGACGGTCAGCCTGCGCGGATCGGGCGAGCGGATGAAGCCGGGCCGGCCGGCC
>JAKLKW010000150.1 GCA_023150455.1 Alphaproteobacteria bacterium | reverse complement strand
GGCGGCGCCGCAGCAGCAGGCGGTCCCGGTGCCGCCGCTGCCCGCGCCGGCGCCGGCGCCGACCGCACGGCCGTTCGTTCCGGACGAGGTGCCGTTCGTGCCGGATGCCGTGCGCGAGCGCCTGCGCGCCGAGTATGCGCCGGGCCGCGACGCGAAGGCCCTGGTCCTGTCGCGCACCGGCGCCAGTGCCTGGTTCCTGCTCGGCCAGCTGTCCGAGGAGGAGGCCGGGCGGCATGCGGTCGCGAGCTGCCGGCAGAACGCGCCCGAGCCCTGCGAGCTCTACGCGCTGGGCAACCGCGTGGTGTGGGAGCACCCGGCACCGCCGATGCCGCCCAAGCCCTACCTGCCGCCGGCGGCCGAGCGCGTGCGCACGCCGTTCGACCTCGACCGCATCCCGCTCGCCGGTCCCGCCATGCGCGAGGCGCTGCGCGCCGACTATCTGCAGGATGCGCCCATCAAGGCCGTCGCGCTCGCGCGGACCGGCACGATCGGCTTTGCCAAGCGCCACCGCACCGAGGAGGAAGCAGTGCGCGCCGCGCTGGAATACTGCGCCGACATCACCGGCACGGCCTGCGCCGTGCTGGCCGTCAACGAGTCGTTCGTCCAGCCGATCCCGGCCACCGTGGCGGTCACCGGCTTGTTCGAACCCGAGCGCAGCCCGCTGCTCGACGCCGCCGCGCGCCAGAAGCTGCGCGAGGCGTACCTGCCGCGCGGCGGCTGGAAGGCGGTGGCGCTTGGCAGCGGCGGGCGGATCGGCGTCTCGGTGGGCCGGCCGAACGAGAAGGACGCGATCGAGGCGGCGCTGGCCGAGTGCCGCGGCACGGGCGCGGAGGACTGCGCGCTGCACGCGGTCGGCATCTTCACGGTCAAGGCCAAATAGAAGCCCGCTTGGTCACTTGCCAAATCCGTGGCCAGCCTGTATCACCCGCGCACTTCACACGCGGGTCTGGCGGCCACGGGAGTTCCGGCGGTCGCTCCGGTGCCGGTCTAAGCCTCTGATATTGAGGCTTTTCCGGCGTTGCCCGCGGAGGTCCAACCGGAGAAGGAGCACCACGGCATGACCATGCCGACCTTCAGCCTGCGCCAGCTTTTGGAAGCCGGCGTTCATTTCGGCCACCACACCCGCCGCTGGAACCCGCGCATGGCGCCGTACATCTTCGGCGTGCGCAACGGCGTGCACATCATCGACCTGGAGCAGACCGCCCCGCTGTTGAGCCGGGCGCTGCAGTCCGTGCGCGAGGTCGTCGCCGGCGGCGGCCGCGTGCTGTTCGTCGGCACCAAGCGCCAGGCCTCGGAGAAGATCGCCGAGGCGGCCAAGCGCTGCGGCCAGTACTACGTCAACCACCGCTGGCTCGGCGGCATGCTGACGAACTGGAAGACGATCTCGCAGTCGATCAAGCGCCTGCGCGAGCTGGACGAGAAGCTCTCGGGCCAGGCCGAGGGCCTGACCAAGAAGGAGCTGCTCAACCTCACGCGCGAGCGCGACAAGCTCGAGCGTGCGCTGGGCGGCATCAAGGAGATGGGCGGCCTGCCCGACATCCTGTTCGTGATCGACACGATCAAGGAGGACATCGCCATCACCGAGGCGCGCAAGCTGAACATCCCGGTGATCGCGGTGATCGACAGCAATTCCGACCCGGTCGGCATCACCTTCCCGATCCCGGGCAACGACGACGCCATGCGCGCGATCGAGCTCTACTGCGACCTGATCGCGGACGCGGTGCTCGACGGGCTGCAGGCCGAGATCATGCATTCGGGCGGCGACGTGGGCGAGGCCGAGCAGGCGCCGGCGGAGAACCTCGCGCCGGAAGGCGAGGCCAAGCCCGATCCCGCCTCGATGGCCGATGCCGTGGCCAAGGGCGAGGGCGACGCCGCGCAGGCCTGAGGCCGGCGCATCGGTGGCGGAAGCCGGCCCAGCTTCCGCCACAGTTTCCGTGCACATCGTTCGTCGCCCGGGTTAGCTGCCGAAGCGACGATCTCCAACCATCGGGGTTGCATACATGGCTGAGATCACCGCTGCGCTGGTCAAGGAGCTGCGCGAGAAGACCGGCGCGGGCATGATGGACTGCAAGAAGGCGCTGACCGAGACCAAGGGCGCCTTCGACGACGCGGTCGATTGGCTGCGCAAGAAGGGCCTGGCCGCGGCTGCGAAGAAGGCGGGCCGCGTCGCGGCCGAAGGGCTGGTCGGCGTCGCGGCGAGCGGCACCTCCGGCGCCGTGGTCGAGGTCAACGCCGAGACGGACTTCGTCGCCCGCAACGACCAGTTCCAGGGCTTCGTGCGGTCGGTCGCCGCGGCCGCGCTCGCCAAGGGCGACGAGGTCGAGGCGCTGAAGGCCGCGCCGGTGCCCGGCGGCACGCGCAGCATCGGCGAGGAGCTGACGCAGCTGATCGCCACGATCGGCGAGAACATGGCGCTGCGCCGCGCCAAGAAGCTGAGCGTGAAGAACGGCCTGGTCGCGGCCTACGTGCACAACCAGGCGTCCGCGGGCCTCGGCAAGATCGGCGTGCTGGTCGCGCTGGAATCGGGCGCGCCGCAGGACAAGCTGGCCGCCCTCGGCAAGCAGCTCGCCATGCACGTCGCGGCGGCCAATCCGCAGGCCCTGACCCCGGCCGAGGTCGACCCGTCGGCGCTCGAGCGCGAGCGCAACGTGCTGTCCGAGCAGGCGCGCGCCTCGGGCAAGCCCGAGAACATCATCGCCAAGATGGTCGAGGGCCGGCTGCGCAAGTTCTACGAGGAGGTCGTGCTGCTCGAGCAGACTTCGGTCATCGACGGCGAGACCAAGATCGCCAAGGTGGTCGAGGCGGCGGGCAAGGAGATGGGCGCGCCGGTGAAGGTCGCCGGGTTCGTGCGCTTCGCCCTCGGCGAGGGCATCGAGAAGGCGCAGAGCGATTTTGCCGCCGAGGTGGCCGCGACCGCGAAGCAAGGTTGACGACCAGCCGCAAGGGACCGCCCGGAGACCGCACTGGATGGCTAAACCGCCCTATCGCCGCGTGCTGCTGAAGATCTCGGGCGAGGCCCTCATGGGCCGGCTCGAATACGGCCTCGACCCGGCGATGGTCGACCGGATCGCTGCCGAGGTGAAGAGCGTGCATGCGCTGGGCGGCCAGGTCTGCGTCGTGATCGGCGGCGGCAACATCTTCCGCGGCCTCTCCGGCACGGCGACCGGCATGGAGCGCGCGACGGCCGACTACATGGGCATGCTGGCGACGGTGATCAATTCGCTCGCCATGCAGTCCGCCCTGGAACGCGTCGACGTTCCCACGCGCGTGCTGTCCGCCATCCCGATCGCCGCCGTGTGCGAGCCCTATATCCGCCGCCGCGCCATCCGGCACATGGAGAAGGGGCGGGTGGTGATCTTCGCCGCCGGCACCGGCAACCCGTTCTTCACGACCGACACGGCGGCGGCGCTGCGCGCGTCGGAGATGGGCTGCGACGCCCTGCTCAAGGCGACCAAGGTGGACGGCGTCTATACCGCCGATCCGGTGAAAGACAAGACTGCCAAGCGGTACGAGCAGTTGAGCTACATGGAAGTCTTGTCCCAGGATCTCAAGGTCATGGATACCGCCGCCATCGCCGTGGCACGCGAAAATAAGATTCCAATTCTGGTATTCTCGATTTTCGAGGCGGGCGCCTTCGCCGAGGTCGTTTCCGGCCGCGGCCGCTACACGATCATCGAAGAGGTCTGAATGGCCGTGAAGGGGTCCTCGAGCCGAACGCGACCGCCCGTCCTGATGGGGTGGAGGGAGAGGCCGTGAACAAGACCGAGATGGGCGAGATCGCCAAGCGCATGGACGGCGCGCTGGAAGCCTTCCGCAAGGAGCTGGCCGGGCTTCGCACCGGGCGCGCGCATGCCAATCTGCTCGATCCCGTGATGGTCGAGGCCTATGGCCAGCAGATGCACCTCAACCAGGTGGGCACCGTCTCGGTGCCCGAGCCGCGGCTGATCACCGTGACGGTGTGGGACAAATCGATGGTGAAGGCCGTCGACCGCGCCATCCGCGAGTCCGGCCTCGGCCTGAACCCGCAGACCGAGGGCACGCTGATCCGCATCCCGATGCCCGAGATGACGGCGGACCGGCGCAAGGAGCTGACGAAGGTGGCGCACAAATACGCCGAGCAGGCGCGCGTGGCCGTGCGCAACGTGCGACGCGACGGCATGGAGCGCCTGAAGAAGGAAGACAAGGGCGGCACGATCTCGCAGGACGAGCACCGCCGCCTGTCCGACGAGATCCAGCAGATGACCGACAAGCACATCGCGACGATCGACCAGACGCTGGCCACGAAGGAAAAGGAAATCCTGCAGGTCTGACGCCATGTCCCCAAAGCCCGTCACAGCGCCATCGAGCGTGCCCACTCACGTCGCCATCATCATGGATGGCAACGGACGTTGGGCGCAGGCACGCGGCCTCCCGCGCACCGCCGGCCACAAGCAGGGGGCGGAAGCCGTGCGCCGCACGCTGATTGGCGCCGCCGAGCTTGGCGTCAAATACCTGACGCTGTTCGGCTTCTCGGCCGAGAACTGGCGCCGGCCGGAAAGCGAGGTGAGCGCCCTGATGGGCCTCCTGCGCCTCTACCTGCGCAGCGAGATCGCCGAGCTGCACGGCAAGGGCGCCAGGCTGCGGGTGATCGGCGACGTGACCCGCTTCGACCCGGACATCCTGGCCCTGATCCGCCAGGCCGAAGAGCTGACGCGGCACAACACGAAGATCAACCTGACGATCGCGCTCAGCTACGGCGGCCGGCAGGAGATCACGGCCGCCGCGCGCATGCTGGCGCAGGAGGCCGCCGCCGGCCGGCTCGACCCCAGCCATATCAACGAGGCGCTGTTCGAGACCTGCCTGACGACCGCGGGCATGCCCGATCCGGACTTGCTGATCCGCACCAGCGGCGAGAAGCGCATCAGCAATTTCCTGTTGTGGCAGAGCGCCTATGCCGAGCTGATCTTCGTCGACACGCTTTGGCCCGACTTCGACCGCCGTCACCTCGAGGAGGCGATCGTTGAATACAATCGCCGCGAACGCCGCTTCGGTGTCTTTGCTGGCGCCCGGTAGGGCGGGCGAGGCCGCGTCGGGCCGGGCGCCGGAATCGCCCGCGCGCCAGCTGGGCTTGCGCGTCGTCTCGGCGGCGGTGCTCGTGCCGCTCGCCCTGGCGGCGGTCCATCTCGGCTATCCCTGGTTCGAGCTGCTGATCGCGGTCCTGGCCGTGGCGATGGCGCTGGAATGGTCGCGCCTGACGCTCCGCCGCGGACGGAACGCGCTCGGGATGACGATGGGCGCCGCCGTCCTGGCGGTCGCCGCCGCCGGCGCGGGCCGGGTCGGCGTCGCTTTCCTGGTGCTGGCGGGCGGGCTGCTGGCCGTGCTCGCCGCCGCGGCGCTCTTCCGTGCGGCGGATTGGAAATGGGCGCTTGCGGGGACCCTCTACATCGCGGTGCCCTGCCTCGCGGTCGTCTGGATGCGCGAAGGCCCGGCGGCCGGGCGCGAGCTGCTGATCTGGCTGCTGATCGTGGTCTGGACGACCGACGTGGCCGCCTACGCTGTCGGCCGCGGCATCGGCGGGCCACGCCTGGCGCCGCGGGTCAGCCCCGGCAAGACCTGGTCGGGCCTGATTGGCGGCATGGCCGGGGCGGGGCTCGTGTCGGCGGCGGCCGCCACTTGGCTCGGCCTGGCGGCGCCGCTTCCGGCCGCAGCGATCGGCGCGGCGCTGGCTGCCGTTGCCCAGGCCGGCGATCTGGCCGAGTCCGGCGTGAAGCGCCGGTTCGGGGCCAAGGACAGCGGCGCGCTCATTCCCGGGCATGGCGGCGTCCTCGACCGTCTTGACGGGATGCTGGCGGCTGCGCCAGCGGCGGCCGCGATCGTCTGGATGGCAGGGGGAGGGATTCCCGAATGGCGATGACCCACGTGAACGGCCGCGATGGTGGCGGCGCGACGGGACCAGATGCCGGCGCGCCGCGGCGCATCACCATTCTTGGATCGACCGGCTCGATCGGCTGCAACACGATCGACCTGATCGAGCGCCATCCGGGCGCCTTCGAGGTCGAGGCATTGACCGCGCGCGGCAACGTCAAGCTCCTGGCCGAGCAGGCCATCAGGCTGCGCCCGCAGCTGGCCGTGGTCGCCGACCCCGCGAAATACGACGAGCTGAAGCGCGCCTTGTCGGGCACCAACATCGCGGTGGCGGCGGGGCCGGAGGCGCTGGTCGAGGCGGCCCAGCGCCCGGCCGACTGGGTGATGTCGGCCATCGTCGGCGCCGCCGGGCTGAAGGCGACGCTGGCGGCGGTCAACCGCGGCGCCTGCGTGGCGCTGGCCAACAAGGAGTCGCTGGTCTGCGCCGGCGACCTGATGACCCACGCGGTGCGGCGCAACAAGGCGACCCTGCTGCCGGTCGATTCCGAGCACAATGCCATCTTCCAATGCTTCGAGAGCGACCGCCGCAGCTCGATCGAGAAGCTCATCCTCACCGCGTCGGGCGGGCCGTTCCGCACGCGCCCGCGCGCGGAGCTGAAGAACGTCACGCCCAAGCAGGCGGTGGCGCATCCGAACTGGGAGATGGGGGCCAAGATCTCGGTCGACTCCGCGACCATGATGAACAAGGGACTCGAGGTGATCGAGGCGCACCACCTGTTCGCCATGCCCGAGTCGCGGATCGACGTGGTGGTCCACCCGCAGTCGATCATCCACAGCATGGTGGCCTACGAGGACGGCTCGGTCCTGGCGCAGCTGGGTACGCCGGACATGCGCACGCCGATCGCATATACTCTGGCGTGGCCGCGGCGCATGCCGTCGCCCTCGGCGCGGCTGGATCTGGCCAAGGTCGGCACGCTGACCTTCGAGACGCCGGACACGGAGCGGTTTCCGGCCCTGCGCCTGGCGCGCCAGGCCTTGCGCGACGGCGGCACGGCGCCCACAATACTTAATGCTGCCAATGAGGTAGCCGTCTACAGCTTCCTTGATGGAAAGATCGGCTTCCTTGATATTACCGCCGTGGTTGAGGACACCTTGGCGGCGATGCCGGCAGAGGAGATGACGGACCTGGAGCAGCTGCACGGCGTCGATGCCGAAGCCCGCGCGGTTGCTCAGCGCTGCGCGGTGGCGGCGGCCGGGCGGAGATAGCGGCGCCCAAGGCGGGCAACGACCCGCCGGCGGGCGGTCACGAAGACCGAATCATTAACAAAGCGGAACGGAAGACAGGAGCATGCTCGACACCCTTCTGGCCAAGCTTCAGGCGGCGCCGGACTACATCATCCCGTTCCTGGTGATCCTCACGGTGCTCGTGTTCGTGCACGAGATGGGGCACTACCTGGTCGCGCGCTTCAACGGCGTGCGAGTCGAGGTCTTCTCGATCGGCTTCGGGCCCGAGCTCTTCGGCTGGAACGACTCGCACGGCACGCGCTGGAAGTTCAGCCTGGTACCGCTGGGCGGCTACGTGAAGATGTACGGCGAGGGCGACGAGCAGGAGCCGGCCGCCGAAACGCTGCAGCGCTACCAGAGCCGCGGGCTGAAACCACCCGGGCCCGAGGAGTCCTTCCACAACAAGCGCGTCGGCCAGCGGGCCGCGATCGTCGCCGCCGGCCCGGCGGCGAACTATGTCTTCGCCGTCATCGTGTTCGCCATCCTGTTCGCCACCATCGGCCAGCGCGTCACGCCGCCGACCATAACGGCGGTGATGCCCGGCAGCGCCGCCGAGGCGGCGGGGCTGAGGCCCGGCGACACGATCGTCAGCATCGACGGCCAGTCGATCGCGCGGTTCGAGCAGATCGTCAGCATCGTCCAGCTGCGTCCGGGCGTGACCCTCGAGTTCGGCATCAGGCGCGAGGGCAGCGAGATTTCCATCCCGGTGACGCCGGCGCTGCGCGAGCAGACCGACACGTTCGGCAACGTGCACCGAATCGGCCAGATCGGCGTCAGCCACGAGGGCGGCAGCGAGATGGTCAAGCACGGCCCGGTCTCGGCGGTGATCCAGGCCGGGAAGGAAACCGTCAACCTGACCTGGGGCACGCTGACCGCCGTTGGCCAGATGATCGTCGGCACGCGCAATGCGGACGAGCTGGGGGGCCCGATAAGAATTGCCAAGTTCTCGGGCGACGTTTGGAAACTAGATGCGGGCTCGATCCTCTCGTTCATGGCGTATTTGTCGATCAGCCTGGGTCTGATCAATCTATTCCCGGTGCCAATGCTGGACGGCGGCCACCTGTTATTCTATGCGGCCGAGGTCGTCCGTGGCCGACCTCTTGGTCCACGGCTCCAGGAATATGGTTTCAGGATCGGACTTGCTCTGGTATTAGGGTTGCTGGTCTTCGCTACCTGGAACGACCTCGTGTACCTGCGCGAGATCTTCCGGGGTTTGATCACTTGACCGAAACGGAGGCGGCGCGATCTTGGGCCGTTGGCGCCAGGAAGGACGGAGCGTGAGCCTCTTGGTCGCGGCGTTGCGGACCAGGACGACCGCGTGCGTCGGCTTCGTCGCGGGCCTCGCGGTTGCGCTGTTGCTGGCGGCTGGTCTGGCGCGCGCCCAGACCGGCGGGACGATCGACGCCATCCGCATCGAGGGCAGCCAGCGCATCGAGCCCGAGACGGTGCGCTCGTACATGTCGATCAAGCCGGGCGATCCATTCGACGCCGAGAAGGTCAATGCGTCGCTCAAGAGCCTGTTCGCGACCGGCCTGTTCGCCGACGTGACGCTCCGGCGCGAGGGCAACACCCTGGTCGTGCGCGTGGTCGAGAACCCGATCGTCAACCGCGTCGCGTTCGAAGGCAACCGCAAGATCGAGAACAAGACGCTCGAGAACGAGGTCTCGCTGCGCGCGCGCGTGGTCTACACGCGCACGAAGGTGCAAAACGACACCAAGCGCATTCTCGACGTCTATCGCCGCAGCGGTCGGTTCGCCGCGACGGTCGAGCCGAAGATCATCCAGCTCGACCAGAACCGCGTCGATGTCGTCTACGAGATCGACGAGGGCCCGGTCACCGGCGTCAAGTCGATCCGCTTCATCGGCAACAAGGCGTTCAGCGATTCCAAGCTGCGCTCGACCGTCCAGACCAAGGAAACGGCCTGGTACCGCATCTTCTCCACGGACGACAACTACGACCCGGACCGGCTGACCTTCGACCGCGAGCTGCTGCGCCGCTTCTACCTGCGCGCCGGCTATGCGGACTTCCGCGTGGTCTCCGCGGTCGCGGAACTGACGCCGGACCGCAGCGACTTCTTCATCACCTTCACGGTCGACGAGGGCGAGCGCTACAAGTTCGGCGTCATCGACCTGACGACCCAGTTCAAGACCCTGAACCTCGACGCCCTGCGCAGCGCCGTCTCGACGCAGGAAGGCGACTGGTACAACGCCGACCTGATCGAAAAGACGATCACCAGGCTGACCGACGCGGTCGGCGAGCAGGGCTTCGCGTTCACCGACATCCAGCCGACGATCGACCGCGATCGCGAGAAAAAGACGATCAACGTCACCTTCGACATCCAGGAAGGCCCGCGCGTCTTCGTCGAGCGCATCGACATCGTCGGCAACTACCGTACGCTGGACCGCGTGATCCGGCGCGAGTTCCGCCTGGTCGAAGGCGACGCCTTCAACACCGCGAAGCTGCGCCGCTCGCGCCAGCGCATCCAGAACCTGAGCTTCTTCAAGAAGGTCGACGTGTCGAACGTGCCGGGCACCGATCCGGACAAGACCGTGATCCAAGTCGAGGTCGAGGAGCAGTCGACCGGCGAGGTCTCGGTGGGCGCCGGCTTCTCGTCGCAGGAAGGCGCGCTGGCCGACTTCGCCATCCGCGAGCGAAACCTGCTGGGCCGCGGCCAGGACCTGCGCACCAAGTTCCGCGTCTCGCAGAAGTCGACAGAGTTCGACATCGGCTTCACCGAGCCCTATTTCCTCGACCGCGACCTGTCCGCGGGCATCGACCTGTTCCGCATCACCCGCGACAACCAGGACACGAGCTCCTACGACCTGAGGGCGATCGGCCTCGGCCTCCGGTCGGGCTACAGCATCACCGAGTCGCTGCGCCACTCCGTGCGCTACGTCATCCGCGAGGACGAGATCGGCAACATCGATGCCGACGCGTCGGCCTTCATCAAGGACCAGGAAGGCACGAACATCACGTCGCTGATCGGCCATTCGCTGTTCTACGACAAGCTGGACAGCAGGCAGGATCCGACCGACGGCTATTACCTGTCCGCCAGCCAGGACTTCGCGGGCGTCGGCGGCGACGTCCGGTTCCTGCGCAACAAGGTCGGCGCGGGCGCATACTGGCCGGTCGCCGACAAGATCGTCTTCTCGCTGTCGGGCGAGGCGGGCATCATGAACGGCCTGGGCGAGCGCATCCGCATCAACGACCGCTTCTTCCTGGGCGGCGACAACTTCAAGGGCTTCGCCAGCGGCGGCATCGGCCCGCGCGACGTCAACACGCGCGACGCACTGGGCGGCCGCCGGTTCTACGTCAGCACGGCGGAGCTCACGTTCCCGCTCGGCTTCCCCGACGAGCTCGGCGTGTCCGGCAAGGCCTTCACCACGATCGGCTCGGCCTGGGACGCGCCCGAGGACGGACAGCCCAACGTCTCCGACGAGAAGTCGCCGCGCGCGTCCATCGGCGTCGGCGCCGCCTGGAAGTCGCCGTTCGGGCCGATCCGGTTCGATCTGGCGAAGGCGATCGTGAAGAAAGAGGTCGACCAGACCCAGATTTTCCATTTCAGCTTTGGCACGAGGTTCTGATCCATGCTCCGACACCTTATGCGCACCGGTTTGTGCGCCGCCCTCGCCATTTCCTGCGTGCTCGTTCTGACCGAGGGCGTGCAGGCGCAGCAACAGCAGCAGCGCCAGCAGGCGCCCAAGCCGCCGGCCAAGCCTGCTGCGCAACCCGCGGCACAGCCCGCCGCAGCGCCCGCGCCCACGGGACCGTTGCCGTCGCCGATCATCGCCGTGGTCGACGTGGACCGCATCCGCGAGAACTCCACCGCCGCGAAGTCGGTGCGCGAGCAGCTCGAGAAGCAGCGCTCGACCTTCCAGGACGAAATCTCGAAGCAGGAGAACGACCTGCGCAACGCCGAGCAGGACCTCAACAAGCAGCGCAGCGTGCTGTCCCCCGAGGCCTTCAACCAGCGCCGCCAGCAGTTCGAGCAGCGCGTCGCCGAGGTGCAGCGCACCGTGCAGGCGCGCCGGCGCCAGCTCGAGGGCGCGATGCAGAGCTCGATGACCCAGGTGAATACGGCCGTCGTGCAGTCGGTCCAGGACATCGCGACCGCGCGCGGCGCCACGCTGGTCCTGCCCAAGTCGCAGATCATCCTGGTCGACAAGTCCATGGAAGTGACCGACGAGGTGCTGACGCTGGTCAACCGCAAGCTGCCCACGGTCAAGGTGACGCTGCCGCCGTTGACGCAGTGACGGGCGCGGCCGGGACGATCCAGCAGCACGCTATGAGCGCCGGCGATGCCGGACCCACGCTTCTTCACGCCGGCCGGGCCGTTCACGCTCGCCCATCTGGCCAAGGTCGCGGGCGCGGCCTTGCGCCCGGGGGCCGATGCTAAGCGCCGCTTCTCCGGCGTGGCCGCGTTGGCCGACGCCGGTCCGGCCGACGTCACGTTCCTCGACAACCGCCGCTATCTGAAGCTGTTCGCCGAAACCAAGGCGGGCTGCTGCCTGGTCGACCCGCGCTTCGCCGAACGGGCGCCCGCCGGGATCGAGCTGCTGCTCACCGACAAGCCTTACAAGGGCTTCGCCCTGGTGGCGCAGGCCTTCTTCCCCGAGCCGGAGCTGGTGCCCGGCGTCCATGTTCGCGCCGTTGTGGATCCCTCGGCCCGGATCGGCGAGGGAACGCGGATCGACGCCGGCGCCGTGATCGGCCAGCGGGTCGAGATCGGCCGACGGTGCTGGGTCGGCGCCAACGCCGTGATCGGCGACGGCGTCGTGCTGGGCGACGACACGGTGGTGGGGCCCTGCGCCGTGCTGGCCTATTGCATCGTCGGCAGCCGGGTGCTGCTGCATCCCGGGGTGTGCATCGGCAACCGGGGCTTCGGCTTCGCCATCGATCCGAAAGGCCATGTTCGCATCCCGCAGACCGGCCGGGTGATCATCGAAGACGACGTCGAGATCGGCGCCAACTCCGCGATCGATCGCGGCATGGGGCCGGACACGGTGATCGGCCGGGGCAGCATGATCGACAACCAGGTGATGATCGGGCATAACGCCCGCCTGGGGCGGGGGTGCGTCGTCGTGGCGCAAGCCGGCATTTCGGGCAGCACCACCTTGGGCAACTACGTGGTGGTCGCGGCCAAGGCGGGCCTGTCCGGGCATCTGACCATCGGCGACGGCGCGCGCATCGCCGCAGCGGCGGGGGTCATTCGCGACGTGCCGCCGGGCGGCGAGGTCGGGGGGCTGCCGGCGATGCCGCTCAGGCAATGGCATCGCCAGACCGTGGCCCTCGGCCGACTGGCGAAGCGGAAGGGGGCGGTCGACGACCAATGACGATCAAGGCACTCGATACGCCGGCGACCGAGGTCGACACGGTCGAGCTGATGCGGCTGCTGCCGCACCGGCATCCGTTCCTCATGATCGACCGGCTGGTCGACATCGTGCCGAACATCAGCGCCACCGGCATCAAGGCGGTCACGATCGGCGAGCCGTATTTCGTCGGCCATTTCCCCAACCGGCCGGTCATGCCGGGCGTGCTGCTGGTCGAGGCCATGGCGCAGACCGCGGGCGCGCTGGTGGTCAAGTCCATGGGTGGCCCGCCGGGCGACAAGCTGGTCTATTTCATGTCGGTCGAGAACGCCAAGTTCCGCCGGCCGGTGCTGCCCGGCTCGCTGCTGCGCGTGCCGGTCCTGCGCGACCGCAACCGCGGCGCCGTGTGGAAATTCTCCGGCAAGGCATTCGTCGAGGACCAACTGATGGCGGAGGCCGTGTTCACGGCCATGATCGTGGACGCTTGATGGCCAGGGTCCATTCCACCGCGATCGTCGACCCGGCGGCGAGGCTGGGCGAAGGGGTCGAGATCGGCCCCTATTGCGTCGTCGGTCCCGAGGTCGAGCTGGGCGAGGGTGTCCGCCTGCTGTCGCATGTCGTGCTCGAGGGGCGCACGCGGCTGGGGCCGCGCGTGCGCGTCTTTCCCTTCGCGTCCGTCGGCCATGCGCCGCAGGACCTGAAGTACAAGGGCGAGAAGTCGCGCCTGGAAGTCGGCGCCGACACGGTGATCCGCGAGCACGCCACGCTCAACCCGGGCACCGAGGGCGGCGGCATGCTCACGCGCGTCGGCGAGCACTGCCTGCTGATGGTCGGCTGCCACGTGGCGCACGACTGCAGGATCGGCAACAATGTCATCATGGCCAACAACGCGACCCTGGGCGGGCATGTCGTGATCGAGGACTTCGCCTTCCTCGGCGGCATGTGCGCCGTGCACCAGTTCGTGCGCATCGGCCGCCACGCCATGGTCGGCGGCATGTCGGGCGTCGAGAACGACGTCATTCCCTACGGCTCGGTCATGGGCGACCGCGCACGGCTGGGCGGGTTGAACCTGGTGGGGTTGAAGCGCCGCGGCTTCTCGCGCGACGACATCCATGCGCTGCGCACCGCCTATCGCCTGCTGTTCGCCCAGGAGGGCACGATGGCCGAGCGGATCGACGACGTGGCGCGGCTGTTCAGCAGCAGCCGGCCGGTGCAGGACATCATCGATTTCATCAGGGCGGAATCGCAGCGCACGATCATTCAGCCGCGCGCCGCCAATGCCGGGTAAGCTCGGCATCGTCGCCGGCAGCGGCGAGCTGCCGCGCGTGCTCATCCAGGCCTGCCGACGCACCGGCAGGCCCTATTTCGTCATCGCGCTCGCGGGGAATGCCGATCCGGCGCAGATCGGCGATGCGCCGCAGGCCTGGTACAGGCTTGGACGCGCAGGCACGATCATTCAGCACTTGCGCCGGGTCGGCGTCAGCGACATCGTGTTGGTCGGCGGCGTGCCGCGGCCGACCTTGGCGCAGTGGTTGCCGGACTGGCGCACGCTGCGCTTTATCCTGGGTCAGCGCGTCTGGCGACTGGGCGACGGCGGCTTGCTGAACGCGATGACCGAGACGCTGGAGCGGGAATACGGGTTCCGTGTGGTCGGCCCCGAGAACGTGGCGCCCGAGCTGTTGGCGCAGAACGGGCCGGTGGGAAGCCTGACACCGGATGCCGCGGCCCAGCGAGACATCGCGCTCGGCCTGGCCGAGGCGCTGGCGCTCGGACGGCGCGACCTGGGCCAGGGGGTGGTGGTGCGCGCCGGGCGGGTGATCGATCGCGAGGATCAATCCGGCACAGACGCACTTCTGGCGCGCTGCGTGGCGGTTGCCGCGGGCACGCGCGCCGGTGCGCTGGTCAAGATGGCGAAACCGGCCCAGGACCGCCGCGTCGACCTGCCCGCGGTGGGCGTGCGCACGGTCGAGGGCGCGGCCAGGGCCGGGCTCGCAGGCATCGCCGTCGAGGCCGGCGGCGCGCTGATCGTCGACCGCGAGGCAGTCGCCGCGGCGGCAGACCGTGCCGGCCTGTTCGTGGTCGGTATCCCCAAGGAGCGGGCGGCGCAGCGATCCCCTGCGGCGGCATGAGCGCCGCCGTGGCCGAAGGCAGGGCGGCGCGGCGGCGGCCGCTGATCTATCTCCTGGCGGGCGAGCCGTCCGGCGACAATCTCGGCGGGCGCATCATGCGGGCGCTGAAAGGCCGTGCCGCGGTGCCGCTCGACTTCGCCGGCGTCGGTGGCGAGCAGATGACCGCGGAAGGTCTTTCGAGCCTGTTCCCCTTGAGCGAGCTGTCGATCATGGGCATGGCCGAGGTCCTGCCCCACGTGCCGCGCATGTACCGGCTGATTTGGCGCCTCGCGCGCGACATCCGCGCGCGGCGCCCGGACGTGGTGCTGACCATCGACAACAGCGCCTTCAACTTTGGCGTGGCCAACCGCGCGCGCGGCCACGGCAGCCCGCTCGTCCATCTCAACGCACCCAAGGTATGGGCCTATCGACCCGGGCGGGTCTGGCGGGTCGCGCGCTACTACGACCATCTGCTGTGCCTGCTGCCGTTCGAGCCGCCCTATTTCCACCGCGTCGGCATGCCGGCGAGCTTCATCGGCCATCCCGTGGTCGAAAGCGGCGCCGACCGCGGCGATGGCCCCGGATTCCGCCTGCGGCATGCCGTTGCGGCCGACGCGCTGCTGCTTTGTGTGCTGCCCGGCAGCCGCGGTGGCGAGGTCCGGCGGCTGCTGCCGGTGTTCGCGGACACGATGCGGCTGGTCGCCCCGCGCGTGCCGAAGTTTCGCCTGGTCCTGCCGACGGTCGCCTTCCTCGAGGCGGAGATCCGGGCCGCCGTAGCCGGATGGCAACCTGCGCCCATCGTCGTCACAGGCACGGCGGAACGGTTCGACGCTTTCGCCGCCAGCGACCTGGCGCTCGCCGCCTCCGGTACGGTATCGCTCGAGCTCAACCTGGCACGTGTGCCGATGGTGATCACCTATCGGATATCCGAGGCTTCCGCGGTTATCGTGCGACGCTTGAAGCGTGTGCGGCATATCACGATCGCCAATCTCGTGCTTGGCGATCGTGCGGTCATTCCCGAGCTGATCCAGGAGGACTGCACGCCCGACCGACTGGCCGATGCCTTGCTTGGCCTGATCGCCGATCCGCACGCGCGCGAGGAGCAGGTGCGGCAGGGCAGCGAGGCGATGCGCCTCCTGGGCGCCGGCGGCCCGCCACCCAGTCTCCGGGCCGCCGACATCCTGCTCGACATCGCCGGCATCCCCCGCAACGTCGCTGCGGGGGCCGCGTGATGCGCCTCGACCTCGGCTGCGGCGGCCGGTCATTCCTCGCCGCGCGATAGGGCGGCACCGCGACGCACCAGGCCGCCACCATCGCGGCCAGCAGACCGAACGGCCGGAAATAGTGGAAGTCGTCGACCATTTGGCCCGCGATGAAGGGGACCACGGCGACCAGGCGCGCCATGGTCCACGCGCAGGCGCGGTAGAACCGCCACGCCCAGCACAGGCAAAGGGCGAGGCCGACCAGCCCCCACTCGACGGCGAGCGTGAGAGGCAGGTTGTGGCCGTGCGCGACCGGGCGGCCGACCAGGAACTGCGCGGCGCTGGTGCCGGCAAGCGGACGCTCCAGCACCAGTTGCGGGAATTGCGTCCAGGCGATCTGCCGGATGCCCAGCGGGATGGCGAACGACCGACCCCAGGGATTGTCGGGCGCGACATACATCGCGGTGACCGCCGCGCCGATCACGCCTTCGAGCCAGAGCGAGGCCGCCATGCCGATACCGGCAAGCGACTTGGTTCCTCATGGTTGGTCCGGCGGACGACCGCTACCTTGGCGTTTTCCCGCGGGCTGCGGGAGCGTCGTGTTCACCCGCGCGTCGCACTACCCAGGCCGGGCGGGGGCGCTATACTGGCGGCGACGCTTGTGGAGGAGCCACCATGAACGATGTCACCCCCGGCGCTGCCAGGCAATCGGCCGCCGTCGATGCCTCGAAGTTCCGCCTGCTGCACACGATGATCCGCGTGAAGGACCTCGACAAGTCGCTCGACTTCTACACGCGGCTGCTCGGCATGAACCTGATCCGCAAGAAGGACTATCCGAGCGGCGAGTTCACGCTGGCCTTCGTCGGCTACGGCAGCGAGGAGGAGAACGCGGTCATCGAGCTGACCTACAACTGGCCGCAGAAGGAGCCCTATGCGATCGGCTCCGGCTTCGGTCACCTCGCCATCGGGGTGCCCGACATCCACGGCACCTGCGAGAAGCTGGCCAAGGAAGGCGTCAAGATCCCGCGCCCGCCCGGCCCGATGAAGCACGGCGGCAGCGTGATCGCCTTCGTCGAGGACCCGGACGGCTACAAGATCGAGCTGATCGAGCGGAAGTAGCGAGCATGGCGGCCGATAGAACCGGCGGTCGCGACGTCGAGTCGGAGGAACCACGGTGCAGGTGATAACCCCCGCCGATGCGGCGTTGCTGGTGCGCGACGGCGACACGGTGCTGGTCGGCGGCTCGGGCGGCGGGCATGCCGTGCCGGAGGCTTTGATGGCCGCGCTCGGTAAGCGCTTTCGCGAGACCGGGCATCCGCGCGCCATCACGTCGCTGCATCCCGTCGGCCTCGGCGACCGCGCCACGCGCGGCGCCGGGCACTTTGCCCAGGACGGCATGCTGAAGCGCATCGTCTGCGGCACCTATGTCGACTCGCCGCCGATCTCCGACATGGCGATGGAAGACAGGATCGAGGCCTATACCCTGCCGCAAGGCGCGCTGTCGCAGCTCATGCGCGAGATGGCGGCGGGGCGGCCGGGGCTGTTCACGAAGACGGGCCTCCACACGCTGGTCGATCCGCGCCACGGCGGCGGACGCCAGAGCAAGTGCGCGGCCGAGGACCTCGTCGAGCTGGTCACGCTCGAGGGCGAGGAGTGGCTGTTCTTCAAGCCGATGCCTGTCGACGTCGCCTTCCTGCGCGGCACGACGGCGGACGAGGACGGCAACGTGACGATGGAGCAGGAGGCGGTCTACGGCGAGATGCTGTCGATGGCACAGGCCACGCGCCGCGCCGGCGGCGTCGTGATCGTCCAGGTCAAGCGCCTGGCCGACCGCGGCACGCTGCCGGGCAAGCAGGTGAAGATCCCGGGCATGCTGGTCGATTTCGTCGTGCTCGACCCGGCGCAGCGCCAGACCTACGTGACCGAGTATTCGCCGTCCTACGCCGGCGAGCTGCGCGAGCCCTTGTCGTCGTTCGAGCCGCTGCCGCTCGATGCCCGCAAGGTCGTGGCGCGGCGCGGCGCGATGGAGCTGTTCCCCGGGGCGGTGTGCAACCTCGGCTCCGGCATCTCGACCGGCATCGGCGTCGTCGGCGCCGAGGAGGGCATCCTCGACCGCATCGTGCTGACGAACGAGCAGGGGCTGATCGGCGGCGCGCCGGCGATCGGCGCCGAGGCGGGCGCCGCGCGCAATTTCCAGGCGATGATCGACCAGCCCTACCAGTTCGACTTCTAC
>JAKLKW010000149.1 GCA_023150455.1 Alphaproteobacteria bacterium | reverse complement strand
AGGGCGGCAGCATCCTGCGCCTCGGCTTCCTCCTCGAACGGGCTCCTTTGCGTTTGCGCCGCGGCGGCGATGGTCGGCGCGGGCCGGTCGGGCGCCGGGCGGCCGTTGCGGATCTCGTCCTCGCGCTTCTGCCGCCACAAGCTGCGCAGCGCGGCGTAGAAGTCGATCGAGGTGCGCTCGACGTCGTCCAGCGTGTCGATGTTGCGCGAGCGCTCGTCGAGCGCGGTGAGCGCGCTGCGCACGAACGGTCCATAGGTGATGCCGGCTTCCCGCAGCGCGTACGACGCGGGATCCATATAGCCGTCGATCACACCGCCCCCGACGTCGCGCAACGAGCTCGGGCCGGTCAACGGCACGAACAGGTAAAATCCCTCGCCGGCGCCCCAGACCGCCAGCGTCTGGCCGAAGTCCTCGTCGTGGAACTCGAGGCCGACCGCCAGCTTGGCGAGGTCGACGATGCCGCCGAAGCCGAAGGTCGAGTTGAGCGCGAAGCGTTGCAGCGTGACGCCGGCGCGATGGAACTCGCCCTGCAGCACATCGTTGATCAGGATCAGGGGCGAGCGCGCGTTGCGCAGGAAGTTCTGCACGCCGTCGCGGAGCGGATCGGGCACGACGTCGCGATAGCCCTTCGCGACCGGCCGGAAGAAGGTCTTGTCGAGCGTCATGCTGACGTCGAACATGAAGCGGTTGAACGGCTCGACCGGGTCGTTGGCCTCGTCGTAGGCCGCGCGCTCGGCCGGGTCGTCCGGCGGCGTGGCGCAGCCGAACCCGGCGAGCAACGCGGCGCCGATCGCCCATGCCAGCGCCGCCGCCAGCGCGCCACGTCTGGAAGGATTCTGCTGCATCCCCTGCCTGGCCGCCCGTGCCGCAGTCCCGCGGCTTCCGTTCCGGGCGGACCCCCTGTCGGCCGGTAGCATGGCCCGGTTCCTGGGCCATGCGCAACAGCCTGAGGGGCCGTGCCGAGGGGCCCGCGATTGACGATCCCCATCCGGCCGTCTAAACCCCGCGCCATGGATCATCTGGCCGACCTGGAAGCGCGCAGCGTCTACATCCTGCGCGAGGCCTTCCATCACATCCGGCCGCTCGCCATGCTCTGGTCGATCGGCAAGGACTCCTCGGTGCTGGCGTGGCTGGCGATGAAGGCCTTCTTCGGCCGCGTGCCGTTCCCGGCCATGCATCTCGACACCGACATGGAGTTCGACGAGGTCTACCGCTTCCGCGACCGCATCGCGCGCGAATGGAACCTGGACCTCAAGGTGGTGAAATGCCCGCCGGTCGAGGCGACCGACGCCTCGCTGCCGCCGGCGGCGCGTTCGGCCGCGCGCAAGACGCTCGGCCTCGCCAACGCCATCCGCGACTTCCAGCTCAAGGGCATCATCGCCGGCATCAGGCGCGACGAGGAGCGCCTGCGCGCCAAGGAGCGCGTGTTCAGCCCGCGCGACGAGACCGGGCAGTGGAACTTCCGCGAGCAGCCGCCCGAGTTCTGGGACCAGTTCAACACCGCGCCGCCCGAAGGCGCGCACCTGCGCATCCATCCGCTGCTGCACTGGACCGAGGTCGACATCTGGCTCTACATCAAGCGCGAGAGCATCCCGGTCGTGCCGCTGTACTTCGCGCGCGACGGCAGGCGCTACCGCACGCTGGGCGAGAAGGACATCACCTTCCCGATCGAAAGCGACGCGGCGACCATCGACGAGATCATCGCCGAGCTGCGCGCCACCAACGTGCCCGAGCGCGTGGGCCGCGCCATGGACCACGAGAGCGAGGACAGCTTCGAGCGGCTGCGCGCCGCGGGGTACATGTAGCGGGGACCGTCATGCCGACCATCGATCCGGGCCGACTCCTTGGCGACCTGCGCCGCCTGGCGGAGATCGGCCGCTACAAGACCGGCGTGCACCGGCCGACCTATTCGAAGGAGGACATGGAGGCCCGCCACTGGCTGGTCGGGCGCATGCGCGAGGCCGGGCTCGAGCCCACGATCGACGGCATCGGCACGGTGCTCGGGCGCGGCGCCGCGAACGGACCGCGGCTGCTGATCGGCTCGCACCTGGAGACGCAGCCCCATGCCGGCTGGCTCGACGGCGCGATGGGCGTCATCTACGGGCTCGAGGTCGCGCGCGCATTCCGCGACGATCCCGCGTGCCGCGGCCTTGCCGTCGACGTCGGCGCCTGGGCCGACGAGGAGGGCCACTACGGCTCGATGCTGGGCAGCCGCTCGTTCTGCGGCACGCTGCCCGAGGCCGAGATCGACCACGCCAGCAACAGGATGAGCGGCAAGACGCTGCGCGACGCGCTGGCCGAGGCCGGCCTCGCGGGGCGCGGGCGCGAGCAGCTGCCGGACGGGCGCTATCTCGGCTATCTCGAGGCGCATGTCGAGCAGGGCGATTTCCTCGACGCGGGCGGGCTGCGCCTCGGCATCGTGACCGGGATCGTCGGCATCTACGGCTACCGCTTCACGGCGCTGGGCCAGCAGAACCACGCCGGCACGACGCGCATGGCGGCGCGCAAGGACGCGGGCGTGGCGCTGATGCGGCTGTGGCATGCGCTCGAAGAGCGCTTCCCGCAGGTCGCGGGTCCGCATTCGGTCTGGACCACCGGGCGGATCACGCTCGATCCCGGCGCGCCCAGCGTCATCGCCGGCAAGGCGGAGATGCTGTTCCAGTTCCGCGACATTTCGCGCGAGCGCCTGGCGATCATGGACGCGGCGCTGCTGGCGCTGGTGGCCGAGGCCAACAAGCGCGGCCCGTGCCGCATCGACCACGAGGTCGTCGCCCGCACCGAGCCGCGCGCGATGGACGCGCGCTTCCAGGAGGCGCTGGAGCAGGCGGCCGAGGCGCGCGCACCGCGCCTGCATGTCCGCATGCAGAGCGGCGCCGGCCACGACGCGCAGATCTTCGCCCAGCGCCTGCCGGCCGGCATGCTGTTCGTTCCCAGCATCGCCGGCATCAGCCACCACTACGCCGAAGACACGAAGGACGAGGACATCGTGCTCGGCTGTCAGGTGCTGGCCGACGCCGCCGCACGGCTGCTCGGCGGCCGGGCGCCGGGCGGCCGTTGATCCGGCCGCCGACTCGAATGTTTGGTGCGCGGATCGACGCGCGCTAGCCGCGCCCGAACAAGAACAGCAGCAGGGCCGCCAGCACGATCACCCCGGCGATCCAGGCCCAGGCCGGCAGGCCGGCGCCGGAGGTCGGCTCGGGTGCCGTGGTCGGCAGCGGCGAGGCGACGGGCGCCACGGCGGCCTCCACCGGCACGGCCGCGGCCGCGGGTGCCGCGACCAGCGCGGCGAAGCGGCCGAAGAACTCGTCGGCCATCTTGTGGGCGACGCCCCCGATCAGGCGCGAGCCGACCTGGGCGAGCTTGCCGCCGACCGTCGCGTTGACCTCGTAGGTGAGCACGGTCGCGTCCGCGTCCTCGGCCAGCCTGACCTTGGCCCCGCCCTTGGCGAAGCCGGCGGCGCCGCCCTGGCCTTCGCCCGAGATGGTGTAGCCGTTCGGCGGGTCGAGGTCGCTCAAGGTCACCTTGCCGGCGAAGCGCGCCTTGACCGGCCCGATCGCGGCGGTGGCGCGCGCCTGGAACTCGGTGTCGGACAGCTTCTCGACGCTCTCGCAGCCCGGGATGCACTGCCGCAGCACCTCGGGATCGTTGAGCGCCTGCCAGACGGCCTGGCGCGGCGCGGCGATGCGGTATTGGCCGGTCAGATCCATGGTCCGGGGCTCCGTGTCTTGGGGCGGCGAGACTAGCGAGCCGGGTCCGGGATGTCAGCGGCAAAACCGATCGCGAGCCGTGACAGTCCCGCGGCGACTGTGCTACGGGACTGGGGCATAGGGGACAAGATTCCGGAAGCTCATGGGAGGTAAGTCGCAATGAACGTGAAGGCCTTACTTGTCGGTCTCGCCGCGGCCGCGGCCGTCGCCGCGACCGGCGCCGCGCAGGCGCAGGACAAGAAGTCCCTGTCGATCGCCACCGGCGGCACCGGCGGCGTCTACTACCCGCTCGGCGGCGGCTTCGGCAACATCCTGGGCAAGGAGCTGGGCATCACGGGCACGGCCCAGGTGACCGGCGGCTCGGTCGCCAACCTGCAGCTCATCTCCACCGGCAAGGCGGATCTCTGCTTCAGCCAGGTCGACGCCGCGTGGGATGCTGTCAACGGCCTGGGCAAGTTCCCGAAGAAGCTCGACATCCGGGCGCTGGTGGTGATGTACCCGAACCACATGCACGCCGTGACGGTCGAAGGCACCGGCGTCAACAAGGTCGAGGACATGAAGGGCAAGCGCGTCTCGACCGGCTCGCCGGGCAGCGCGACCGAGGTCTACGCCGTCCGCGTGCTCGAGGCCGCCGGTCTCGACCACGACAAGGACATCAAGAAGGAGCGCCTCGGCGTCGCCGAGAGCGTGAACGCGCTCAAGGACAAGAAGATCGACGCCTTCTTCTGGGTGGGCGGCCTGCCGACCGCCGGGGTCACCGACCTTGCATCGACGCCCAACACGAAGATCAAGATCCTCGACATCGCGCACTTCACGCAGAAGATGAACGCCAAGTACGGCAAGCTCTATGCCGAGGCGACGATCCCGGCCGCGACCTACAAGGGCATGGACAAGGACGCCAAGAACAACACCGTCTGGAACATCATGGCGGTCGACGCCAGCATGTCGGAAGACCTCGCCTACAAGCTCACCAAGGTGATGCTGGAGAAGCGGGCGGACCTGGCGCTGGTGCACAAGGAAGCCAACAACATCAAGCCGGAATGGCAGACCTCGAACCGCGCGGGGATTCCCTGGCATCCCGGCGCTCTGAAGTACTTCAAGGAGAAGGGCATCAAGGTCGAATAGGACCTCGAGGCCCGAGGCACCGATCGAGCTGCCGGCCCCCGAACGGGGCCGGCATTCTCGTTCCGACACGCCGTCGAACACGACAACCAACGACAAGGACGGCGCGCCGCAGCATTCCGGGAGAAGGGGAGCACGCGTGGAGACCAGCCCGAGCAATGCCGTCGCCGGCGCGGCCGCCGTTTCCGAGGACGCGCGCGAAAGGCTCGAGCACTACATCGAAGCGGAAGAGGGCGCGTTCAACCGCCTGGGCGGACGAGTGGGGACGGCGATCGCGGCGATGGCCGTGTTCGTCTCGCTGTTCCATCTCTATGCCGCCTACGACATCGTGCCCGCCCATGTGCTGCGGCCCGCGCATGTCGGCATGGTGCTCACGCTCTGCTTCCTGCTGTTCCCGATGGCGCACCGGTTCCGCGACCGCATCCGCTGGTGGGACTACCTGCTCGCCGCCGCCAGCGCCGGCGCGATCCTCTACGTGCTGTCGCAGGGCGCCTATTTCGGCGATCGCGCCACCATGCCCGAGACGGCCGACTGGCTGGTGGGAGCAGCCTTCATCGTGCTGCTGCTCGAGGCCACGCGGCGCGCCACCGGCGCCATCATGCCGGCGGTTTCGATCGGCTTCATCCTCTACGCCATCTACGGCAACTACCTGCCGGCGCCCTGGACCCACCGCGGCTACCCGCTCGAGGACCTCGTCGCGCATCTCTACATGACGCTCGAGGGGGTCTTCGGCACCACGGTCGACGTGGCCTCGAGCCTTATCATCCTCTTCACGGTGTTCGGCGCGGTGCTCCAGGTTTCGGGTGCCGGCAAGTTCTTCATCGACTTCTCGTTCGCCGCCATGGGCGGCAAGCGCAACGCCGCCGGCCGCGCCGTGGTCATGTCGTCGTTTCTCCTGGGCGGCCCGTCGGGCTCGGGCGTCGCCACGACGGTGACGATCGGCACCGTGGCCTATCCGCTGCTCGAGAAGGCCGGCTACGAGAAGAACGCGGCGGGCGGCCTTCTGGCGGCCGGCGGCCTCGGCGCGATCATCTCGCCACCGGTGCTGGGCGCCGCGGCGTTCCTGATCGCCGAGTACCTGAAGATCTCGTATCTCGACGTCATCCGCATGGCGGTCGTGCCCACGATTTTCTACTACTTCGCCATCTTCGTCATGGTCGAGATCGACGCGCGCAAGCAAGGCGGCGCCGGCGAACTGCTGATCGCGCAGGGCCGGCTATGGCAGCTGACGCGGCAGTACTGGTTCCACTTCCTGTCCCTGGTCTCGATCGTCCTCTTCATGCTGCTGGGCTTTTCGCCCGTGCTGGCCGTGTTCTGGGCCACGATGCTGGCGATCTCCGCCAGCGCGCTGCGCGACGACACCGCGATCGCGCCCTGGTGGATCGCGGTGCCGCTCGCCACCAGCCTCGGCATCGTTACCCTGGACCTCGTCGGTCTGCCGCTCGCCGCCTATGTGCCCGGCTACGAGTGGGTCTTGATCTACGCGCCGCTGGCGGCCGCGGCGGTGATCGGCCTGTTCGCCCCGCGCGTCGCCCCGGTTGCGGCCGGGTTCGCGCAGGCGATGAAGGAGGGCACGACGGGCGTGCTCAACGTGGCGGCGACCTGCGCCACGGCGGGCATCATCGTCGGCGTCGTGACGCTCACCGGCCTCGCGCAGCGCTTCGCCGACATCATCATCGGCTACGCGCAGGGCAGCCTGATGCTGACGGCGATCTTCACGGCCGCGATCGTGTGGATCGTCGGCCTGGCCGTGCCGGTCACGGCGTCCTACATCATGTGCGCGGTGATCGCGGCGCCGGCGCTGATCAAGCTCGGCGTGCCGGATTTCGCCGCGCACATGTTCATCTTCTACTACGCCGTGCTGTCGGAAGTGTCGCCGCCCACGGCGCTGTCGCCCTTCGCGGCCGCCGCGATCACCGGCGGCAATCCCTACGTCACCACGGTGCAGGCCTGGAAATACACGATGCCCGCCTTCATCGTGCCGTTCGCCTTCGTGCTCGAGCCCGAAGGCGTCGGGCTGCTGCTCAAGCTGCCCAAGGGCGGCAACTGGTTCGACGTGATCGAGATCTCGGTCAGCGTGCTGCTCGGCGTCATGGCGCTCGCGATCGCGCTGCAGGGATGGCTCCTGCGCCGCGCCACCGCGGTCGAGCGCGGCCTGCTGCTGCTGGCCGGCGCTCTGTTCGTCATGCCCGGCCTGTTCGACCCGCTGGTGGCGGGCGTCGTCGGCCACAGCGCGGTCGGCGCGCACGTGCTGGCGGCCGCGCTCGCTGCCGTGGCGGTCGCCTCGCAGAAGCTGCGCCCGGCGCCGGCCTGAATGCCGGGAACCGCCAAGACGCCAAGGGGCTTGGCGGCTTCTCTTCCTAGGAGCCGACCGGTTTGCCGTCGCTCCTGGTGATCGCGAGCACGGCGGGACGCGGCGGCACGCCGGGCTTGAAGTCGGGCCAGCGCGTGGCCGGCTTGGCGAAGTTCGATCCCTTGTCCTCGCCCGGATGCTGGATCGCGACGAACAGCGTGCGGGCGTCGGGCGTGAAGCAGGGGCCGCAGATCTCGGCGCCGCGCGGGGCATTGAAGAACAGCCGCGTGACCGCGCGGCGCGGGCCGTTGATGTCGCACGCGTAGATCGAGTCCGCCGCCTCGATCGCGTCGTCCTGCCCGTCCGTGGCGATCCACATGTGGCCGCGCCGGTCGAAGGCGACGTTGTCGGGCGTGGCGAGGTAGCCGTCGGGGGACATGCCCGGGCCGTACTTCGCGCCGTGCTTGGGATCGGCAGGGTTGCCGCCCATCAGGAACATCTCCCAGCGGAAGGTCGTGGCGGCGTGGTCCGCCTTGCCCTTGCCGCCTTCGCTGCCGGGCGGGATCAGCTCGATGATGTGGCCGAACTCGTTCTTGGCGCGCGGGTTGGCGGCATCGACCTGGTCCGGCTTGCGCCCGGTGTTCTTGGTGAGCACGACATAGACCCGGCCGGTGGCGGGGTCGGGCTCGATGTCCTCGGGCCGGTCCATCCTGGTGGCGCCGACGAGGTCGGCGGCGCGGCGCGTCTCGATCAGCACGTCGGCCTGGCTCGAGAATCCGTTGGCCGCGGTCAGCGGCCCCTGGCCGAAGACCAGCGGCAGCCAGGCGACCGTTCCGTCGGCGTTGAACTTGGCGACGTGGAGCGTGCCCTCGTCCAGCAGGTCGCGGTTGGCCGCGCGGTTCTTGGCGTCGAACTTGCCGCTGGTGACGAACTTGTAGACGTACTCGTTGACCTGGTCGTCGCCGGTATAGACGGCGACGCGGCCGTCCCGGCTCACGGCGCAGGTGGCGCCCTCGTGCTTGAAGCGGCCGAGCGCCGTGCGCTTCACCGGCGTCGAGTTCGGGTCGTAGGGGTCGACCTCGACCACCCAGCCGAAGCGGTTCGGCTCGTTCGGCTCCTTGCGCGCGTCGAAGCGGTCCTCGAAGCGGTACCAGGGCTGGCGCGGCTTCGTGGTGAAGCCGATGCGCGCGAGGTTGCGCGCCTCCGGGCCGGTCTTGGTGTCGGCGGCGAAGTAGTTGTTGATGTTCTCCTCGCCGCTCAAGGCCGTGCCCCAGGGCGTGACGCCGCCGGCGCAGTTGTTGAGCGTGCCAAGCGCCAGCGTGCCGCTCGGGTCGTCCCTGGTCTTCATGCGCGGATGCGCCGCCGCGGGGCCGGAGATGCGGAACGGCGTGGCGCCGGTGAAGCGCCGATTGTAGCGGCTGTCCTTGACCACGCGCCATCGCTTGCCGTCGCGCTTGATCTCGACGACGGAGAGACCGTGCGCGGCGATCTCCGTCATCGCCTGCTCGCGCGTCAGGATGTCGTGCTTCTCGGCGTTGCTGGGGATGCCCGGCCACATGAACTCGGCATTCGTGTACTCGTGGTTCGAGAACAGCAGGCCGTGCGTGGAGCTGTTCGAGCCGCGCGGCAGCGGCATGAAGGCCAGGAAGTCGTTGTTGTAGCCGAACTGCCGCTCCTGGGCCGCGGCGGTCACGTTGTCGGGATCGTACTCGGGCGCGCCCTTGAGGATCGGGTCGCCCCAGCGCAGCAGCACCTGCACGTCGTAGCCGGGCGCCACGTGATGCGCCTCGTCCAGCGTGTGCTTGATCTCGGTGAAGGTCAGGCGCCCCTTGGTCGCGGCCGCCGCCGTCGCGGCCTCGGCCGGGTCCCCGCCGAGGATCGACGGCACGGCGCCGGCAACCGCGCCGGCGGCAAGACCGCGCAGCACGGCGCGGCGGCCGAAGCGCGCCGCGGCGATGTCGGCGAAGGCCGGGTTGCCGCTGGGGTTGGCGGACTGGTCGTCGGGTTCGTGCCGGTCTTGGTCGCGCATGGGGTCCCTCCCTGGATTGCGCGGGCGCACCGCTCGACTCTCCCGCCGAGGTCGGGCGGCGCGCTCGGATTGCCGATGACATTTTTGTTACAAAGCGTCGTCAGCCTTGCCCATTCCGTGGGCAGGCGTCAATCGACCATTGGTCGACGTGGCGCAGAAACGCGCGTTCCACCGCCGGAACGGGCGCTCGCGAACCTGTGTTGGGTGCAGAGGCGTGGGCCGTTGCAATGCGGTAGCAAACCCCTTAAAACGGCGCCTCCTTGCGCCTTGGCCGGACTGAAAAGAAGGCGCCGCTCCGCAATGGGCGGCGAGGCTTGATGATCGTGCGTGCGCTGACTCTGTCCCTCCTGATCGCCGTCGCCGCCGTGGCGGCGCCGGGGCCCGCCGCCGCGCAGATAGCGCCGGATCAGGCGAAGGGGTTCATCCAGTCCATGGGTGACGATGCCATCAAGATCCTGCAGCAGCCGGGCAACACGCTGGCGCAGCGCGAGGAGAAGTTCCGCACCATCCTCAAGGAAGGCTTCGCCATTCCCCTGATCGGCAAGTTCGTCATGGGCGGCTTCTGGGCCAAGGCGACGCCGGAGCAGCAGCAGGAGTACCTGGGGCTTTTCTCGGAATGGATCGTGAAGACCTACGCCATCCGTTTCGGCGGGTATTCAGGCGAGAAGTTCAACGTGGTCGACACGCGAATCAACGAGCAGGACAAGGACGTCTTCGTCGGCACGCGCATCGACCGGCCCGAGGGCAGGCCGCCGGTGCTCGCCACCTGGCGCGTGCGCCTGATCGAGGGCAAGCCCAAGATCGTCGACGTCCAGGTCGAGGGCGTCAGCATGCTGGTGACGCACCGCTCGGAATTCTCTTCGGTCGGCTCGCAGGGCGGCGTCAACGGCATCATCAGCAGCCTGAAGCAGCGCATCGACAAGCTCGCGCAGTCGAGCTGACGCCCCGCGGCGCTCCCCGCCTCGCCCTGGAGCCTTGGCCGGTCCGGGGCATTCGCCTCCTCGGCACGGGTGCGGTAAGCTTCGCCCGAGAGCGAGGCTGATGCGCTCTGGTCAGGGAGGCGCGCGCCCATGCAGCTCAAGGTTTCGACCTTCGCCCGCGAGGAGTACACCGCCGAGGAATGGCAGGCGCGAGTCGACCTCGCCGCCGCGCACCGCATCGCCGTGATGCACGGCTTCAACGAGGGCATCTTCAACCACCTGACCCTCACCGTGCCGGGCAAGCCCGACCGCTACTACCAGATCCCGTTCGGCTTCTACTGGTCCGAGGTGACGGCGAGCTGCTTCATGGAGGTCGGAATCGCCGACGGCGAGGTGAAGCGGGGATCGGGCGACGTCGAGCGCTCCTGCTATTGCATCCACGCGCCGATCCACGAGGCGCTGCCGCACGCCAGGGCCGTGTTCCACACGCACATGCCCTTCGCCAGCGCGCTGACCCGCCTCGAGGATCCGCGCATCAAGGAGATCGGCCAGACCGAGGTCGGGCTCTTGGGCCGGATCGCCTATGACGACCTCTACACGGGGCCGGCGTTCGAGCGCGAGGAGGGCGAGCGCCTCGCCAAGGTGATCGGCGACAAGACGATCCTGTTCATGGCCAATCACGGCGTCGCCACCGTCGGCGAAAGCGTCGCCGACGCCTACAACCTGCTCTACTACCTCGAGCGCGCCGCGCAGGTGCAGCTCTACGCCATGTGGACCGGGCAGCGCCTGAAGACGCTGCCCAAGCCCGTGGTCGAAAAGACCATGCGCGAGATCGGCGGCGCGCGGTTCTACAACGGCCTCACGCCGTCCGAGCGCCATTTCGAGGCGCTGAAGCGCGTGCTGGACCGCAAGGAGCCGGATTACGCGTCGTAAGGGCGCAGGGCGCGTTCGACGGCGGCCCCACTCTTTCCGTTCAGCGATCCGGCTTCGGGCATCCGTGGCGCCGCCCGTGCCACAGCGAGTGAGCGCCGAATACGTCGCGCCCGGCCGATGCGCGCGAAGGCCGCCGTCTCAGTCCGCCAGCATTTCGTAGGCCTGGACGGTCAGGAAGTCCGCGCACTCCGGCGCCTCGACAACGCGCTGGAACAGGGCGGCCGCGGCATCGAACTTGTCGTCGGGACGCTTGCCCCAGGTCGCGCGCGCCTTGGCCACTTCCTCCTCGATCAGCCGGTGGCACAGCTCGGCCGTGACCGGCCTTCCGTCCTCGAGCTTGGAGCCGTACCTCAGCCACTGCCACACCTGGACGCGCGCGATCTCGGCCGTGGCGGCGTCCTCCATCAGGTTGAACAGCGGCACCGCGCCCTGGCCGCGCAGCCACGCCTCGAGATAGCCGATGCCGACGGCCACGTTCTGGCGCAGGCCGGCTTCCGTCTTCGCGCCCTGCGGCACCTGCAACAGGTCGGCGGCGGTGACCTGCACGTCCGGGCGCTTGCGCGCGACCTGGTTGGGCTGCGTCATCGCCTTGTCGAACACGGCCTTGGCGACGGGAACGAGGGCAGGGTGCGCGACCCAGGTGCCGTCATGGCCCTCGCCGACCTCGCGCTCCTTGTCCTGGCGCACCTTGTCGATGGCGTCCTGGTTGGCCGCCGCGCTCTCCCGGACCGGGACCTGCGCCGCCATGCCGCCCATCGCGTGCACCTCGCGCCGGTGGCAGGTCTTGATCAGCAGCTGGCTGTAGCTGCGCAGGAAATGTGCGGTCATGGTGACCTTGTTGCGGTCGGGCATGACCTTGCTGCGGTCGTTGCGGAACTTCTTGATGAAGCTGAAGACGTAGTCGCGGCGCCCGGCGTGGAGGCCGGCGGCGTGGTCGCGCAGCTCGTACAGGATCTCGTCCATCTCGAACGCGGCGAGGATGGTCTCGATCAGCACCGTCGCCTTGATCGTGCCGCGCGGCAGTCCGAAGGCGCGCTGCGCGTGCAGGAACACGTCGTTCCACAGCCGCGCCTCGAGATGCGACTCCAGCTTCGGCAGGCAGAAATACGGCCCGCTGCCGTTGCGGATGAGCGGCCGCGCGTTGTGGAAGAAGTAGAGGCCGAAGTCGAACAGCGCGGCGGAGATCGGCTCGCCGTCGACGATGACGTGGCGCTCGGGCAAATGCCAGCCGCGCGGGCGGACGATCAGGACGCCGTGCTGCGGATTGAGACGGTATTCCTTGCCCGTGCCCGGTTCCTTGAAGCCGATCGTCCCGGCGACGGTATCGCGCAGGTTGACCTGGCCCTCGATCATGTTGGGCCAGGTCGGGCTGTTCGAGTCCTCGAAATCCGCCACGTAGCACGAGGCGCCGCAGTTCATCGCGTTGATCACCATTTTGCGGTCGGTCGGCGCGGTGATCTCGACGCGGCGGTCGTGCAGGTCGCGCGGCAGCGGCGCCACGGTCCAGTCGCCGTTGCGGATGTTGACCGTCTCGGGCAGGAAGTCGGGCTTCTCGCCGGCGTCGAGCCGGCGCTGGCGCTCCTCGCGCGCGGCCATGAGGCGCTTGTAGTCGGGACGGAAGCGCCGCTCCAGGCCGACGATGAAGTCCATCGCCATGGCGTTGAGGATCTGCTCGTAGCCGGGTCCGGCCTTGCCCAGGACCTTGACGCCCGTCTTCGGCGCGACCGCGACCGGCCGCGCGGCGAGCGGCGGGCGTGCCAGGGTCGGCTTGGCACCCGGCGGCCTGGCGATCGCAGGCTTGGCAATCGCAGGCTTGGCAATCGCAGGCTTGGCAATCGCCGGTGCGGGGGCTTGCGGTGGTGCGACGGCCCGTGCGGGCGCCGTCGGCCGGGCGCCCGGGCCGGGCCTCGCCGCCTCGGCCGGACGCAGCGCGGCCGGCGGCCTGATCGCGACGGGCGGCTTGGGCCGCGCGGCGGCCGGGCCGCGCGGGCTCGGCGGGGGCGCGGCGCGGCGGGCGGCGATGCTGCGCGGCGGCGTCTTGCGCGGAACCGGCTTGCGGAT
>JAKLKW010000148.1 GCA_023150455.1 Alphaproteobacteria bacterium | reverse complement strand
GCCCGCCCAGCCGCCGCCCAAGATAACCGCCGAGACCAGCCAACCAGTCCCCGCCCTGTAGTGCCGACCTTGCTGGGTCCCCGCACGCAATTCCAATAACTTACCCGGAGAACATCGCCCCAATCGGCGAAGTTAGGCTAACGCCGGCGCCGGCCGAGCCGCGGATTGTCCCGCAAGCCGCCCCGCCGCCCGGTTCGCCGCCGGCAGGCCGCCGCCCGATGCTGGCGGCGAGCATCGTGGCCTGCGCGCTGTTCATGGAGAGCCTGGACGGCACGGTGATCGCGACGGCGCTGCCGCAGATCGCCGAGTCGTTCGACGTCAGCCCGATCCGGCTCAGCCTCGCGATCACGGCCTATCTCTTGAGCCTGGCCGTCTTCATGCCGGCGAGCGGCTGGTTCGCCGACCGCTTCGGCGCGCGCACCGTGTTCCGCGCCGCGATCGCCGTGTTCACGCTGGGATCGATCCTGTGCGGCATGAGCGACAGCGTCGCCGCGCTCACCGCGTCGCGCTTCCTGCAGGGCGCCGGCGGCGCGATGATGGTGCCGGTCGGGCGCCTGGTGATGCTGCGCAGCGTCGAGAAGCGCCAGCTCGTGCGCGTGATGGCGTATCTCGCGATGCCGGCGCTGCTCGGCCCCGTGCTCGGGCCGCCGGTCGGCGGCTTCCTGGTGACCTACGCGTCGTGGCGCTGGATCTTCTTCCTCAACGTGCCGATCGGCATCCTCGGCATGATCATGGTTTCGGCCTTCATCGACAACCACAGGGACCCCGCCGCGCCGCCGCTCGACCGGCTGGGCTTCGGCTTGAGCGCGCTCGGCCTGTCGGGCCTGATGCTGGGCTTCGAGACGGTCGGGCGCGGCGGCGTGCCGGCCCTCGCGCCGTTCCTGCTGATCGCGCTCGGCGCGGTCCTCGGCGTGCTCTATCTCCGGCACATGACGCGCACGGCGCAGCCGATCCTCGACCTGACGCTGTTCCGCGTGCCGACCTTCGGCCTGGCGACGGCCGGCGGCTCGCTGTTCCGCATCGGCGTCGGCGCGCTGCCGTTCCTCTTGCCGATGATGCTGCAGGTCGGCTTCGGCATGTCGGCCTTCGCCTCGGGCATGCTGACCTTCACGGCGGCGATCGGCGCGATCACCATGAAGGCGGCGGCGCAGCCGATCCTCGGGCGCTTCGGCTTCCGCCGCGTGCTGGTCGTCAACGCGCTCGTCTGCGGCGCGTTCTTCGTGTCCTACGCGACGTTCCAGCCGACCACGCCGGCATGGGCGATCGTCGCCCTGCTGCTTTCCGGCGGCTTCTTCCGCTCGCTGCAGTTCACCGCGGTCAACGCGCTCGCCTATGCCGACGTGCCGCCCGGGCGCATGAGCCGCGCCACCAGCCTCAGCGGCACGATGCAGCAGCTGTCCTTGAGCTTCGGCGTCGCCGTCGGCGCCGGCCTCTTGCACCTGACCCTCTACTGGCGCGGCGCCGGCGAGACGCTGACGGCCGACGATTTCTGGCCGGCCTTCACCGCGATCGGCGTCATCGCGTCGGCGGCGGCGCTGGTGTTCCGGCGCCTGAAGGCGGGCGCGGGCGCGGAGCTGACGGGCCTGATCGCGGCGCAACCGTCGCCGAAGCGGCTCGGCGGCTAAGGTTCCTGTCCCGCGCGCGCCAGCATTGCCTCCACCTCCGCGCGCCTCGGCGCGCCGAGCCGGCCGCCGAAGCGGGTGCACTTCAGGCTGGCGGCGGCGCAGGCGAAGCGGGCGGAGGCCGCGATGGTGCGGCCTTCGGTCAGGAGCAGGGCGAAGGCGCCGTGGAACACGTCGCCGGCGGCGAGCGTGTCGACCGCCGCGACGCGCGGCGCCGGTACGTGACGGAGCGCGCCGCCATCGAGCCAATAGAAGCCGCGGCCGCCGGCCGTCGTGCCGACCAGCCCGGTCGCGCGCCCGGCCGCCGCGCGCAATCCGGCTTCGATGCCGTCACACCCGGTGAGCAAGGCCAGGGCAGCCTGGGAGAACAGCGCATGGGTCGCCAGCGGCACGAGCCGCGCCAGCACCTCGACCGGGGCGATGTCGGCGTCGAGCACGGCCGGGCGGCCGGCGGCGCGCGCCGCGCGCAGCAGCGCCGCGGCACCGTCCGGCCAGCGTGTATCCGCCAGCGCCGCGCCGAAGCCGGCGACCTCGCCGAGCGGCAGCCAGGACGGGTCGGGATCGAGCGCCGGATCGTAGTAGGGCACGACCAGGCATTGGCCCGCCTTGTCCACCAGGATGGTCGAGATCGCGGTGCGCCTGCCGGCGACGCGGCGCACCTGCGAGACGTCGACGCCGGCCGCCTGCATGTCGGCGAGGTAGTGCCGCCCGGCCGCATCGTCGCCCACGCGCGCCCAGATGCGCGCGCGCCCGCCGAGCCGAGCCACCGCGGCGGCCGCGGCCGAGGCCATGCCCTGGCCGACCTGCACGCAGTCGCTCGGCAGCACCTTGGTAGGCACGGTCGGGATCGCCTCGACGCGGAAGATCGTGTCGAGCACGGCGGCGCCGAGGCACAGCACGCTGCCGGGCAAGACCTCCTCAACCGAAACCAAAGAACCGCGCCACTTCCATCGCCTGGCCCTGCAGCATGCGGTGTCCGTTCATGGTGTGACAGCCACGCGATGCGGCCGCCGCCAGCAGCGGCGTCGGTTCCTGCTTGAGCACGATGTCGATGACGGTCATGCCCGGGGCGAGCGCGTCGAGGTCGACGGGCGGCGGGTCGTCCGGCTTCATGCCCATCGGCGTGCAGTTGACGACCAGGTCGTAGCCCCGCGGGGATTCGGCCGGGGACGGCCCGACCGCGACGGCGACCGCGGGAAACCCGCCGGCGACGACGCGCGCCAGGCGCTCGGCCTTGGCGCGGTCGATGTCGCAGACGGTCAGGCGCTTCACGCCCGCCTCGGCCAGCGCGCAGGCGACGGCGCTGCCGCCGCCGCCGGCGCCGGCCAGCAGGGCCGAGCGGCCGGCGGGATCGTCGCCCTGGTCCTTCAATCCCCGCACGCAGCCGCGCCCGTCGAACATGTCGCCGGCCCAGCGCCCGTCCTTGCCGCGCCGCACGGCATTGATCGCGCCGACCAGCCGGCCGGTCGCGCCGACCTCGTCCACCAGGGCCATCATCGCCATCTTGTGCGGAATGGTCACGATCAGCCCGTCGAGGTTGCCGATCGCCTTCAGGCCGGCGACGGCGGCGGCGAGGTCGGCCGCGGCGATGCGCATCGGCACCAGCACCGCGTCGACCTTGTTGCGCGCCATGATCGGGTTGAACACCCGCGGCGAGCCGACCTGCCGGATCGGGTCGCCGATGATGGCGTAGAGGCGCGTGCTGCCGGTGATGACGGACTGCCCAGGGTCGATGGATGGCGGGTCGATGGATGGGGGGTCGACGGAAGGCGGGTCGATCTGGCTCATGGTGTCGGGGTATGGTGGGACCGAAAGCAGGGGACAAGGAACATCGATGTCCGCGCAACTCTATCTGAGCGACCGCCACCGCGCCATCGCCGAGGCCACGCGCGCCTTCGCCGAGAAGGAGATCCGCCCGATCGCCGCAAGGCTGGACGAGAACGAGGAATATCCCGACGCGCTGTACAAGACCATGTGCGCGCTCGGCATGATGGGCGTGAGCGTGCCCGAGCCGCTCGGCGGCGCCGGCGCCGACGTGCTGAGCTACGCGCTGGTGATGGAAGAGCTGTCGCGCGGCTACAGCTCGGTCGCCGACCAGTGCGGGCTGATCGAGCTCGTCGGCACGCTCTTGGCCGAGCACGGCACGCCGGAGCAGCAGGACCGCTACCTGCGGCCGCTGCTGAAAGGCGAGCGGCGCTGCGCCTACGCCATCACCGAGGCCGAGGCCGGCTCGGACGTCTCGGGCATCAGGACCACGGCCGAGCCGCGCTCGGGCGGCGGCTGGCGCCTGGACGGGGGGAAGCTGTGGATCCACAACGCGCCGGTGGCGGACTTCGCCGTCGTGCTGGCGCGCACCGACAAGGAAGCCGGAAGGCGCGGCATGAGCATCTTCCTGGTCGACCGCGACACCCCCGGCTATTCGATCGGCCGGCACGAGCGCAAGATGGGCCAGCGCGCCTCGCAGGTCGGCGCGCTGCATTTCGACGCCGTGCATCTCGGCCCCGACGCGATGCTGGGGCCGCAGGGACGCGGCTTCCACATGATGATGGGCGTGCTCGACAAGGGCCGCGTCGGCATCGCCGCGCTCGCCGTCGGCATCCTCGAGGCCGCGCTCGAGGCGTCGGTCGCCTATGCCAGGCAGCGCCGCCAGTTCGGCAAGCCGATCGCCGGGTTCCAGGCGGTGCAGTGGCTGATCGCCGACATGGCCAAGGACACGCACGCCGCCCGCCTGATGGTGCACGCCGCCGCCGCCAGGATGGACGCGGGCGAGCGCGCCTCGCTCGAGTGCAGCATGGCCAAGTGCTTCGCCTCGGACGCCGCCGTGCTGCACACGGCCAACGCCGTGCAGGTGCACGGCGGCAGCGGCTACATCCGCGGCATCGAGGTCGAGCGCCTGATGCGCGACGCCAAGATCACGCAGATCTACGAGGGCACCAACCAGATCCAGCGCATGATCATGGCGCGCCACCTCTTGGGCGAGGCGGCGGGGTAGGGGCTAGGCGGCGGGCAATCTTCCCGGCGCCACCGCCGCGGCGTCGATGCCCAGCGCCCGCAGCGCTTGCGGCACGCCCTCGCCGAGCGCCAGCGACGCCGCAAGCTCGGCCGCGGCGGGCGCGGCCATGACGCCGTTGCCGCCCTGGCCGGCGAGCCAGATGAAGCCCGGCTCTTGCGGATCGGGCCCGATCACCGGCTGCTCGTCGGGCGCGAAGGTCCTGAGGCCCGCCCAGCTGCGGGCGATGCGGCGGACTTCCATCGTCGTGGCCTGCTGGATGCGGTCGGCGGCGACGGCGATGTCCAGCTCCTCCGGCTGGCAGTCGCAGGGCGCGCTCAGGCTCTTGTCGACGGGCGATGCCATGATGCGCCCGCCCTCGGGCTTGAAGTACCAGGTCTCGGCCACGTCGAACGTCATCGGCCAGCGGCTGGAATCGTGGCCGGCGGGCGGGTCGAAGGTGATGGCGGTGCGGCGATAGGGCCGGACGCCGCGGCGCTTGAGGCCGGCGAGCGCGGCGATGTCGTCGCACCAGGCGCCGGCCGCATTGACCAGCACGCGCGCCCGCAGCGTCGCGCCGCGCGTGCGCACCTGCCATTGCCCGCCGCCGCGCTCGATCGCGTCGACCCCGGCGTCAAGCATGACGGTCGCGCCGTTGCGCCGCGCCAGCTTCAGGCAGCCCTGCACCAGCGCGGCGGCGTCGATGTCGGCGCAGCCGGGCTCGTGGAGCGCCAGCGCGAAGGACTCGATCCGGACCACGGGGCAGAGCGCCAGCGCTTCCCTCGGCGTCATCAGGCGATGGGCGACGCCGCGCCGGGCCAGTTCCCGGGCAGAGTCCTCGAGGGCGCCGGTCTCCGCCGCGGTCGCGAAGAACAGCGCGCCGAGCGGGCGCAGCAGCTTGTGCTCGGCGAAGCCCGCGGGCGGCTGCTCGAAGAAGGGGCGGCTCGCGGTCGACAGGCGCTGCCACAGGACCGGCCCGTAGTTCTCGGCCAGGACCGCCGCCGACCGGCCGGTGCTGTGATAGGCGGGCGCGCTCTCGCGCTCGAGCACGGCGACCCTGCCGCGCGACGACAGCGCGTGGGCGACCGCGCTGCCCGCCGCGCCCGCGCCGATCACGATGAAGTCGCAGCGCTCGGTCATGGCACCTGTCCGTCGAGGGTCCGGCCCGCGTCTGCGCCTCGATAGCGTTGCGCCGCGCAGGCGTCTTGACCGGCGCTGCCGGAGACTTGGCCGAAACTCGCCTGCCGGATCGCCGTCTTGATCCAGGTCAAAGCGGCGCGCCGGCCATGGCTTAGTCTGCGGCCGATCCTCAAAGGTATCGGAGACCGACGTTGGCCGAAATCGCGGAACGCACGGCGGGACGGGGCATCGACGCGCTGCTCGGGCCGGAGCGCGCGCGCTCGCGGCTGGCGCGCTGGAAGAAGCCGGCGCTTGCGCTCGGGCTCGCCGTGCTCGGATTGCTGGGCTACGTGCTCTACCAGTCGGCCGCGACGACGAGCACGGTGCAATACGTGACCGCGCCGGTGACCCGGGGCGACCTCGATGTGATCGTCACGGCCACCGGCAGCATCCAGCCGACCAACAAGGTGGACGTGTCGAGCGAGCTGTCGGGCATCATCCGGCGCGTGCTGGTCGACTACAACAGCCAGGTCGCGGTCGGCCAGATCCTGGCCGAGCTCGACACCGACAAGCTGGCCGCGACGGCGGAGAGCGCACGCGCGAAGCTCAATGTCGCCAAGGCCAAGGTCTCGGAGGTCGAGACGACGGTCACCGAAACCAGGCGCGAGCACGAGCGCAAGAAGTCGCTGGTGGCCTCGCATGTCAGCACCGAGCGCGAGCTCGACGTGGCGCGCGCCCTGCACGAGCGCGCGCAGGCGAACCTGCTGAGCGCGCGTGCCGACGTGGAGTCCGCCGCGGCCGACCTGCGCCTGCAGGAAACCAACCTGGCCAAGGCCATGATCCGCTCGCCGATCAACGGCGTGGTGCTGGCGCGCAACGCCGAGCCCGGGCAGACCGTGGCCTCGTCGCTGCAGGCGCCGATCCTGTTCACCATCGCCGAGGACCTGCGCAAGATGGAAGCCCAGGTCAATGTCGACGAGGCCGATGTCGGCCAGGTGCGCGAGGGGCACGAGGCGGTGTTCTCGGTCGATGCGTACCCCGAGCGCAAGTTCCCGGCCAAGGTGCGCGAGCTGCGCTTCGCGTCCGAGACGGTGCAGGGCGTCGTCACCTACAAGGCGATCCTGACGGTCGACAACACCGAGCTGCTGCTGCGGCCGGGCATGACCGCGACGGCGGAGATCCAGGTGCAGCAGGTGCGCGACGCGCTGCTGGCGCCCAACGCGGCGTTGCGCTTCGCGCCGGCGACCGCGCAGCCGGCGGATACGCGCTCGTGGATCAGCCGGCTGATGCCGGGGCCGCCGCGGCCGCGTACGGCCGGGCCGCACGAGGCGAACCGGTCGCAGCGCCGGCTTTGGGTCTTGAGCGGCGGCGCGCCCGTCGCCGTGCCGGTCAAGATCGGCGCGACCGACGGCAAGAACACGCAGATCGTCTCGGGCGAGATCCAGGCCGGGCAGGACGTGATCGTCGACTCGGTCACGGTGAAGCGCTGACATGGCCGAAGCCGGTCCATCGACCGAGCGCCCGCTGATCGAGTTCAGGGGCGTGAGCAAGGTCTTCGGCAGCGGCGCCGCCGCGGTCAGGGCGCTCGATCGCGTCGACCTCAGGATCGACGAGGGCGAGTTCGTCGCGATCATGGGCCCGTCCGGATCGGGCAAGTCGACCGCGATGAACGTGATCGGGTGTCTCGACACGCCGAGCGCGGGGGAATACTTCTTCCAGGGCTTCGAGATCGGCGGCGCCGACCGCCGCAACCGCGCGCTGCTGCGGCGGCGCTACTTCGGCTTCGTCTTCCAGGGGTTCAACCTGCTCGCGCGCACGAGCGCGGCCGAGAACGTGGAGCTGCCGCTGACCTATCGCGGCATCTCGGGCGCGGAACGCCGGCGCCTGGCCTATGCCGCGCTGGCGCGGGTCGGCCTCCAGGGCCGCGAGCACCACACGCCGGGCGAGCTGTCGGGCGGCCAGCAGCAGCGCGTGGCGATCGCCCGCGCCATCGTCACGCGGCCGGCGGTGCTGCTGGCCGACGAGCCCACCGGCAACCTCGACACGAAGATGAGCCGCGAGATCATGGACGTGCTGACCGCGCTCAACCGCGAGCAGGGCATCACGATCATCATGGTCACGCACGAGCAGGACATGGCCGCCTATGCGCGGCGCGTGATCCGCTTCGTCGACGGCCGCATCGATGTCGACGACACACCGGCGCGAGCCGCCTGATGCTGCTCGAGGCGGTCAAGCTGGCGCTGCACTCGATCCGCCGCAACGCGCTGCGGTCGTTCCTCACCGTGCTCGGCATCGTCATCGGCGTCGGCGCGGTGATCGCCATGGTGACGATCGGCAAGGGCACCACGGCGCGGGTCACGGCCGACATGGCGAAGCTGGGCAGCAGCAACCTGTTCGTCTCGCGCGGGCAGTTCGGGCCGGGCCGCGCCAGCTCGGAAGCGCGGCCGTTCAACGCGCGCGACGTCGAGGCCATGCGCACCCAGCTCAGCGGCCTGCGCGCGGTGGCGCCGGTCGCGCAGTCGTCGGCCACGGTGGTCTACGGCACGGAGAACCGCAGCACGCAGATCACGGGCACGGATTCCAGCTACCTGACGGCGCAGGATTGGATGCTCGCCTCGGGCCGGGCGTTCCTGGGCGGCGAGATCCGCGCCGGCCGCGGGGTCTGCATCATCGGCCAGACCGTGCGCGACAAGCTGTTCGGGCGGGTCGATCCGGTCGGCCACAGCATCCGGGTCAAGAACGTGTCGTGCGAGGTGATCGGCCTGCTGGCGCCCAAGGGGCAGTCCAGCTTCGGCACCGACCTCGACGACGTGATCCTGATGCCGCTGCGCGCGTTCCAGCGCCGCATCGCCGGCAACACCGACATCACGCGCGTGCTGCTTTCGGCCGCCGAGGGCGTCGCCACGGCCAAGGTCCAGGCCGACGTCGAGCGCCTGCTGCGGGAACGGCGCAACATCGGGCCCGGCAAGGAGGACGATTTCACCGTCCGCGACATGACGCAGCTGGTCGAGACCACCGCCGGCACCACGGCGATGCTGACCGCGCTGCTCGGCGCCGTGGCGGCCGTCAGCCTGCTGGTCGGCGGCATCGGCATCATGAACATCATGCTGGTCTCGGTCACCGAGCGCACGCGCGAGATCGGCGTGCGCCTGGCCATCGGCGCGCTCGAAAACCAGGTGCTGCTGCAGTTCCTGGTCGAGGCGGTGGTGCTGTCGCTGTTCGGCGGCCTGACCGGGATCGTGCTGGGCCTTTCCCTCGCGGCGGCGGCGGCCGTCGTCCTCGAGGTCCCGTTCCTGGTCGATCCGTCGATCGTGCTGCTCGCCTTCGGCTTCTCGGCGCTGGTCGGGATCGTGTTCGGATACTTCCCCGCCCGCCGCGCCGCGAGCCTCGATCCGATCGAGGCGCTGAGGCGGGAATAGGGGCGCGGCGGCAGCGCCCCTGCGCCGGTAACGCTTTGTTAAGGAGTCTATGCGATACTTACTGGTTGGACAGTTTTGCTTCATCTGTATTTTAGATCACGAATATTTTAAAGTATCCACTGAATCCACAAAATAAAACCCTTGCCCGGGGCGCTCCGGCGCTCCTAACCTGAGCGGGCTCGCGGCCGGTCGACGTCGTCGGGCCGGGGCGCGGCCGCCCGGTTGTGCAGCAAGGGTTCAAGGTATGGATCGGGGATTCCGTACTGGCGCGAGGCTCTTGGCGACCGGACCCGGCGCGCGGCGCGCCGCGGCGGCGGCGCGGCGCCGCGGCGGCGCTTCGGCCATGCTGCGGCGGGGGCGTGTCCGGCTGGCGGGTGCGGTGCGCCTGCGTCACCTGCTGTTCCTCGCCTTCACGCTCATCGCGACGATTCCCGTCCTCATCCTCGGCATCTGGGTCGAGCGCTCGGCGCTCGAGAAGGAGATTGCCGCGGTCAGGGAGCGCCACCTGCTGCTGGCGCAGAACCTGGCGGACAGCCTCAGCCGCTATGCGCGCGACGTCGAATCGGCCTTCCTGGTCGCCGTGCGCAGCGCGCATCTGGGCGGCGAGATGCCGCCGGTCGCCACGCTGCTGGCGGATCTCGGTTTCCATCACGTGTCGATCGTCGAGCGCGACGGGCAGGTCGTCCATTTCATCGGCGCCGCCTGGACGGTCAGGCCCGAGCGCATCCCGCCCGAGACGATGGAGCGCCTGGTGCGGCTGGCCGATGGCGGCGCCGGCGAGGTGCGCTATTCGCCCGTCATGCCCGGCCGCGCGGGCCTGCCGGCGATCGTGCTGGCGCAGCGGTTGGAAGGCGGGCGCTACGCGCTCGGCGCGATCGGCACCGACTATATCCGCGACGTCCAGCGTACGATCGCCTTCGGCGAGAAGGGCCACGCGGCGATCGTCGACTCCGAAGGGCGCGTGCTGGCGCATCCGAGCCGCACATGGTGGACCGGCATGATGGACCTTTCCTCCATGCCGGTGGTCGGGCGCATGATGGCCGGGGAGAGCGGCGTCGCGTTCTTCCATTCGCCGGCGCTCAAGGCCGAGATGGTGGCGGGATTCACGGCGGTCCCGCGCACCGGCTGGGGCGTCATGGTGCCGCAGCCGATGGCCGAGCTGGTGGCGCGCGCCAACGACGTGCGCTATGCCGCCTTTGCGCTGGTCGCGCTCGGGCTGGGGCTCGTCACGGCGATCAGCTGGTGGCTGGCCAAGCGCCTGACGCGGCCGCTCCAGGCGGTGACCGACGCCGCGCAGGTGATCGCGTCGGGCCGGCTCGACGCGCGGGTGCGCGACCTGCCGCGCGTCACGCCGAACGAGCTGCGCACGCTGGCGCGCAATTTCAACAAGATGGCCGACGAGGTCTGCCGCCAGAACGCGCGCCTGGCCAAGGCGGCCGTCGACGCCGAGGCGGCCAGCCGCGCCAAGTCCGAGTTCCTCGCCAACATGAGCCACGAGCTGCGCACGCCGCTCAACGCCATCATCGGCTTTTCCGAGGTCATGCGTGCCGGCGCGTTCGGGCCGATCGGCGGGCGCTACGCCAGCTACGTGGAGGACATCCATTCCTCGGGCGAGCACCTGCTCGAGATCATCAACGAGATACTCGACTTCTCCAAGGCCGAGTGCGGCGCGATCGAGGTGACGCTGGAGGAGATCGAGCCTGCCGAGGTCGTGGTATCGGCGACGCGCATGCTGACCCAGCGCGCCCGCGGCAAGCGGATCGACCTTGCGGTGGACATCGACCCGGCGGTCGGCACGATCGTGACCGACGACCGCATGCTGCGCCAGATCCTGCTGAACCTGCTGACCAACGCGATCAAGTTCACGCCCGAGGGCGGGCGGGTCACGATCGAGGCGGCACAGCTGCCGGCAGCCGAGCTCAGTCTCGAGGTGCGCGACACCGGCATCGGCATCGCGCCCGGCGACATCCCGCTGGTGATGAAGCCCTTCGGGCAGGTGGAGAGCGCCTATACCCGCAAGCACGAGGGCACCGGCCTCGGCCTGCCGCTGACGCGCATGCTGGTCGAGCGCCTGGGCGGCCGGTTCGAGCTCGACAGCGCGGTGGGCAAGGGCACGAGCGTCACCGTCGTGCTGCCGGCCGAGGTCAGGTCCATACACGCGGCGGTCGCGGCCTAGAGAGAAGCTCGCGTCGTGCCCGCTATTGCCCGGCGCTGGCGCTTGGTCCGCCGGATCCGGCCGCCGACTCAATGGTTGGCGCGCGGATCGGCGCGCGCCCGGCGGCCGTTGATCCGGCCGCCGACTCAATGGTTGGCGCGCGGATCAGCGCGCGCCCGGCGGCCGTTGATCCGGCCGCCGACTCAATGGTTGGCGCGCGGATCAGCGCGCGCTAGGGTCCGCCCGTGCTGCAACTGGAACATATCTCGCACCAATACGGGCCGCTGCGCGCCGTCGACGACCTGAGCCTGCGCGTCGGGCCGGGCGAGGTCGTGTGCCTGATCGGGCCGTCCGGCTGCGGCAAGTCGACCGTGCTGCGGGTGGCGGCGGGCCTCGAGCGGCTGCAGGCCGGGCGCGTGGTCATCAGCGGCCAGGTCATGGCGGACGCCGCGACCGACGTGCCGCCCGAGTCGCGCGGCGTCGGCCTGGTGTTCCAGGACTATGCGCTGTTCCCGCACCTCAACGTGCTCGACAACGTCGCCTTCGGCCTGCGCGGCCGCGGGGCCGAGCGCGCGCAGCGCGCACGGGCGGTGCTCGAGCAGGTCGGCGTGGCGGAATACGCCGCCAGCTATCCGCACGTGCTCTCGGGCGGGCAGCAGCAGCGGGTCGCGCTGGCCCGCGCGCTGGCGCCGCGGCCGCGCGTGATGCTGCTGGACGAGCCGTTCTCCGGCCTCGACGCCCGGCTGCGCGACCAGGTGCGGGATTCGACGCTCCACGTCCTCAAGGACAGCGGCGCCGCCTGCCTGCTCGTGACCCACGACCCGGACGAGGCGATGTTCATGGCGGATCGCATCGCCGTGATGCGGGCCGGCCGGATGGTCCAGGTCGGCTCGCCCGTCGACCTCTATTGCCGTCCGGTCGACGGCTTCGTCGCGCGCTTCTTCGGCGAGATCAACGCGCTGCCCGGCCGCATCGCGGGCGGCACGGCGGCGACGCCGTTCGGCCTCGTGCCCAGCCGGCTGCCCGAGGGCAGCGCGGTCGAGGTGCTGATCCGGCCCGAAGCGCTCAGGCTTTCGCCGGTCAACGGCGCCGAGCGCGCCGCCAGCGCGGCGCGCGTCATGGCCGCGCGCATGCTCGGCCGGTCCAGCCTCGTGCACCTGGCGGTGCCCGGGCCGGACGGCAAGCCGCTGCACGTGCACGCGCGCGTCCCCGGCCGCGCCCCGCCGGCCGAGAACAGCCTGGTGACCATCCAGCTGGACCTCGAGCAGAGCTTCGTCTTTCCGGCCTAAACCGCCACGGCGCAAGAATTTTTTGCGGTGATCCGCGGCCGTTGCGGGGCAGGGGGCTTTCTGCAATGATCCGGCCGCGCCGCGCTTGCGAAGCGCGCCGCCAACGGGAATCTCGATGAATATCGGCATCTGGGAACTGCTGCTGCTGCTGGTCGTCGTGCTGCTGCTGTTCGGCACCGGCAAGCTGACGCGCGCGATGGGCGACCTCGCGCGCGGCGTGCGCTCGTTCCGCGACGGGATGAAGGACACCGGCGCCGCGGCTGAGGCGCCCGAGCCGGAGGCCGCCGCCGCCGAGCCGCTGAAATCGCTGCCGTCGCCCCGGGCCGCCGCGCCGCGCGCCGAGGCGGACGCGGTCAGCCGCCACGACCAGCCGGCGCGGCCCTGAGGCAGGCCGGGCGCGAGGCTCAGGGACAGCATGTTCGATATCGGCTGGACCGAGATGGCGGTGATCGCCGTGGTCGCGATCATCGCCATCGGACCCAAGGACCTGCCCATGGCGCTCAAGACCATCGGGCAATGGGT
>JAKLKW010000147.1 GCA_023150455.1 Alphaproteobacteria bacterium | reverse complement strand
CTGCAGGACACCGTGGCGCGGCCTCCCATCAGCGCCAGCGCAGCGAACGCGGCGACCATCGACGCCGCGGCGGGCAAGGCACCCCCGCCCGCCGGCCCGTCGCGGGTGGTGATCCACGCCATCGCCGACAGCTGGCTGCAGGTCAATGACGGGCGCAGCCCCTCGATCTTCGCCCAGGTGCTGCGCGCGGGCGAGACCTACCACGTACCCAACCGGGCGGGCCTGCGCTTCGACACCGGCAATGCCGGCGGGCTGGAGATCACGGTGGACGGCAAGCCCGTGCCGCCGGTCGGCCCCTCCGGTTCCGTCCGCCGCAACATCTCCCTCGACGCCGACAAGCTGCTCGCCGGCGCCTCCGGCCAACGCTAGCTTAAGGCCGGAGGTCCCGATCGATGTCCGGTCTTCAGCCGGTGCGCGGCACGCACGACCTGTTTCCGCCCGACATGCGGCGCCACCGCGCGGTCGTCGACACCGCGCGCGCGGTCGCCGAGCGTTACGGCTACGGCGAGGTGGCCACGCCGATCTTCGAGTTCACCGAGGTATTCCAGCGTACGCTCGGCGACACCTCGGACATCGTCACCAAGGAGATGTACACGTTCACCGACCGCGGCGGTGAGCAGATCACCCTCAGGCCCGAATACACCGCGGGGATCGCGCGCGCCTTCATCTCGGGCGGTCTGCAGCAGCAATTGCCGCTCAAGGTGTTCTGCCACGGGCCGATGTTCCGCTACGAGCGCCCGCAGAAGGGCCGGCTGCGCCAGTTCCACCAGATCGACATCGAGCTTCTGGGCGTGGCCCAGCCCCAGGCCGACATCGAGGTGATCGCGCTGGGCTGGGATATCCTGACCGCGCTGGGTCTCGACGACCGCTGCGTCCTCGAGCTCAACACCCTGGGCGATACGGCCAGCCGCGCCGCCTACCGCAAGGTGCTGGTCGAGTATTTCCGCGCCCATCTCGACCAGCTGTCCGAGGACAGCCGTACGCGGCTCGAGCGCAATCCGCTGCGCATTCTCGATTCCAAGGACACCGGCGACCGGCGCATCGTCGCCGGAGCGCCGTCGTTCGAGCAGTATCTCAACCCCGAGTCGGCCGCCTTCTTCGCCCAGGTGAAGGCGGGGCTGGATGCCCTGAGGATTCCCTACAAGCTCAATCCGCGTCTCGTCCGCGGATTGGACTATTACTGCCATACCGCCTTCGAGTTCACGACCGAGGCGCTGGGCGCACAGGGCACGGTCATGGGCGGCGGGCGCTACGACGGGCTGATCGAGCTGATGGGCGGGCCGCCGACCCCGGCGATCGGCTGGGCCGCCGGCATCGAGCGCCTGGCCATGCTGATCGCCGAGCCGCCCGCGCCGCCGCGCCCGATCGCGCTCGTGCCCATGGGCGCCGATGCCGAGCTCAAGGCCCAGGCCCTGGCGCAGGCGCTGCGCCGCGCCGGCCACGTGGTCGAGCTCGGCTACGGCGGCAACATGAAAAGGCGCCTGCAACGCGCCAACAAGGTGAACGCCCGCGCCGCGATCATCCTGGGCGAGGACGAGCTGAAGCGGTCCGCCGCCGCCGTGCGCGACCTGGACAGCGGCGACCAGCAGGAGATCCCGCTGGACCGGCTGGGGACCCACCTCGCCCAATTCCGCTAGGGCGGCCGTTGATCCGGCCGCCCATCCAAATGCTTGGCGCGCGGATCAGCGCGCGCCTGGGGCGGCCGTTGATCCGGCCGCCCATCCAAATGTTTGGCGCGCGGATCAGCGCGCGCCTGGGGCGGCCGTTGATCCGGCCGCCCATCCAAATGTTTGGCGCGCGGATCAGCGCGCGCCTGGGGCGGCCGTTGATCCGGCCGCCCATCCAAATGCTTGGCGCGCGGATCAGCGCGCGCCTGGCCGCCGCGATGACGCGCCCTTCCGCGCCTGCCGCGCCGCCGCTGGGCTCGGCCTCATGACGGGCGACCTCCGCGTCAACGAGCCCGCCGCCCTGTTCGTGGTCGGCGCGAATCACCGGTCCGCGCCGCTGGCGACGCGCGACCGGCTGTTCTTCGACGAGGCGGGGCACGTGGCGCTGCTCGGGCGCCTCAAGTCGCGCGGCGTCGGCCAGGCGATCGCGCTGGCCACCTGCGACCGGGTCGAGGTCCAGGGCGCATCGGTCGATCCGCAAGGCGCCATGCGCGCGGTGCTGCAGACGCTCGCGGAAGGCGCCGAGATGGGCGCGGCCGAGATCGAGCCGCACGTCTACAAGCTGACCGGCGCCGTGGCGCTGCGCCACGTCTTCGCCGTCGCCGCGTCGCTCGACAGCCTGGTGATCGGCGAGCCGCAGGTGCTGGGCCAGGTCAAGGCCAGCCACCGCCTGTCGCAGGCGGCCGGGATGAGCGGGCCCGAGCTCGAGGCGGCGCTGCAGGCCGCCTACGCCGCCGCCAAGCGCGTGCGCAGCGAGACGCGCGTGGCCGAGCGGCCGGTCTCGCTCGCCGCGGCCGCGGCGCAGATCGCGCGCGACGTGCACGGCGAGCTCGCCTCGGCCAGCGGGCTTCTGATCGGCATCGGCGACATGGGCGTGCTGCTGGCCGAGCACCTGAAGCACGCGGGGCTCGGACGCCTGGTCGTGACGGCGTCCTCGGCGGCGCGGGCCGAGCCCGTGGCGCGGCAGCTCGGCTGCAACCACGCGACGCTCGACCGGCTGGAGGAGTTGTTGGCGGCGTCCGACATCGTGATCAGCGCCCATGGGGCCGGCCGCTACACCTTGACCGCGGAAACGGTGAAGCAGGTCTTGCGACGGCGTCGCCAGCGCCCGATCTTCCTGGTGGACGCCGCCATCCCCGGCGACCTGGCCCCGGACATCGACGCGATCGACGGTGCGTTCCGCTACGACCTGGACGCGCTGGAGGCCGTCGCGATGGCCGGCCGCGCCAAGCGGGAAGAGGCCGCCAAGGACGCCTGGCGCATCATCGAGCAGGAAGTGGCCGCTTTCCAGCGCGGCCGGCAGGAGCGCGCGGCGGTGCCGGCGCTCGCCGCCCTCAGGCGGCGCTTCGAGACGGAACGCGAGCGGTTGCTGGCGGCCGAGCCCGGTCTCGACGCCGCGGAGGCGACGCGGCTGCTGGTCAACCGCCTGCTGCACGATCCGTCCGAGGCGCTGCGCGCGCTGGCCGCCCGGGGCGACGAGCTGGAACGCGAGCAGGCCGAGGCGCTGATGCGCCGGCTGTTCGACCTGGAAGGACCGGAACGAGCGAACGAGGAGGATCGATGAGCCTGGACGTCAAGCTGGACCGCGTGGTCGCGCGCCACCAGGAGCTGCGCGCGGCGATGGCCAGCGAGACGCCGCTGGATCCGGAGAGCTTTGCGCGCACCGCCAAGGACTACGCCGATCTGACGCCGGTGGCCGAGGCCATCCTCGACCTCCGCCGCAAGCAGGCGGAGCTCAAGGACCTGGACGGGCTGATCAACGACCCGCAGGGCGAGCCGGACATGAAGCAGCTCGCGGAGCAGGAGCGCGCCTCGCTCGCGCAGCTCCTGCCCGGGCTCGAGCAGCAGGTGAAGGTCCTATTGCTGCCGAAGGACGCGGCGGACGAGAAGAATGCGATCCTCGAAGTGCGCGCCGGCACCGGCGGCGAGGAGGCCGCGCTGTTCGCGGCGGACCTGTTCCGCATGTACCAGCGCTACGCCGACAAGCATCGCTGGAAGTTCGAGACCATGCATCTGAGCGAGACCGGCATCGGCGGCCTGAAGGAGGCGATCGCGTCGATCACCGGCAAGGGCGTGTTCGCGCGGCTCAAGTTCGAGTCGGGCGTGCATCGCGTGCAGCGGGTGCCCGCGACCGAGGCGTCGGGCCGCATCCACACCTCGGCCGCCACGGTGGCGGTGCTGCCCGAGGCCGAGGACGTCGACGTGAAGATCGACGAGAAGGACCTGCGCATCGACGTGTTCCGCTCCTCGGGGCCGGGCGGTCAGTCGGTCAACACGACGGACAGCGCCGTGCGCATCACCCACATCCCGACCGGCATCGTCGTGCAGCAGCAGGACGAGAAGTCGCAGCACCGCAACAAGGCCAAGGCGCTCAAGGTCCTGCGCGCGCGGCTGTACGACGCCGAGCGCGCCAAGCGCGACGCCGAGCGCGCCGCCCAGCGCAAGGGCCAGGTCGGCAGCGGCGACCGCTCGGAGCGCATCCGCACCTACAACTTCCCGCAAGGCCGGGTCAGCGACCACCGCATCAACCTGACCCTCTACAAGATCGCCCAGGTGATGGAAGGCGAGGCGCTGGACGAGATCATCGACGCGCTGATCGCCGACGACCAGGCCTCGCGGCTTTCGGAGCTTGAATGAGCGGCGGCGCCACGGTCGCCGAGCTCATCGACCAGGCGACCGCGGAGCTCATCGCCGCCGGCGTCGAGGACGCAAGGCGCGATGCGCGTCTGCTCATGGCCGCGGCGATGGGGGTCGACCAGGCGGCGCTGCTGGCGCGCGGCGACCGGGCCGTGGCGGGCGACACGGCGCGGCGCTTCCGGGACTGGATCGCGCGCCGCAGCCGGCGCGAGCCGGTCGCGCGCATCCTCGCGCGGCGCGGCTTCTGGACGCTCGAGCTGGCGCTCACGCCCGATACGCTCGACCCGCGCCCGGACAGCGAGACGCTGGTCGAGGCCGTGTTGCGGCACCTGGGCGGACGACGCGACGAAGGGCTCCGCATCCTCGACCTCGGCACCGGCAGCGGTTGCCTGCTGCTGGCGCTGCTGAGCGAGCTGCCGCATGCCTGCGGCCTCGGCATCGACCGGGCCTTCGGCGCGGCGGCCGCGGCGCGCGCCAATGCGGTCGCCGCCGGCCTGGCGGCGCGGGCCCGCTTCGCGGTCGGCGACTGGACCCGGCCGATCGGCGGGCGGTTCGACGTCGTGGTGGCCAATCCGCCCTATATCCGGCGCGACGCCTTGGCCGGGCTGATGCCCGAGGTCGCCCGGTACGATCCCGTGCTGGCGCTGGACGGCGGCCCCGACGGGCTGGATGCCTATCGCGCCATCCTGTCGGATTTGCCGCGCGTTCTGGCGCCCGGCGCGGTCGTCGCCCTCGAAATCGGCGCCGGACAGGGCGATGCCGTTGCAACCCTGCTGCTCCAGTCCCATTTACTGCCCAAGGAACGGCGCTGCGATCTGGCCGGCGTCGAGCGATGCATCCTGGCCACAGGTGGGTAAAATCGTCACAGTCGGGCGAATCGGTAGTAAAATCCGATTGGAAATTACCCGCTGCGCGTCTAGGGTGCGCGCGACGTTGGCGGCCTGCTAGTGCCGCCTGCCCCTCCTGACGAGGGCTTTTGGGGTCTTGCATTTCCATGATCGCCGTGAACGCCTTGGGCGACGGCGAAAACCGGGCCGAACGGCGGTGCCGTCCGGGCATGCAGACCGTCTGACCACGTGAGAATGATGGAGCCATGAGACAAGGTCCGAACAAGCGGTCGCGCGGCCGCAATGGTCGCAAGCCGCATGTGCCGTTGCGCATGCAAACCTTCGACAGCAGCGGCCCGGATGTCCGCATCCGCGGCAACGCCTGGCAGGTGCACGAGCGCTACCTCACCCTGGCCCGAGACGCCCAGGCGGCGGGCGACCGCGTCGCGGCCGAGAATTTCTTCCAGCACGCGGATCACTACTACCGACTGATCAATCTGAACGGCGACGGCCGCCCGCAACACCATGGTCAGCATCCGCAGCATGGCCAGCCCATGCCGCCGGGTGCGCCGCAGCCCGGCCCCAACGGCGCCGGCCAGCACGGGCATGGCCCGCAGAACCCGCCAGCGCACGGGATGAACGGTCCGACCAACGGCGTCGAGCAGCCGGAGGTCGAGCCCGAGGACGGCGAGCAGCCGACCCCGGCCATTCCCGTCGGCGACTGACCGAAGGCCCCCTTGATCGACTCTGATCGATCGGCGCGACCGCCGCGCTGATTCGTCCTGGCGCCTGCGTCGGCCGCCCGACCGCCCCGCGCCTAGGCCGGCGGGGTGAGCGGATCGCCGGTCGCGATCGCCCCTTCGGTCAGCACGTGGGCGTAGATGCCCATGTCCGGGTGGCCGAAGCCCCGCACCAGGGATTGCACGACGTTGATGTCACGCTGGGCCGTCGTCGGGTTGACCGCGGTGGCGGCGCAGCGCTGGATGCGCTTCATCACGCCCAGGCGCACTTGCGTTGCGCCCGGGGGGCCGATGCGGAATTCCCGTCCGATCCAGCCGAACTCGGCCCAGGCCGGCAGCCCCTCGACATGGAGATTGCCGCGGAAGCGGAGCGGATCGACCGGCTGGCCGGTCACGCGCTCGAGGTCCTTCACGCTGGCCAGGTTGATGATCGACAGCACCTTGGCGTTGACGTCGGAGAAGTTGTGCCCGGGCGCGGCCACCAGCTTGGGCTGGCCGCGCGCGGCCTCGCCCATGTAGGCGGCGAAGAACTGCTCGATCACCGCGCGGCCCATGGCGTCGTCGAGCCGCCCGCGCGCCACCTGCCGCCCGCCGCGGCTAACGGTAAGCGTCAGCGTCGCGTCGTCGAACCGGGTCTCGAGCGCCGCCAGCTTCTCGTCGCGCATCAGCATCAGGAAATTCGTCTTGGGCATCCACTGCGGATGCTCGGGATCGAACGGCGTCGAGCCGAGCGCAAGCGCAAAGGCCCGGTCGAAGGGCAGCATCGCGCCCGGCTTGACCATGGTGGCGGGCATGCGGCGCCGACAATAGAGAATGGCCCCGCCTCCCGCAATGGAGGCGGGGCCGTGCACCCTCGCACCCGGCCGTGCGGCCCGACTATGCCGGCGCGCTTGCCGCTTCCAGCCGCTGGCTCAACGCCAGCCCCTCCTCCAGCGGCGTGTAGGCAAAGGCAGGGAAGGCCGTGCGGCACCGGGCGATGTCGAACGGCCGGTAGCCGCCATGCGGCATCGGGCCCTGGCGCGGCGACGGGCGGATCGCCGATGTGCTGCCGGCCGCCGCCACGACCATCTCGGCCACGCGGCGGAACGAGGTGACCACGCCGGTGGCGATGTTGAGGATGCCGGCGCTGCGACGGAACAGCACGAGCCGGACCAGCTCGGCCACGTCGTCGATCAGCACGTGGTCGCGCCGCTCCTCGCCCTCGCCGAACAGCACGATGTCCTGCCCCTGGGCCGCGAGGCGGCGGAAGCGGTTCGGGCCGTAGCCGTTGTGCGGATCGCCGGCACCGTAGATCAGCGTCGGCCGGACGATGGCGAAGGGCGCCCTGGTCGCGTCCGCGAGCAGCACCTCGCGCGCGCGGTGCATGGCGCCATGGGCCGATCCGGGCTCGGCGCAGGACTCCTCGGCCAGCGGCAGCGGCGCGTCGCGATAGACGGCATCGGAGCTGACATAGACGACATGGGCGACCGGGGCGCGCTGCAGCGCCGCGCAGACGGGCGCTATCATGCGCAGGTTGTCGATCATCATGGCGGCGTCCTTGCACGGCGCGCACGCCGAAATCACGACCAGCGCATCGTCGGGGCGGAGCGTGGCGGAGAGCGCGCCGGACGCGGCCGGCGACAGCAGATCGAGACCCGGGCGCCCGAGCCCGAGCGTCGGCACGCCGGCCGCCGCCAGGCGCCGCGTCAGCGCGCCGCCGACGAAGCCGCCGGCGCCGAGCACGACGACGCGCGCCGGCGCCGCCGGCGCCGCGAGAGCGTGATGAAGCATGCTGGAATTTCCCCCGCCGGACCTCGTACGGGCGGCACCGTAGCCGGCCGCCGTCACCCTCGGCAAGGCGGACGGCTTTGATTCAGGTCATGGCCCGGCCGGCCGGCCGTCGCGATGCTGCCGTCGGCCCGGCGGACTTGCGCCGGGCAGAAAGACCTCCATATAGGAGGGGCATTCCGCCGGGTGCCTGTCCCTAGGGCCTGGAGCCTGTCCTGCCTCGCGAAGAGGGGGACGCAAGCTGGAGAGGATCATGGAATTCGAGAAGTTCACCGAGCGCTCGCAAGGATTCGTCCAGGCCGCGCAAGCCCTCGCCTTGCGCTCCGGCCATCAGCGGCTCATGCCCGAGCACCTGCTCAAGGTCATGCTCGACGACAAGGAAGGCCTCGCGGCCAACCTGATCCGCGCTGCCGGCGGCGATCCCGCGCGCGCGCTCAAGGCGGTGGACGCCGAGCTCGCCAAGCAGCCCAAGGTCGAAGGCGGCGGCGCCGGCCAGGTCTACATGTCGCCGGAGCTCGCGCGGCTGTTCGACCAGGCCAAGGAGATCGCCGAGCGCGCCGGCGACAGCTACGTGACGGCCGAGCGGCTGCTGCTGGCGCTGGCGCTGCAGCAGGGCCAGCCCCCGGCGCGCATCCTCAAGGACGCCGGCATCACGCCGCAGTCGCTCAACAAGGCGATCGAGGAGGTCCGCAAGGGCCGCAAGGCCGACACGCCGAGCGCCGAGCAGGGCTACGACGCGCTGAAAAAGTACGCCCGCGACCTGACGCAGGCGGCGCGCGAGGGCAAGATCGACCCGGTGATCGGCCGCGACGAGGAGATCCGCCGCACCATCCAGGTGCTGTCGCGCCGGACCAAGAACAACCCGGTGCTGATCGGCGAGCCCGGGGTCGGCAAGACCGCGATCGTCGAGGGCCTGGCGCAGCGCATCGTCAACGGCGACGTGCCGGAATCGCTGAAGGAGAAGCGCCTGCTGGCGCTCGACCTCGGCGCGCTGGTCGCGGGCGCCAAGTACCGCGGCGAGTTCGAGGAGCGCCTCAAGGCCGTGCTGCAGGAGATCACCGGCGCGGCCGGCGAGATCGTCCTGTTCATCGACGAGATGCACCAGCTGGTCGGCGCCGGCAAGGCCGAGGGCGCGATGGACGCGTCCAACATGCTGAAGCCCGCGCTGGCGCGCGGCGAGCTGCACTGCGTCGGCGCCACCACGCTCGACGAGTACCGCAAGCACGTGGAGAAGGACGCCGCCCTGGCGCGGCGCTTCCAGCCCGTGTTCGTGTCCGAGCCGACGGTCGAGGACACGATCTCGATCCTGCGCGGCCTGAAGGAGAAGTACGAGCTGCACCACGGCGTGCGCGTCACCGACGGCGCGATCGTCGCGGCCGCGACCCTGTCGAACCGCTACATCCAGGACCGCTTCCTGCCGGACAAGGCGATCGACCTGGTCGACGAGGCCGCGAGCAAGCTGCGCATGGAGGTCGACTCGAAGCCCGAGGAGGTCGACGAACTCGACCGCCGCATCGTGCAGATGAAGATCGAGCGCGAGGCGCTCAACAAGGAGAAGGACCCGGCCTCGCGCGACCGCCTCAAGAAGCTGAACGAGGAGCTGAAGTCGCTCGAGGCGAAGTCGAACGAGCTGACCACGCAGTGGAAGGCCGAGAAGGACAAGCTGGCCGGCGCCACCAGGATCAAGGAGAAGCTCGACCACGCGCGCTCGGAGCTCGAGATCGCGCAGCGCCAGGGCAACTACAACCGCGCGGGCGAGCTCGCCTACGGCATCATCCCCGGGCTCGAGAAGGCGCTGAAGGAGGCCGAGAAGGCCGGCGAGAAGCGCATGCTGAACGAGGAAGTGACGGCCGAGACCATCGCCGCCGTCGTGTCCCGCTGGACCGGCATCCCGGTCGACAAGATGCTGGAGGGCGAGCGCGAGAAGCTGCTGCACATGGAGGACGGCCTGAAGGCGCGCGTCATCGGCCAGGACGAGGCGATCGTCGCCGTCAGCAACGCGGTGCGCCGCGCGCGCGCGGGGCTGCAGGACCAGAACCGCCCGATCGGCTCGTTCCTGTTCCTGGGGCCGACCGGCGTCGGCAAGACCGAGCTGACCAAGGCGCTGGCCGCGTTCCTGTTCGACGACGACCAGGCGATGGTGCGCATCGACATGTCGGAATACATGGAGAAGCATGCCGTCGCGCGCCTGATCGGCGCGCCGCCGGGCTATGTCGGCTACGAGGAAGGCGGGGCGCTGACCGAGGCGGTCCGGCGCCGGCCCTACCAGGTCGTGCTGTTCGACGAGGTCGAGAAGGCGCATCCCGACGTCTTCAACGTGCTCTTGCAGGTGCTCGACGACGGCAGGCTGACCGACGGCCAGGGCCGCACGGTCGACTTCCGCAACACGCTGATCGTGCTGACCTCGAATCTCGGCAGCGAGATCCTGGCCAACCAGCCGGAAGGCCAGGACACGGACGCCGTGCGCGGACCGGTGATGGAGATCGTGCGCCAGGCGTTCCGGCCCGAGTTCCTCAACCGGCTGGACGAGATCCTGCTGTTCCACCGCCTCACGCGCCAGCACATGAGCGGCATCGTCGAGATCCAGCTCGGGCGGCTCAAGAAACTGCTGGCCGACCGCAACATCGCGATCGAGCTGGACAAGGACGCGCTGCAATGGCTCGCCGACCAGGGCTACGACCCGGTCTACGGCGCCAGGCCCTTGAAGCGCGTGATCCAGAAGGAACTGCAGAACCCGCTCGCCAACCTCGTGCTCGCCGGCACGGTCAAGGACGGCGACACGCTCAGGGTCGGCGCCGGCAAGGCGGGCCTCGAGATCAAGCCGAAGCGGGCCAAGGCGGCGTGAATTAGCCGCGCAAAGCGGCCGCAAAGTCCTCGGCAGTGACCTCGGCTTGCCGGAGTACGCCTGCCAAGGTACCGACTTTCAGTTCGGCATGCATCGGGACGACGCAGCCCTTCGCACCGCGGCGCATGACCAAATGGCTACCGCTCTGCCTCACTTTCGAGAAGCCGAGTCGCTCCAGGGCACGCACGACTTCCGCTCCCGAAACCCGCGGGAGCTTAGGCGGCCGTTGATCCGGCCGCCGACCCAAATGTTTGGCGCGCGGATCGGCGCGCGCCTAGGCATGCGTTGGTTCAGCGACCGTGAAGACGGTGACGACCGGATGACCGCCCGAAGGCAACGGAAATTCGGACAAGTACAAAGCCGTTGCTTCGCGCAGATTGGCAATCGCCTGCTCGACCGTTTCGCCCTGCGTCGTCGTGCCCGTTTCGGGATTGAGGGCGACGAAACCGCCCTCTTCGGCTGGCATCAAGACCGCGGTCAATTCCATGTGCTGCACTCTCGCAAATCGTGCCGCGGATCGCCTCTCGGACGGCCAAGCGAAACCGAACGCCGCGGAAGTCCAGATCGACTTTCGTCTGCGTGACGGCGCTTATGCTTCCATACAGGCAACATCCTGTAAAGACTGACCTACCGTTGCAGCCTGGGATCTCGGCCAACATGCGCCACGGCACTTGGCTGCGCCTGATCGCCGGCTTGAAGCTCGCCGAGGGCATCCTGCTGCTGGCGGTCGCCATCGGCATGCTGGTCCTCGAGCTCAGGCAGGCCTGGTTCGACGCCCTTGTCGGCTGGGTCGCCGCCGAGCTGCTGCTGCCGCACGGCAACGTGCTGTTCTCGGCATTGCGCGAGCTCGATCTCCTGCTCGCGGGCAACCATCTGCGCGCGCTGGGCCTCTTGGCGCTCGTCTACGCGGCGCTGTTCCTGGTCGAAGGCATCGGCGTGTGGCTCGAGCGGCGCTGGGGCGAATGGCTGATGGTGATCGCGACCGCCGGCCTCATCCCGCTCGAGATCGCGGAGACGCTGTCGCGCCCCAGCGCGGCGAAGCTGGCGCTCATCGCCGCAAACGGCGCGATCGTGCTGTATTTGATCCGCGTGCTGCGCCGGCGGCACGCCTGACGGTGCGCCGCCGCTTCTACACCGCCACGGCGTGCTTGCGCGCCTCCGGGGCGAGGTACGCGTCGAAGCAGGCGGCCGCGTTGCGCACCAGCGGGCGGGCGTCGTCGGCCATGCGCACGCGCCAGCCGTCGAGCGCGACGATGCCCTGCTGCGCCAGGCCCTGCAGCCGCTCGATGGCGTCGTCGAGCTCGTGCGGGTCGCGGCCAAGGTCGCGGGCGACGTTGCCGACGTCGACCGCGAGGTCGCACATCAGCCGCCCGATCACCGCCCGGCGCAGGCGGTCGTCGTCAGTCAGCGCCCGGCCGCGCGCGACCGGCAGCTCGCCCGCGCGCACCGCCTTGCGCCACTGGGCCGTGTCGGTGACCGCCTGGGCATAGCCCTGCGGCAGGGTCGAGATGCCGGACGGCCCCAGCGCGATCAGCGTCTCGGCACGATCGGTCGTGTAGCCCTGGAAGTTCCGCCTGAGCTCGCCGGCGCGCTGCGCCTCGGCCAGCGCGTCGCCCGGCAGCGCGAAGTGGTCGAAGCCGATGCGCTCGTAGCCGTGCGCCATCAGGCGCCGGGCCGCGGCCTCGGCCATGTCCCAGCGCTGGGACGCGTCGGGCAGCGCATGGCGCTCGAGCGCCTTCTGGTGCGGCTTCATCCAGGGCACGTGCGCGTAGCCGAACAGCGCGACGCGGTCGGGATGCATGCGGGCGGCGAGCTCGACCGTGCGCTCCACGCCCGCCACGGTCTGCAGCGGCAGGCCGTAGATCAAGTCGAAGCCGATGCGCGCGATCCCGACGGCGCGCAGCATCGCGACCGCCTCCTGCACCATCTCGGCGGGCTGCTCGCGGTGGATCGCGCGCTGCACGTCGGGATCGAAGTCCTGCACGCCGAAACTGGCCCGGTTGAAGCCGCAGGCGGCGAGCGCGTCGGCCAGACGGCGGTTCATGCCGCGCGGATCGATCTCGATCGCCATCTCGGCGTCGGGCCTGATGTCGAAGCGAAGCCTGAGCCGCGCGCGGATGGCGGCCAGCTCGGCGATCGACAGCGCCGTCGGCGTGCCGCCGCCGAAATGCACGTGCGCGACCTGCAGCCGCGCCGGCAGGCACTCGGCCACCAGGTCGATCTCGGCCAGCAGGTCGTCGGCGAAAGCGCCGATCGGCCGGTGGCGCGAGACGATCGCCGTGTTGCAGCCGCAGTAGAGGCACAGCTTGCGGCAGAACGGCACGTGCACGTAGAGCGACACCGGCCTTGCGGTCGACAGGGCGCCGAGCCAGTCCTTGACCGTGTCCGGCCCGACCGCGCCGGTGAAATGCGGCGCCGTGGGATAAGACGTGTAGCGCGGCACGCGCGCCTCGAGCTCGGCGGCCCAGCGGCGGACGCGATCGGGGGATACGACGCTCATCCGGCGCGATCTCCTTTGTCCGCCACGCCCCCGAAACGCCAGTCGGTGCCGCTTCGGAGCTTCCACCACGCGATGGCGCGATGGCGCAGCTGCTCCTGCCAGGCATAGAAGCCGCGGCGGACCCAGTTCATCTGGATGGCGCGGCGCGGCCCTTCGTAAGGCGCGTGTCCGTGCCACGAGGATTCGCTGCGCCGGAAGGCCAGCAGCGTGCCCGCGAGCGGCGGCACCTCGGCCGCGCAGTCGCCAAGGTCGGGCGAGCGCAGCAGCCTGAGCCTGCCGCCCTCGGCCTGCCAGGGCGGGTTCATGTAGACGAGGACGGTCACCACCTTGTTGGCGGCGTCGACATGCACGCGCCCGTCCTCGGCCCGGCAGACCGAGCGCACCGTGAACATGCGCGGGAATTCCGCGAGGTCGAGGCCGAACTTCTCGGAGAAGGCGCGCTCGATCGCGTCGCCGCGGAGCTCACGCATCAGCCGGTCGAACGAAGGCCCCTGCGGCGCCAGCCCGAGCGGCACGCTGCCGGCGATGGCGAGCCGCGGGTAGTCGCGCTGGATCGCCGGCACGGCCTCCGGCCGGATGAAGTCGGGCACGACCACGTGGTCGAACGGCTCGCGCCCGAGCGGCGCCGCGCGGAAGGCGTCGAGGTCGATCAGGGTCGTGGCCGCGGTCACGGCGCGCCGACCGGGCGGTGCGGGAAGGCGAGCTCGTGGCGCGCGCGCCATTCCGGGCCGACATAGTTGACGATGATCGAGCGGCGCACGCCCGCGATCGGCCGGCGCCGGAACCCGTGCCAGGTCGTGGGCCCGGGCACGAACATCACCCCGTTTCCGGGCGCGAACGGCGCGCGCGCGGCGGGAAACCAGAACTCGTCCATCAGGTCGGTGCCCCAGTCGGCGCCGCCCGGGTCGTCGGACAGGTAGACGAGCAGCGTCAGCCGCTTGGCGCCGATGTCGGTGTGCGGCTCGAGCCAGAACCCGTCGCGGTCCTGGCAGTACTCGACGCGCAAGGACGTGCCGGCGAGGTCGATGCCGGCGGCGCGCTCGACCGCCTGGACCGCGGGACCGTCCTGCAGGGCGCGCGCGAGCTGGTCGCACACGGCGTATCGGCCGCGGTTCTCGGCACCGAAATGCACCCTGGTGTCGTTGTTGGTTTCGCGCCGGCCGCAGGTGTCGGGGATCTCGGCCGCCTCGATCGGCAGGGCGACGACGGCGTCGCGCGTGGCGGGCGGCAGCGCGTCCTCGAGCAGCCAGTGCCGGAACGGGCGTTCCCGCACGTGCGCCGCGTCAAGCGCCTGGGCGATGCTGCGGGAGATGATGTCGGGCCGCGTCATGGGCGCCAGAGTGAGCCGAACCGCGCTGCAACACCATGATCCAGATCAAAATTTCCGCATGACGGAACCCGCCGCCCGCGCGGCCTACTTGAGCGGGCCGAACAGCAGGTCGGGCAGGAAGGTCGAGATCACCGGCACGTAGGTGACGACGACCAGGAACGCGACCAGGATGCCGAGCCAGGGCAGCGAGGCCCTGACGACGTCCCACAGGCTCATGCCGGTGATGCCGGAGGCGACGAACAGGTTGAGGCCGACCGGCGGGGTGATCATGCCGATCTCCATGTTCACCACCATGATGATGCCGAGATGGATCGGGTCGATGCCGAGCTGAAGCGCGATCGGGAAGAAGATCGGCGCCAGGATGAGGATGATCGCCGACGGCTCCATGAAGTTGCCGGCGATCAGCAGGATGACGTTGACCACGACCAGGAACAGCCAGGGCGGCATGTTGGCGCCGACGATCGCCTCGGTGATGGCCTGCGGGATGCGCTCGGTCGTCAGCACGTGGGCGAACAGGAAGGCGTTGGTGATGATGAACATCAGCATCACCGACACCTTGCCGGCCTCGAGCAGCACCTGCGGCACGTCGGCGAGCCGGAGGTCGCGATAGACGAACACGGCCACGAAGAAGGCATAGACGGCGGCCACGGCGGCCGCCTCGGTCGGCGTGAACACGCCGCCGTAGATGCCGCCGAGGATGATGACGATCAGCAGCAGGCCCCAGATCGCCTCGCGGAACGAGGTCCAGATTTCCATGAGCGGCGGCCGCTTCTGCCGCGGCAGCTTGAGGATGCGCGCCGCCACGTAGATCGCGGTCATCAGCATCAGGCCGAGCAGCGCGCCGGGCAGGAACCCGGCCATGAAGATCCGCCCGACCGACTGCTCGGTGGCGGCGCAATAGACCACCATCGGGATCGAGGGCGGGATCAGGATGCCGAGCGTGCCGGCGTTGCAGATCACGCCGGTGGCGAATCGCTTGGTGTAGCCGGTGCGGATCATGCCGCCGATCACGATCGAGCCGATCGCCGCCACCGTGGCCGGCGACGAGCCCGAGACCGCGGCGAAGAACATGCAGGCGATCACGCCGGCCATCGCCAAGCCGCCGCTCATGTGGCCGACCAGCGCGACGCCGACATTGACCAGCCGCCGCGCCACGCCGCCGGTGGTCAGGAACGCGCCCGCCAGGATGAAGAACGGGATGGCGAGCAGCGTGTACTGCTCCATGGTCGTGAACAGCTTGAGCGAGAGCGACGCCATGGAGTCCTGCGCGAACAGCAGGATGGTGACGACGCTGGCGAGGCCGAGCGAGATCGCGATCGGCATCCCCATGAACATGAAGACGAACAGCAGGATGAAGAGCGCGATCGTCGTCATCGCGTCCCGCCGCCGTTCGGCCTGTCCTTGTCGTCGAGGTGAAGCTGGTGGAGCGCCTCGCGCGCCTCGTCGGCCAGGCGGAAGCCGGCCTGCCGGCCGCTGAGAATGCGCCAGGTCGCCTGCGCCAGGCGCAGCAGCAGCAGCGCGAACCCGATCGGCAGAATGAGGATCAGGACCCAGCGCTGGATCGGCAGGTCCTCGGCCTCGACGCCCAGCAGGTACATCTTGTCCACGTAGACGTAGCCGCCATAGAGCACGATCGCGGCATAGGCCATGCACAGGAAGCCGGCCAAGATGCCGACCGCGCGCTGGCCGGCCCCGGGCAGCAGCTTCACCAGCACGTCGACGCCGATATGCGAGCCCGCCTTGATGCCGTAGGACATGCCGAACAGCACGAGCCACGCGAACATGTAGGTGGTGGCCTCGAGCGCCCAGACGAGGCCCGCGTTGAAGACGTAGCGCAGCACGACCTGAACGAAGGTCAGGATCGTCATGGCAGCGAGGAGGAAGGCGATCACGCCTTCCTCCAGCCGGTTCATGATCTGCGCCATCGGTCCGTCCCGCCCCCCTCTTTGGGGCGGACCCTGCGCTCGGGACGTGCCGCCTGGGCGATCAGCTGCCCTTGTTGGCGGCGAGCGCGGCCTGGATCAGGTCCTTGCCGATCTCGGCCTCGAACTGCTTGTAGACGGGCTCCATGGCCTTGCGCCACTGCGCCTGCTCTTCCTTCGAGAGCTTGATGATCTGCGATGTGCCGGCGGCGATGATCTTCTTCTTGTCGGCCTCGTTGAAGTCGTCGGCGATCTTGTTGGCCTTCGCCGTGACCTCGGCCATGATCTTGTCGAGCTCGCCGCGGATGTCCTTGGGCAGCTTGTCCCAGAACGACGCGTTGGCCACGACCATGTAGTCGATCACGCCATGGTTGGTCTCGGTGATGTGCTTCTGCACCTCGTGGAACTTCTGCGAATAGATGTTCGACCAGGTGTTCTCCTGACCGTCGACCGTGCCGACCTGCAGCGCCTGGTAGACCTCGGCGAAGGCCATCTTCTGCGGGTTGGCGCCGAGCGCCTGGAACTGCGCCAGCAGCACGTTCGACGGCTGGATGCGGAACTTGAGGCCCTTGGCGTCGGCCGGCACCTTCAGCGGCTTGTTGGCCGAGAGCTGCTTCATGCCGTTGTGCCAGTAGGCCAGGCCCTTGTAGCCCTTGGCCTTGATCGAGTCCTCCAGCAGCGACTGCCCCATCTTGGTCTTCTGGAAGCGGTCGATCGCCTGGATGTCGTCGAACAGGAAGGGCAGGTCGAAGACCTGCAGCTTCTTGGTGAACTTGTCGAACTTCGACAGCGACGGGGCGATGATCTGCACGTCGCCGAGCGCCAGCGCCTCCATCTCCTTGGCGTCGCCGAACAGCGAGGAGTTGGGATAGACCTCGACCACCACCTTGCCGGGCAGGCGCTTCTCGACCTCCTGCTTGAACATCAGGGCGCCCTGGCCCTTCGGCGTCGCCTCGGCCACGACGTGGCTGAACTTGATCTTGATCGGTTCGGCTCCGGCGCCGGCGGCGAAGCCGAGGACCAGTCCGACGGCGGCGATGGCGGTGACGGCGATGCGCATCAGTAACCTCCCATGATGCTCCGGTGCGCAGTCGGAAAGACGGCCGCGCGGTTCGTCCCTTGGACGCATGATCGCGGGAACGGGTCGGCCGCGCAAGAGGTTGTACGCGGGGCCCGGCAATACGCCCGGGCGGACGGCCAGGGACGACGCCGTCCGGCCGACGCGGATCGCCGGCGATTGACGCTGCCCGCGGGCCGCGTCACTTAAGTCGCCGATGATCGAGTCGCCGACGACGCTGGTCCACGCCACCGCCATCCTGGTAGACGGGGTCGGCGTGCTGATCCGGGGACCGTCCGGCAGCGGCAAGTCGGACCTGGCGCTCCGCATGATCGACGCCGGCGCCCGGCTGATCGCCGACGACCAGACCGAGCTCAGCCGGGTCGGCGCGACGGTCGAGGCGCGCCCGCCCGCCCGCCTCGTCGGGCTGCTCGAGGTCCGCGGGATCGGGATCGTGAGCGTGCCAGCGGTGCCGGCGGGCCGGCTGGGGCTCGTCCTGGACCTGGTGCCGGCCGACGAGGTGGAGCGGATGCCGGTCGATAACCGCTTGCAACTGCTGGGAATCCCGCTCCGGCTGCTGCGCCTGGCGGCCTTCGAGGCTTCCACCACGGCAAAACTACGTCTGGCTGTAGTTTGCTGCAAAATGGATATAATCGCCGCCCCTGACCGACCCATGCGATGACAACGGCCACCGCAAAGACTGCCCCGACCGCGCGCCCGACCGCGCGCGAGGAGGATCGCGTCGCCCAAGCCGGACCGCTGCGCACGCGCGTGATCCTGGTCACCGGCATGTCGGGCGCGGGCCATTCCTCGGCGTTGAAGGCACTGGAGGACATGGGGTACGAAGCGGTCGACAACCTGCCGCTGTCGCTGCTGCAGAGCCTGACGCGCCCGGGCACCGACTTCGCGCGGCCGCTCGCGATCGGCATCGATATCCGCACGCGCGGCTACAGCGCCGAGACCCTGATCGCGGAGCTTGCGCGCCTGGGAGAGCGCAGCGAGCTGGACGTGAAGCTGCTGTTCCTCGATTGCGACGAGGATGTGCTGTTCCGCCGCTACACCGAGACGCGCCGGCGCCACCCGCTGACCGCCGACCGCCCGGTCGCCGACGGCGTGCGCCACGAGCGCCGGCTGGTCGAGCCGGTGCGCGCGCGCGCCGACCTCGTGGTCGACACGACGATGCTCACCCCGGGCGACCTGCGCCGGCTGCTGCAGGGGCATTTCGCGCTGGAGCGGCAAAGCGGCATGGCGCTGTTCGTCGTGTCCTTCGCCTATCGCCATGGCGTGCCGCGCGAGGCGGACCTGGTGTTCGACGTGCGCTTCCTCGACAACCCGCACTACGATCCGGTGCTGCGCCCGATGACCGGGCGCGAGGGGCCGGTCGCCGAATACATCGCCCGCGACCCGGGCTACAAGCCGTTCTTCGACGGGCTGTCGGCCGTCCTGGCGCCGCTGCTGCCGCGCTACGTGCACGAAGGCAAGAGCTACCTGACCATCGCGGTCGGCTGCACCGGCGGGCGGCACCGCTCGGTGTTCGTCGCCGAGCGGCTGGCGGCATGGCTCAATGATTTGGGATATCCGGTCACTTTGACCCATCGCGACATCACGCGCGGCGGCGAGGGTGATCCTGCTGGAGGACGCCCTTGATCGGAATGGTTCTCGTCACCCACGGACGGCTCGCGGCCGAGCTTGTGGCCGCGCTCGAGCACGTCGTCGGCGCGCAGCGCAACGTCGCCTCGGTCTGCATCGGGCCCGAGGACGACATGGAGCAGCGCCGGCACGAGATCCTGGAATCGGTCGCCAAGGTGGACGACGGCTCCGGCGTCGTGGTGCTGACCGACATGTTCGGCGGCACGCCGTCGAACCTAGCGATCTCGATCATGGACAAGGCCAAGGTCGAGGTGATCGCCGGCGTCAACCTGCCGATGCTGATCAAGCTCGCGTCGGTCCGGCAGAACTTCGACCTCGCCAACGCCGTGGACTGCGCGCAGGACGCCGGACGCAAGTACATCAACGTCGCATCGCGGCTGCTGAACGGAGAGGGTTGATGGGCCCGCCGCCCGCTGCCGAGGGCGATCAGGGCGTCGCGCGGGTCACGGGCGAGCTGCGCCGGATGGTGACCATCAGGAACCGCCGCGGCCTGCACGCGCGCGCGGCGGCGCGCTTCGTCAAGTTGGCGGGCCAGTTCCAGTCCACGATCAGCGTGCTGCGCAACGAGACCATGGTCTCGGGCCTGTCGATCATGGGGTTGATGATGCTGGCGGCCGGGCCGGGCGTCACGATCGAGCTGCGCGCCGAGGGCAGCGACGCCGAGGCCGCGATCGCTGCCCTCGCCGCGCTGGTCGAGGCGGGCTTCGATGAAACGTAAGAGCGCGGGCGAAGGCGAACGCGTCTTCGAAGGACTGGGCGTCGCCGCCGGCATCGCCATCGGCCCGGCGCACGTGAGCGAGGCCGGCGCCGTTTCCGTGCCCGACTTCGCCATCGGCGCGGAGCAGGTGCCGGCCGAGCA
>JAKLKW010000146.1 GCA_023150455.1 Alphaproteobacteria bacterium | reverse complement strand
CGCCCTGCTCGACGTCGCCGATCCGCTGCCGGGTGCCTACACGCTCGAGGTCTCCTCGCCCGGCATCGACCGGCCCCTGGTGAGGCCGCGCGACTTCGAACGCTTCACCGGGCACGAGGCGCGGCTCGAGACGCGCTGGCCGATCGGCGGCCGCCGCCGCTTTCGCGGCAAGCTGGCCGGGGTCGAAGGCGACGCAGTGCGCGTCGCCACGCCGGAAGGAGACGTGGCGCTGCCGATCGGCGAGATCGAACGCGCCAAGCTGGTGCTGACCGACGAATTGATAGCCGCGAGTTTGCGTCGCGAGGGATGAGGATGGCGAAGAGATCAGTGAAGACGGCAGCGAAGAAAGACGATGCCGCGATGGAGACGGTGACGATCCCCCGGATCGAGCTGCTGCAGGTGGCCGATGCGGTGGCGCGCGAGAAGGGGATCGAGCGCGAGCAGGTGCTCGAGGCGATGGAGCTGGCGATCCAGAAAGCCGGCCGCTCGAAGTACGGGCACGAGCACGACATCCGCGCGGCGATCGACCGCTCGAACGGCTCGGTCAAGCTGGCGCGCTATCGCCAGGTGGCCGATCCGATCGAGAACGAGGCGACCCAGATCCCGCTCGCCCAGGCCCAGAAGCTGGACCCGAGCATCGAGATCGGCGGCTTCATCGTCGACGCGCTGCCGCCGATCGATTTCGGCCGCATCGCCGCGCAGACGGCCAAGCAGGTGATCGTGCAGAAGGTGCGCGAGGCCGAGCGCGACCGCCAGTTCGAGGAGTACAAGGACCGCGTCGGCGAGATCGTCAACGGCCTGGTCAAGCGGCTGGAGTTCGGCAACGTCACGGTCGACCTGGGCCGCGCCGAGGCGATCCTGCGCCGGGACGAGATGCTGCCGCGCGAGAACTTCCGCCGCGGCGACCGCGTGCGCGCCTACATCTATGACGTAAGGCGCGAGCAGCGCGGCCCGCAGATCTTCCTGTCGCGCACGCATCCCCAGTTCATGGCCAAGCTGTTCGCGCAGGAAGTGCCCGAGATCTACGACAACATCATCGAGATCAAGGCGGTCGCGCGCGATCCCGGCAGCCGCGCCAAGATCGCCGTCTTGTCGAACGACAGCGGCATCGACCCGGTCGGCGCCTGCGTCGGCATGCGCGGCAGCCGCGTGCAGGCCGTGGTGAGCGAGCTGCAGGGCGAAAAGATCGACATCATTCCCTGGTCGGCCGATCCGGCGACCTTCGTGGTCAACGCGCTGGCGCCGGCCGAGGTGGCGAAGGTCGTGCTCGACGAGGATGCGCACCGCATCGACGTGGTCGTGCCCGACGACCAGCTGAGCCTGGCGATCGGCCGGCGCGGCCAGAATGTGCGGCTCGCCTCGATGCTGACCGGCTGGAATATCGACATCCTGACCGAGCGCGAGGAATCCGAGCGCCGCCAGGAGGAGTTCCGCACCCGCTCGCAGCTCTTCATCGACGCGCTCGATGTCGAGGACGTCATCGCCCATCTGCTGGTGACCGAGGGCTTCACCTCGGTCGAGGACATCGCCATGGTGCCGCTCGAGGAGCTGGCGGCGATCGAGGGCTTCGACGAGGGCGTGGCCGAGGAGCTGAAGACCCGCGCGCAGACCTACATCGAGGAGAAGGAAGCCCGCTTCACCGCCAAGCGCAAGGAGCTGGGCGTGAGCGACGAGGTGGCGGCGCTGCCCGGCATGACCTCCGAGATGCTGGCGAAGCTTGGCGAGAACGGCGTCAAGACCTTGGACGATTTCGGCGACCTGGCCAGCGACGAGCTGCTCGAGATGCTGAAAGGCATCGAGCTCAGCGAAGAAGAGGCAAATGCCGCGATCATGGCCGCGCGCCAGCACTGGTTCCAGGGCGAGCAGGCCGGCGCCGAGGCGAAGGGCGCCTGAGGGCGGCAGGGCAAGGACGACGAGGTGATGCTGGTGGAAGCGACGGTCACGATCGAGGCGAGGAGCGGGACGCATGGTTCCGCCGCCCGGCCGGTGCGCCGTTGCATCGTCACCGGCGAGCACGCGCCGCGCGCGCGGCTGCTGCGCTTCGTGGTCTCGCCCGAGGGCGTGCTGACGCCGGATGTGGCGGCGCGCTTGCCGGGTCGCGGCGCCTGGGTCACGCCCGACGCGGCGGTCCTCGGCCAGGCGATCAAGCGCAAGCTGTTCGCGCGCGCCTTCCACGGCCCCGTCGCGGTGCCGGACGACCTCGTCCGGCGGGTCGAGGCGCTGCTGGCGCGACGGCTGGTCGACGGCCTGAGCTTGGCGCGCCGTGCCGGCCGGGCCGTCGCGGGCGCGGAGAAGGTCGAGGCGCGGGTCGCCCAGTGGGCGCGCGCCGGACGGCCGGGCCTTGTGGCGCTCGCACGCGACGCCGGCGCCGATGCGCGCAAGCGCCGGCGCTCGCTGCCGGACGGCGCGGTCCTGATCGACGCGCTCGACGGCGAAGAGATCGGCCAGGCCTTCGGGCGGCCGCGCGCGGCGCAGGCGGCGGTCGACCGTGGCGCGCTGATGGATCGACTGATCGATGATGCCTTTCGGCTCTCGGGATTCCGCCCGGCGGCCGCAGCAGTTGAACGGGACGGCGAATGAGCATGGACGAGACCAAGGAAGCCGCGGCTGAAAAGAAGAAGCTGAGCCTGGCGCCGCGCGGAAAGCTGGAGCTGAAGAAGACGGTCGAGACCGGTCAGGTTCGGCAGAGCTTCTCGCATGGCCGCAGCAAGACCGTGACGGTCGAGGTCAAGCGCAAGCGCACCTTCGCCCCGGGCGCGCCCGGCGGCGAAGCGCACCCGCGCGGCGCGGAAGCGGGCGAGACGGCGCAGGCCGCCGCCGAGCAGGCGCGCCACGCGCACGTCCTGACCAAGAACGAAGAGGCCCGGCGCCTGAAGGCGCTGCAGGGCGCGATCAAGGACGAGGAGGCGCGCCGCCTCGCCGACATCGAAGAGCATCGCCGGCAGGAGGAAGAGACGCGCCGGCGCAAGGCCGACGAGGAGCGCCGCGCCGCCGAGGAAGCGCGCCGCAAGTCCGAGGAAGAAGAGCGCCGCCGCCAGGCCGAGGAAGAGCGCCGCCGTGCGGACGAGGAACGCCGCGCCGCCGAGCCGAAGGCGGCGAAGCCCGGCGCGCACGCGCCGGCTGTCGCCAAGGCGCCGGCGGCGCCCGCCCCGACCGCGCCCGCGCGGGTCGTCGAGGAAGAGGAAGAGGAAGTCTCGGCGCGCGCCAAGCGCGGCGCCAAGGTCGAGGCGAAGCCGAAGCGACCGGCCGCCCGCGTCGCCGGCGAGGTGCGCCGCCAGGGCAAGATCACCGTCGCCCAGGCGCTCGACGACAGCGCCGAGGAGCGCGTGCGCAGCCTTGCCGCGGTCAAGCGCGCGCGCGAGAAGGAACGCCAGCGCCAGCTGCAGGCGCAGGCCGCCGAGGCCAAGGTCATCCGCGAAGTCGTGGTGCCCGAGACCATCACCGTGCAGGAGCTGGCCAACCGCATGGCCGAGCGCGGCGCCGACGTGATCAAGGCGCTGATGAAGATGGGCGTGATGGCGACCATCAACCAGGTGATCGACGCCGACACGGCCGAGCTCGTGGTCGGCGAGTTCGGCCACAAGCTGCGCCGCGTCTCCGAATCCGACGTCGAGATCGGGCTGAAGGGCGCCGCCGACACCGAGGCCGAGCTGCAGCCGCGGCCGCCCGTCGTCACGGTCATGGGCCATGTCGACCATGGCAAGACCTCGCTGCTCGACGCGCTGCGCGCGACCGACGTGGCCAAGCACGAGGCTGGCGGCATCACCCAGCACATCGGCGCCTACCAGGTCACCCTGCCCTCGGGCAAGAAGATCACCTTCATCGACACGCCCGGCCACGCCGCCTTCACCGAGATGCGCGCGCGCGGCGCCAACGTCACCGACATCGTCGTGCTGGTGGTGGCAGCCGACGACGGCATCATGGCGCAGACGGTCGAGGCGATCCGCCACGCCAAGGCGGCCAAGGCGCCGATCATCGTCGCCATCAACAAGATGGACAAGCCGGGCGCCAATCCCGACCGCGTGCGCACCGACCTGCTGCAGCACGAGATCCAGGCGGAGCAGCTGGGCGGCGACGTGCAGACCGTCGAAGTCTCGGCGACGAAGAAGACGAACCTCGACAAGCTGGAGGAGGCGATCCTTCTGCAGGCCGAGATCCTCGACCTCAAGGCCAACCCGTCGCGCCCGGCCGAGGGCACGGTGGTCGAGGCCAAGCTCGACCGCGGCCGCGGCGTCGTCGCGACGGTGCTGGTCCAGCGCGGCACGCTCAAGGTCGGCGACATCGTGGTGGCCGGCGCCGAATGGGGCCGCGTGCGGGCGATGACCGACGACCACGGGCGCAAGGTCGACGTCGCCGGCCCCGCCGCGCCAGTCGAGGTCCTGGGCCTCAACGCCACGCCGATGGCGGGCGACGAGTTCCTGGTGGTCGAGAGCGAGGGCCGCGCGCGCGAAGTCAGCGCCTTCCGCCAGCAGAAGCGGCGCTCGGCCGCGGCCGCCGCCATCTCGCGCGGCACGGTCGAGCAGATCTTCTCGCGCATCGCCGCCGGCGAGGCGAAGGAGCTGCCGGTCGTGATCAAGGCCGACGTGCAGGGCTCGATCGAGGCGATTGCCGCGACCCTGCAGAAGCTTTCGACCGACGAAGTGGCCGTGCGCATCCTGCATTCGGGCGTCGGCGGCATCAACGAATCCGACGTGACGCTCGCCAATGCCAGCCGCGCGATCGTGATAGGCTTCAACGTGCGCGCCAACCCGCAGGCGCGCGAGCTCGCGCGGCGCGACGGCGTCGACATCCGCTACTACTCGATCATCTACAATGTGATCGACGACGTGAAGTCGCTGCTCGGCGGCCTCTTGGCGCCGACGGTGCGCGAGCGCTTCCTCGGCAACGCGCAGATCCTGCAGGTCTTCAGCGTGTCCAAGGCCGGCAAGGTCGCGGGCTGCAAGATCACCGAGGGCGTCGTCCGGCGCGGCGCCAAGGTCCGCCTGCTGCGCGACAACGTGGTGATCCACGAAGGCAGCCTGAAGACGCTCAAGCGCTTCAAGGACGAGGTACGCGAGGTCAAGGAAGGCTTCGAGTGCGGCATGGCCTTCGAGAACTACCAGGACATCCAGGAAGGCGACGTGATCGAATGCTTCGAGATGGAAGAGGTCGCGCGCCAGCTCGCCTGAGCGGCGGCTGAAGGATCGGCGCTCCCTCCGGGCGCGAGCGCCGGGGGAGAATGCCGATGGCCAGATCGAAAACGAGCGCATCGCGCCTCGCCGCGGCGCGTTCCGCCGGCACGTCGCAACGCCAGCTGCGGGTCGGCGAGGAGCTGCGCCACGCCATTGCGCGGCTGCTCGAGCGCGGCGAGCTGCATGACCCCGATCTCGCCGGCCGCTCCATCACCGTGACCGAGGTCCGCGTCAGCCCCGACCTGAAGAATGCCACGGTCTTCGTCATGCCGCTGGGCGGCCGCGGCGAGGCCGAGGCGCTTGCGGCGCTGAAGCGGGCGCAACCCTATATCCGCGGCCTGGTCGCGCACGAGGTGCGGCTGCGCTTCGCGCCGCGTCTCAGCTTCGTGCTCGACCAATCGTTCGAGCAGGCCGGCCGGATCGAGACGATCCTGCGCGACATCGCCCCGCATGGCGCCGGCGAGCCCGCCACGGACCCCGCCACGGACAGGGACGAGGGCGATGGCGCGTAGACGGCGAGGCCGTGCGATCGACGGCTGGATCACGATCGACAAGCCGGCGGGGATGACCTCGACCCATGTGGTGAACGAGGTGCGCCGGCTGCTCGGCGCGGCCAAGGCCGGTCACGCCGGCACGCTCGACCCGATCGCCACCGGCGTGCTGCCGATCGCGCTCGGACGCGCGACCAAGACCATCCCGCATCTTTCCGGGCGCTCGAAGAGCTACCGGTTCCGGGTGCGCTGGGGCGAGGAGCGCACGACCGACGACATCGAGGGCGAGGTCGTCTCGACCAGCGACGTCCGGCCCGATGCGGCTTCCATCCGGGCGGCGCTGCCTCGCTTCACCGGCGCGATCGACCAGGTGCCGCCCGCCTTCTCGGCGGTCAAGGTGGCCGGCGAGCGCGCCTATGACCTGGCGCGCGCCAAGGAGAAGGTCGCGCTGTCCGCGCGCAAGGTTAACGTTCACCGCTTCGAGCTCGTATCCATGCCCGATTCCGACCACGCCGAGTTCACCGTCGACTGCGGTACGGGCACGTACATGCGGGCCCTGGCGCGCGACCTGGCGCGGGCGCTCGGCACCATGGGCCATATCGCGGCGCTGCGCCGGACGCGGGTCGGGCCGTTCGACGAAGCGGGCGCAATTGCGCTGGATAAACTACGGGCTTTGGGGCATATTCCGCCGCCCATAGCGCCGGTCGAGACCGTGCTGGACGACATCCCGGCATTGGCCGTGACCGGCGCCGAGGCGAACCGACTGCGCAGCGGGCAACCGATCGCCCTTCTGCGCCGTGCCGACCTGGAAAGGCTAGAGGGCCTCGAGGACGGCGCCGAGCTATGCGTCATGGCGGAAGGCCGCGCGGTTGCGCTGGCCCGACGCGACGGCGCAACGGTCAAGCCGGTTCGCGTGCTCAATCCCGGCCATCAAGGAGTGGACGATGTCGATCACCGCTGATCGCAAGCAGGCCATCGTAAAGGAATACGCGACCAAGTCCGGCGACACCGGCTCGCCCGAAGTCCAGGTCGCCATCTTGAGCGAGCGCATCAGGAACCTGACCGAGCATCTCGGCGCGCACAACAAGGACCATCACTCGCGCCGCGGCCTTCTGGTCATGGTCGGCCAGCGCCGCCGCCTGCTCGACTACCTCAAGCGCAAGGACAACAAGCGCTACGAGGATCTCATCACACGACTGGGGCTGCGCCGCTGAAGGCGGCGCGCCAGAGCCGGCGCCCGATGGACGGGCCCCATGCACGGGACCGCGTCCGCCGGCGACCGGCAGGTCGTGCCCGGTACGGAATTCCCGGGCACGCACGGCGGACGCCGCGCGTTCGCCCGGTGCGCCTTCTGAAGAGGCGCGAACGGGGCGGCGACGCGCCGCCCCGGCGCATGCGCGCAATCCGGCGCGCGGCGTAACGGACGTGGAAGGAAAGAGGACGATGTTCAACGTATTTCGCAAGGAATTGGACTGGGGCGGACGCCGCCTCGTGCTGGAGACCGGCAAGATGGCGCGCCAGGCCGACGGCGCGGTGCTCGTGACCTACGGCGAGACCGCGGTCCTGTGCACCGTGGTCGGGGCCAAGAGCCCGAAGCCGGGCGTGGATTTCTTCCCGCTCACCGTGCACTACCAGGAAAAGACCTTCGCCGCCGGCAAGATCCCCGGCGGTTTCTTCAAGCGCGAAGGCCGTCCGAGCGAGAAGGAGGTGCTGACCTCGCGCCTGATCGACCGGCCGATCCGCCCGCTGTTCATGCCGGGCTTCCGCAACGAGACGCAGGTGATCTGCACGGTCTTGAGCCACGACCTGGAGAACGATCCGGACATCGTGGCGATGGTCGGCACGTCGGCGGCGCTGACGATCTCCGGCATCCCGTTCCTGGGGCCGATCGCCGCGGCGCGCGTCGGCTACATCGACGGCCAGTACGTGCTCAATCCCCAGCGCGACGAGCTGCCCAACTCCAAGCTCGACCTCGTGGTCGCCGGCACCAGCGACGGCGTGCTGATGGTCGAATCGGAAGCGCAGGAGCTGCCCGAGGACGTGATGCTCGGCGCCGTGATGTTCGGCCATCAGAACTTCCAGCCGGTGATCCAGGCGATCGTGCAGCTGGCCGAGGCCTGCGCCAAGGAGCCGTGGCCCGTTCCGGCCGAGGCCGAGGGCACGGCGGCACTGCGCGCCAAGGTCAAGGAACTCGCCGCTCCCGGCCTCGCCGAGGCCTATTCGATCGTGGCCAAGCACGCGCGCCAGGAGAAGGTCGCGGCGGTGAAGACCGCGACGCTGGCGGCGCTGGGCGAGCCCGCGCCCGACCAGACGCTGTTCGCCTCGATCTTCCACGACCTCGAGAGCGACGTCGTGCGCAACTCGATCCTGCAGACCGGGCGGCGCATCGACGGGCGCGACGGGCGGACCGTCCGCCCGATCGTGTGCGAGGTCGGCGTGCTGCCGCGCGCCCACGGCTCGGCGCTGTTCACGCGCGGCGAGACGCAGGCGCTGGTCGTCGCCACCCTCGGCACCGGCCAGGACGAGCAGATCATCGACGCGCTCGAGGGCGAGTACCGCGAGCACTTCCTGCTGCACCCTACACGCTGCGCGTCGTCAGCGAGATCACCGAGTCGAACGGCTCGTCCTCGATGGCGTCGGTCTGCGGCTCGTCGCTCGCGCTGATGGACGCGGGCGTGCCGCTGGCGCGTCCCGTGGCCGGCATCGCCATGGGCCTGATCAAGGAGGACAAGGGCTACGCCGTCTTGTCCGACATCATCGGCGACGAGGACCACCTGGGCGACATGGACTTCAAGGTGGCCGGCACCGAGAAGGGCGTGACCGCGCTGCAGATGGACATCAAGATCACCTCGATCACCGAGGCGATCATGAAGGATGCGCTGGCCCAGGCGGCCGAGGGCCGCATGCACATCCTGGGCGAGATGCGCAAGGCGATCGACACGGCGCGCGAGGCCGTCAGCGCGAACGCGCCGCGCATCACCGTGATCTCGATTCCGAAGGACAAGATCCGCGAGGTGATCGGCACCGGCGGCAAGGTGATCCGCGAGATCACCGAGGTCACCGGCGCCAAGATCGACATCGACGATGACGGCACGGTCAAGGTGGCGGCGGTCGACGAGCACGCCAGCCAGGCGGCCATCGACTGGATCCGCAACATCGTGGCCGAGCCCGAGCTGGGCGTGATCTATACCGGCAAGGTCGTTAAGATCGTCGACTTCGGCGCCTTCGTGAACTTCCTGGGCAGCCGGGACGGGCTCGTCCATATCAGCGAGCTCGTGTCGGACCGCCGGCCGCAGACCGTGGGCGAGGTCGTCAAGCTGGGCGACTTGGTCAAGGTCAAGGTCATCGGCTTCGACGACCGCGGCAAGGTCAAGCTCAGCATGAAGCAGGTGGACCAGGCCACGGGCGCCGATCTGGGCGGGCCGGTCGGCACCGAGCCGGACCGTCCGCGCCGCCCCGCGCGTGGCGGCCGCTAGGCGGGCGCCGGCGACGCAAGGCGCCGCTGTTCTGGCAGGATGACGGAACGGGCCGGCGGAACGGAGGAGACGCCGTGCGGGCGCTGAACTCAGTGGTCATTTCGGGGCGCGAGGTGCTGCCGTTGGTGGAAGGCGGCAAGGGCATCTCCGTCTCGAACGGCGAGAGCTCCGGCGCCTGGGCCGCCGCGGGCGGGGTCGGCACCTTCTCCGGCGTCAACGCCGACAGCTACGACGCCAACGGCAAGCTGATCCCCCAGCTCTACTACGGGCGCACGCGGCGCGAGCGCCACGAGGAGCTGGTCGCCTACGCCATCAAGGGCGGCATCAACCAGGCGCGCATCGCCTGGGAGCGTGCCGCCGGCAAGGGCCGCATCCACATGAACGTGCTGTGGGAGATGGCGGCGTCCGAGCGCGTGCTGCACGGCGTGCTGGAAGGCGCCAAGGGGCTGATCCACGGCGTCACCTGCGGCGCCGGCATGCCTTACCGCATCGCCGAGATCTGCGCCCAGTACAACGTCCACTACTACCCGATCGTCTCCAGCGCGCGCGCCTTCCGCGCGCTGTGGAAGCGCGCCTATCACAAGTTCCGCGAGCTCCTGGGCGGCGTCGTCTACGAGGATCCCTGGCTCGCCGGCGGCCACAACGGCCTGTCGAACATCGAGGATCCCGAGCATCCCGAACAGCCCTATCCGCGCGTGGTCGAGCTGCGCAACCAGATGTCGGAGTTCGGCCTGAAGGAAATTCCGATCTTCATGGCCGGCGGCGTGTGGTTCCTGCGCGAATGGGAGAACTGGCTCGACAACAAGGAGGTCGGCCCCGTCGCGTTCCAGTTCGGCACGCGCCCGCTGCTGACGCAGGAAAGCCCGATCTCGGAGGCGTGGAAGCGCACGCTGCTGACGCTGAACGAGGGCGATATCTACCTCAACCGCTTCAGCCCGACCGGCTTCTATTCGTCGGCGGTGGAGAACGGGTTCCTGCGCCGCCTCAAGGGCCGCTCCGCGCGCCAGATCCCGTTCACGGTCGAGCCGGTCGGCGAGCACATGACGGAGCTCGCGGTCGGCGCGCGGCGGCGGCTGGTCTACGTCGCGGCCACCGACCGCGCGCATGCGCTCGGCTGGGTGGCGGAGGGCTATACCGAGGCGCTGCGCACGCCCGACTCGACCCTCATCTTCGTCACGCCCAAGGAGGCGGAGGAGATCCGCATCGACCAGATCAACTGCATGGGCTGCCTCTCGGCCTGCCAGTTTTCCAACTGGGCGCAGAACGAGCAGGGCAGCACCGGCAAGAAGGCCGACCCGCGCTCCTATTGCATCCAGAAGACGCTGCAGGACATCGCGCACACCGACGATGTCGAAAACCAGCTCATGTTCGCCGGCCACAACGCCTTCCGCTTCAAGGACGACCCGTTCTACTCCAACGGGTTCATTCCGACCGTCCGACAGCTGGTTGATCGGATCGCGACCGGCGATTAGGTGGTTTTGCTAATATATCTTCTATATCATCAATTTGATCGCCGAGTTTGACTTGTTCCAAGCTGCATCCTATATACGACACCGAGGTTTGTGTTGCTGATGAACGACCATCGCCCCTATGCGCGTGCGCTGGACCGGCTGAAGGGTGTGGGCCTCAGGCCCACGCGGCAGCGGCTCGCCTTGGCGCGCCTGTTGTTCGATGCCGGCGACCGGCATGTCACTGCCGAGCAGTTGCACGCCGAGGCCGTGGCGGCCGACATGCGCGTCAGCCTCGCCACGGTCTACAACACGCTGCACCAGTTCACCGCGGTCGGGCTCTTGCGCGAGGTCGTTGTCGAGTCGGGCCGCGCCTATTTCGACACCAACACCAGCGACCACCATCACTTCTACCACATCGACCAGGGCCGGCTGGAGGACATCCACCACAGCCGCATCAATGTCGCCGCCCTGCCGGAGCCCCCGGCGGGGACCGCGGTCGACCGCGTCGATGTCATCATCCGGCTCAAGAACGGCGAAATTTAATCCCGCCTTCACAGCCGCGTACCAACTTTCTTACAACTATTCTAATCTGTTGACTCGAAGCCTGCGCGGGCCTATAGAGGGCGCGGGGGTCGCACATCGTCCGCTTGCGGAAACCAACCGGACCCGGATGCAGAGCGACCGTTCCGCGATCCGAAATCAACTGCGTGGGACTGAGAGGAGACATTCGATGGCGACGCTCAAAGGCAGCAAGACCGAGCAGCATCTGAAGGAGGCATTCGCGGGCGAGAGCCAGGCCAACCGGCGCTATCTCTATTTCGCCCAGAAGGCCGACGTCGAAGGCTACAACGACGTGTCGGCGGTGTTCCGCTCGACAGCCGAGGGCGAGACCGGCCATGCCCACGGCCATCTCGAGTTCCTCGAGGCGGTCGGCGACCCGGCGACCGGCTTGCCGATCGGATCGACCTCGCAGAACCTGAAGGCGGCGATCGCCGGCGAGACGCACGAGTACACCGACATGTACCCGGGCATGGCGCGCACCGCGCGCCAGGAAGGATTCGACGAAATCGCCGACTGGTTCGAGACGCTGGCCAAGGCCGAGAAGTCTCATGCCGGCCGGTTCCAAAAGGCGCTCGATACGCTATCCTGATTCTCGATCGCGTCTGATTGGTTGACGGCGTCCGCCCGCGCGGGCGGACGCCGTTCGCCTTCTCGATTGCATTGACAAGCGCCGCGGCGTCGACGCGGCGGACGGGATAGATCGCGATGCGCGAAGGCAGCCTGGAAGCTCCCACTCGTCATCCGCTGGCATGGGACCAGCCGGACTTCTACGACGAGCAGAAGCTCGAGGAAGAGCTTCGCCGCGTCTTCGACATCTGCCACGGCTGCCGGCGCTGCTTCAATCTGTGCGACAGCTTCCCGCGCCTGTTCGACCTGGTCGACAACTCGTCGACCGGCGAGCTCGACGGCGTGCCGAGCACCGCGTTCAAGAGCGTCGTCGACGCCTGCACGCTGTGCGACATGTGCTTCATGACGAAGTGCCCCTACGTGCCGCCGCACGAGTTCAACCTCGACTTCCCGCACCTGATGCTGCGCTACCGCGCGGTCGAGCTGAAGAAGGGCAAGGGCAAGTTCGTCGACGCCCAGCTGACCGAGACCGACCGCAACGGCAGGCTCGCCGGCGCGATGGCGCCGCTCGCCAACTGGGCCTCGGCCACCGGCAACCGCCTGACGCGGCCGGTGGCCGAGAAGGTCGCCGGCATCCACCGCGACGCCGAGTTGCCCAAGTTCCACGGCCGCACCTTCGCCGTGCGAGCCAAGGCGGAGCAGCCGCCGATCAACGCCGGCGCCCCGGGCTTCGGGCGCAAGGCAGTGCTCTACGCGACCTGCTTCGTCAACTACAACGGGCCCGACATCGGCATGGCGGCGCGCGCCGTGCTGGCGCGCAACGGCGTCGACACCGAGGTCGTCTATCCCGTCTGCTGCGGCATGCCGCAACTCGAGCACGGCAACATCGCGCGGGTGGCGGCCAACGCCCGCAAGGTGGCGGCGGCGCTCAAGCCCTATATCGAGCAAGGCTACGACGTCATCGGCCTGGTGCCGTCCTGCGCGCTGATGCTGAAATTCGAGTGGCCGCTGCTCCTGCCGAACGATCCGGACGTCAAGCGCCTGTCGCAGGCCACCTTCGACATCAGCGAGTACCTGGTCGACATCGCCAAGCGCAACGGTCTGGCCGAGGGGCTGCGCTCGCTCGACGGCGGCGTCAGCATCCACATCGCCTGCCATGCGCGCGCGCAGAATGTCGGGCAGAAGGCCGCCGAGATGCTGCGGCTGATCCCCGGCGCCGACGTCCAGGTGATCGAGCGCTGCTCGGGCCACGGCGGCTCGTGGGGCGTCATGAAGGACAATTTCGAGGTGGCGGTCAAGGTCGGCAAGCCCGTCGCGCGCCAGGCGATGCAGGCGGACAAGAAGCACCTCGCCTCGGAATGTCCGCTCGCGGGCACGCATATCGCTCAGGGCATCCGGCTGCAGGGCGGCACGCCGCCCGAGCCGCTGCACCCCATCCAGATCTTCGCGCGGGCCTACGGGCTGGCGTGAACCGGAGAGACGAGGACCGGCCATGACGGCAACGCAAACGCATGCCACCGGATCCAGCGCACGCCGCGCCATCGTGCGCGCCGATGTGCTGTCGATGTCGGACTACGCAAAGGTCAGGCGCGAGCGCCGCCGCGCCTTGATCGAGCAGAAGAAGCTGCGCCGGCTCGAGGTCGGCCCCTCAGCCTGCTTCTACTTCGAGAATTACGACACGATGTGGCTGCAGGTGCACGAGATGCTCTTCATCGAGAAGGGCGGCGAGGCGCAGATCGCCGACGAGCTCGACGCCTACAATGCGCTGATTCCCCAGGGCCGCGAGCTGGTCGCGACCGTCATGTTCGAGATCGCCGACGAGGTGCAGCGGCGCAACTTCCTCGCGCGGCTCGGCGGCGTCGAGCACACGATGTTCATGTCCTTCGCCGGCGAGACCGTCGCGGCCGTGCCCGAGGGCGACACCGAGCGGACCAACGAGCAGGGCAAGGCCTCCTCGGTCCACTTCGTGCATTTCCCCTTCACCGACCAGCAGGTCGCGAAATTCCGCGTTCCCGACACGCAGGTCGTCGTCGGCTTCAAGCACCCGCAATACGGCCACATGGCGGTGATGCCCGAGACGACGCGCGCGGCGCTGGCGGCGGATTTCGCGTAGCCGCCCTTCGACAAGCTCGGGATGAGGTCATATCCATGGACCTCATGGTGAACTTGTCGAACCATGAGGAGGCTGCTGCCCCCAAGCTGCCCTTGCACCCGGCCGGTCCGGGAAGTCCAGGCGCTGGCCCGGCTCCAGCGGGCCCATCAGGATGTTCTCCGGATAGGCCTCGAGGATGCGCCGGCGCATCGCGGCATTAGCCTCGAAGTCCGGCCCCGGCATGGGCTCGGGCGCGAAATTTCCGTGCCGGTCGCGGCCCAGGACCAGCTGGCCCGAGCCGCGGCCGATCGACTGGCGCGAAGCGGCCGGCGTGTAGTCGTGCAGTACGGCGAAGCGGCGCGACCGGCTGCGGTTGGGCGGCGAGCCGTGCACGAGGTTGGCGCTGAAGATCGCGATCTCACCGGCGCGCAGCGCCAGCGGCACGGCGCGGTCGACCGCGGGGTCGCGCACGCGCGCGACCTTGCGGTTGGGCTGGCCCGGGTTGCTCACCAGGTCGAACGGCGCGACCGCGCCCTGCGTGCCCGGGATCACCATGAGACAGCCGTTCTCGACCGTCGCGTCCGAGATCGCGACGTAGACGATCACCGGGCAGGGATCGACCGGGATGCGCGCCGCGTCCTGGTGCCAGCCGTAGTTCACGGTCGAGCCCGGCTCCTTGACGCGGAAGACCGAGTTGGTCAACAGCACGTCGCCGCCGATCAGGTCGGCGACCGGCTCGAGGATGCCGGGCAGCGTCGCGTTGGCGTAAACCCAGTCGAACAGCAGGTTGCACTTGATGTCGAAGGCCCAGCCGGCATCGGTGGGATGCGACGCCACGAACGCCTCGGCGCGCGCGCGGAAGGCGGCCGCGTGGGCGACGCTCATGGCCTGGATGCCGCCGACATAGCCGTCGCGGCGGAACCCTGCGATCTGCTCGCCGGTCAGGCGCAAGCTGCTCACTCCGCGGCGCGCGCGGGCCGCCGGCCGAGCGAGCGCAGCAGCCGGCCGAATCCCTCGATCGGCCGGTCGTAGCCGATCAGATTCAGCGCGTCCCACAGCTGCACCTGGTTGCTGCTGAGCGCCAGCTTGCCGGTCTCCTGCTCGAGTGCGTCCAGCGCGGCATGGCCGCGCATGCCGGTGCAGGAGATGAACAGCGCGTCGATGTCGGCGCCGTCCAGCGCGCTTGCGGCGTCGAGGATGGCCTGCGGCGGGACGGCGGCGATCTCCGGCTCGGTCCTCAGGTGAAAGCTGCCGAAGGCCGCGACATCGAGGCCGTTCGCCTGCAGGAAATCGCGGATCGGCTCGTTCACCTCGTCGAGATAGGGGGTCAGCACCGCGATGCGCCGGCAGCCGGCGCCCGTCAGCGCCTTGACCGCCGCGGTGATCGGCGTGGTGAAGCGCGCGCCCGGGCGGCCGGCGGCGATGGCCGCCGCCACGCGCTCCGGCCCGACGGCGACGGTGCCCGAGGTGCAGGAGAAGGCGATCGCGTCGATCCGCCCGTCCGGCAGCAGCTGCGCGGTCGCGCGCGCGACGTCGTCGATCATGCGCGAAAGGTTCTCGAACGTGATCGGGTTGGCCAGCGCCACGCGGTTGACCAGCACGTCCACCGGGTGGCCGGCCAGCATATCCTGGAACGCCGGCTCGCTGACATGGTCGGTGGCCGGCACCAGGAGGCCCAGCCGGCGCCGGACCGGCTCGGGCGGGGCGGAGATGGGGAAATGGCGGATGCTCACTTGACGTCCTCGTCCTGATAGATGCCCCAGACCAGGTTGCGGCGGATCCAGCCGGTCACCTTGGCGACCTGGATGCGACACCAGGCCTGCTCGCACTGCAACAACTGCCCGATCACGCCGGGCTCGATCCGGGCGGCCATCGCCGCGTCGTCGGACGGCGACTTGCGCAACAGCCGCATCTCGTCGCCCGTGACCAGCACGTAGCGCCGCGGCGACAGCATGCTCTGATGCACCCAGCCCTCGGTCTTCTCGTAGTCGCGGATTCTGCGCCAGGTCTCGAACTCCGCGACGATCTCGACCGGCATGTCGCGGCGCACGAACACCCAGTCGACCGGGAAGCGCGGCCCCGGTCCCGTGCGCACGTTCACCTCGCCCGAGCGCAGCGAGGCGAAGCGCGGCAGCTTGGCGCCCTTGTCGGTCTTGTCCGATTGGGCATGGAGCGGAGCCACCGCCGCCAGCGCCAGCAGGACCGCCGCCGCGCCCGCCAGCATCAGTCCACGGACGGTCATGGCGCCGGAACCCGCGCGCGCCACTGCAATTCCGCCATTGATGGCATGGGTTTCGCTTATACGGTCGCGTTTCCAGGGGGTCAAGGCGCAGCCCCGGCGCGCCGGGGCCGGCAACCCTGGACATTCGCAGGGCGGCTTGCTATGGCCGTCCGCGAAAGCCGATCGAGGAACCCCCGGGAATGGCGCCGCACCGCAAGAAGCCCGTCGTGATCGTGACGCGCAAGCTGCCCGACGCGATCGAGACGCGGATGATGGAGCTGTTCGACGCCAAGCTGAACCTGGACGACCACAAGCTCGGCCCGGCCGAGCTGATCGAGGCGATGAAGGTCGCCGACGTGCTGGTGCCGACGGTGACCGACCGGATCGATGCCGGCATCCTGTCGCAGTCCGGGCCGCAGCTGAAGCTGATCGCCTCGTTCGGCACCGGCGTCGACCATATCGACCTGAAGACGGCGCGCCAGCGCGGCATCACCGTCACCAACACGCCGGGCGTGCTGACCGAGGACACGGCCGACATGACCATGGCCCTGATCCTGGCGGTGCCCCGGCGCCTGGCCGAGGGCGAGCGGCTGGTGCGCGGCGGCAACTGGCACGGCTGGAGCCCGACCGGCATGCTCGGGCACCGCATCTGGGGCAAGCGGCTCGGCATCATCGGCATGGGCCGGATCGGCACCGCCGTCGCGCGCCGCGCGCGCGGCTTCGGCCTCGCCGTCCACTACCACAACCGCCGGCGCGTGCATCCCGACACCGAAACCGAGCTGGACGCGACCTACTGGGAAAGCCTCGACCAGATGCTGGCCCGGGTCGACATCGTGTCGATCAACTGCCCGCACACGCCGGCCACCTATCACCTGCTGTCGGCGCGTCGCCTCAAGATGCTGCGCCCGCATGCCTTCGTCGTGAACACCTCGCGCGGCGAGGTGATCGACGAGAACGCGCTCGCGCGCATGCTGGTCGCGGGCGAGCTGGCCGGCGCCGGACTCGACGTGTTCGAGAACGAGCCGGCGATCAACCCCAAGCTCATGAAGCTCGACAACGTCGTCCTGCTGCCGCACATGGGCTCGGCCACGATCGAGGGCCGCATGGACATGGGCGAGAAGGTCATCATCAACATCAAGACCTTCGTCGACGGCCATTCGCCGCCCGACCGCGTGCTGGAAGCGATGTTCTGAGCCCCGGCCGGACGGTCACGGCATCGACCGGATCAAGATGCCGCGTCAGCCGCCGCAGGTCGGGCAGTCGGGGTCGCGCCTCAGCCGGATCGCGCGCGTCTCGCCGGCGAGCGCATCGTACATCAGCAGCCGGCCGGACAGGGAGTCGCCGAGGCCGAGCAGCTCCTTCAGCACCTCGGTCGCCTGCATCGTGCCCAGCACGCCGGCCACGGCGCCCAGGATGCCGGCGGTCTCGCAGCGCGGTATCTCGCCCGGCGGCGGCGCCTCGCGGAAGATGCAGCGCAGGCACGGCGCGTCCTTCGACCGCCATGGCGCGAAGGTCGTGAGCTGCCCCTCGAAGCGATAGAGCGCGGCCCAGACCAGCGGCTTGCGCAGCCGCGCGCAGACGTCGTTCAACAGGTAGCGCGTATCGAAATTGTCGCTGCCGTCCGCCACCAAATCGTATTGCACGACCAGCGACTCCGCGTTGTCGGCCTTGAGGCGCAGATTGTGGCGCAGCACCTGGACGTCGGGATTGAGCCCGCGCAGCGTCTCCGCGGCGCTCTCGACCTTGGCGTGGCCGACCGCCTCGGTGCGGTGCACGATCTGGCGCTGCAGGTTGGTCATGTCGACGCGATCGTCGTCGACCACGCCCAGCGTGCCGACGCCCGCGGCCGCCAGATACATCAAGAGCGGCGAGCCAAGCCCGCCGGCGCCGACCACCAGCACCCGGCTTTTCAGCAGCCGCTCCTGACCCTCCTCGCCCACCTCGTCGAGGATCAGGTGGCGCGCGTAGCGCAGTTCCTGCTGGTCGGTCAACGCCACGATCGGCTCCGATGTCTGTTGCGTGCCCCGCGGCTACGCTATCGGTGCCGGTGCGGGCGGTCTAGGCCTCCGCGGCCCCGATGAACTTGCGCGCCAGCTTGACCGCGCCCGGCGCGTCGGGGGCGAATCCGTCCGCGCCGATCGCCTCGGCGAAGGCCGCGTTCACGGGCGCTCCGCCGACCAGGATGCGACCGTTGTAGCCCACGCCGCGCAACATTTCGACCGTCTTACGCATGTTGGGCATGGTCGTGGTCAGGAGCGCCGACAGACCGATCACGTCGGGTCGATGCTCCCGCGCGGCGGCCAGGAAGCGGTCGGGCGGCACGTCGACGCCGAGGTCGATCACCTTGAGCCCGCCGCCCTCCATCATCATGCCGACCAGGTTCTTGCCGATGTCGTGCAGGTCCTTGTGTACCGTGCCGATCATGATGGTGCCGACCGGCTTGGCGTCGCTCGCGCCCAAGAGCGGCCGCAGCATTTCCAGCCCGGCCTTCATTGCCTTGGCCGCCATCAGCATCTCGGGCACGAACAGGCGGCCTTCGGCGAACTGGTCGCCGACCTCGTCCATGGCGGCGATCAGCGCGTCGGCGAGGATCTGCTGGCAGCTCGTGCCGTGCTCGGTCTCCCGCCGAACCAACTCGGCGGTGCGCCCGGCCTCGTAGGCGAGCACCGCCTCGTAGATGGCGTCCAGCCGTGTTTCGAGGTCCTCGACCATCGAACCGCTCCCTATCCCGCGATCTTTGCGTCCGCCGCCGTGACCACGCGCTGCATCTCGGCCCGCGTCGGCGCATCGACCACCGGCTGCGGCGGATAGGTGCGCAGGATTTCCGCGAGCATGTCGCGCGCCTGGGCCAGAAGATCGCGCCGTCCCCCCGCGTCGTAGGCGTCGCGCGCCTGGCGCGTGAAGGCCGCGGGCGCGAATCCGGTCCGGCAGTGGCGCAGCGTATGTTCGGTGGCGAGGAAATTGCCGCCGGGATCAAGTTGCAGAAGGTCGCCCCAGGCAAGACTCTCGTCGTCGACCGCGGGCGTGCGCAGGTAGCTGCGCGCCATCGCGCCGATCTCGTTGTCGATCACCGCCTGGACCGGGCTGAACACCGTTGCGCATTCCAGCTGACCGACGCCGCCCAGGACGTCGGCGCCGGCAAGCCCAACCAGAAACGCGATCAGCGCGCGCTCGGCCTGCGACTGGCCGTCGATGTCCGGCGTGTCCGAACCCGCGCCATAGGTGTGGGTCGGCAGGCCGCAGCCGCGCTTCATCACCTGCACCGCCATCGACGCGCCCGCCAACGCCTCGACACTGGACTGCAAGCTGCGGCCCGAGCGCATGTCCAGGCAGAAAATCAGCGGCGTGGCGATTACCGGCGTGCCGGGTCCCAGCACATGGGCCAGCACCACCATCGCCAGGATCTCGGCGGTCGCCATCAATACGGTTCCGGGCATCGTCACCGGCGCCGTGCCGCCGGCGGTCGGCAGGCTGCAGGCATGGATCGGCACGCCGAAGCGTGAGCACTGGATCACGGCCTCCACGTCCATGGCCTTGAACTCCAGCGGCGTGAACGAGCACACGATGCAGCTCGCGATCGGCCGCGCGCGAAGCTCGGCCTCGCCGCCGGCCGCGAGCGCGGCGAGCCGGAGCAGATAGGCGATGTTCTCGGTGCCGTAGGGCTGGATCCAGACGTGTTTGACGGAGTGAGCGAGCAGCGTGCCTAGCCCGTGGATGTCCGCGGTCACTTCCGGCACGTCGTTCACGAAGGGGTGCGCGACGAATCCCACCTCGGACAAGGCGCCAGACAGCGCGGCGATCGTCCGCACGTCCTCCAGCCTCAGCTTGCGGTAGTCTCCGGTGTCCGGCTCGATATAGCCGTGCGCGCCGGTGCCGGTGCGCATCCAGAACGTGCCGTCTCCCCGCGGCAGCCGCAGGTCGTGGCGCTCGTCCTTGCCGCAGAGGCTCACGGCGCGCGGCGCCAGGCGGACCGCCTGCTCGGTCAATTCAGGGGGGATGCGTACCCGCCGGCCGTCGGTGTCCAGCTTGCAGCCGGCAGCCCCCAGCTTGGCGACGGCCTCTGGATGGTTCACGACGACGCCATGACGGTCGAGCATGGCGATCGCGCGCCGGCGCAATTCCTCCACGCGCTCGTCGTCGAGATAGGCGAAGCCCGGGCGCCGCACCGGCCAGCCGAAATCCGCACCCAGCGCCGGCGCGGCCGAAGGCACAGGCGGCAAGCGGGCGGCACCGAGCGCGGCCGGCGATGTCGGCTGGGCGGCGACGCCGCGTCGCGCCAGCCTTTCCCGGCGTCCCGAGCCGCCGCCGCGCGGCGGTTCTGCGGGCGAGTTGGACTGGCTCACCGGTCTCGGCCATCGACGCTTCGCATGTGAACAGTTTGGGCCAATTCGCGCCCTCGGGCTTCGCGGCACAAGGTCGCAGACGGCGCGGAAGCGCGGGTGCAGGCGGCTACATGTTCTCGAACAGGGCCGTCGACAGATAGCGCTCCGCCGCCGACGGCAGCACGGTCAGCACGCGCTTGCCGGCCATCTCGTGCCGGGCGCCGACCTGGAGCGCGGCGGCGAGCGCGGCGCCCGAGGAGATGCCGACCGGCATGCCCTCGAGCATCGCCACCTTGCGCGCCATGGCGAAGGCGGCGTGGCTGGGAACGCGGATGATCTCGTCGATCGCCGCGGTGTTCATGATGTCCGGGACGAACCCCGCGCCGATGCCCTGGATCATGTGCCGTCCCGGCGGGCCGCCGGAGAGCACCGGGCTTTCGTCCGGCTCGACCGCGATCATGCGCAGGTTCGGCAGCCGCTTCTTCAAGACCTCGGCACAGCCGGTGAAGGTGCCGCCGGTGCCGACGCCCGAGACCATCGCGTCGAGCCTGCCGTCGAGATCGCGCCAGATCTCCTCGGCCGTGGTGCGGCGATGGACGGCGGGATTGGCCGGGTTCTTGAACTGCTGCGGCATGACCGCCTTGGGCAAGGTGCGCAGCAGCTCCTCGGCGCGCGCGATGGCGCCGTTCATGCCCTTGTCGGCCGGCGTCAGCTCGAGCTGCGCGCCCAGGAGCCGCAGCATCTTGCGCCGCTCGATCGACATGCTCTCCGGCATGGTGAGGATCAGGCGATAGCCTTTGGCCGCGCACACGAAGGCTAGCCCGATGCCGGTATTGCCCGAGGTCGGCTCGACCACGATCGTGTCCTTGTCAAGCTTGCCCGCCTGCTCCAGCGCCTCGATCATCGACACGCCGATGCGGTCCTTGACCGAGGACAGCGGGTTGAAGAACTCGCACTTGGCCAGGATCTCGGCCTTGACGCCGGCCTCGGCCGCCAACCGGCCGAGGCGCACCACGGGCGTGGCGCCGATCGTCTCGGCGATGCTGTCGTAGATGCGGCCGCGGAACTCTGGTCCGCTCATGGGCTTCCTTTCAGACGGTGTTGCTTCAGATCGTGAAATCGAGCGGCACGTTGGACGCGCTCTCGACGCCGGCGGCGCGCGCCTTGACGCAGAGCTCGTCGATGGTCACCGCGTCAAGCTTCGCCATCGCGTCGGCCTCCAGCGCCAGCACCAGCGGCCGCACCACGGCGCGGCCGAGGGCCGAGCCGCCCCCGGCGCGCTCGGCCTCCTCGTCCTCCGCGCCGGCGGCGATGCGCACGATGTCGCCCACGGTGATGCGCCGCCGGTCGCGGCCGAGGCGGT
>JAKLKW010000145.1 GCA_023150455.1 Alphaproteobacteria bacterium | reverse complement strand
ATCCAGGTGATCGCGCTGGTCCTGTGCCTCGTGTTCCCCGACATTCCGCTGGCGCTGCCGCGCTATCTGTTCGGGCTCTAGATCCGTCGCGCGCTGTTCCGGCGCGCGCGACGCGATATAATCGGCCGCTTCTCCGGGACGGAGCGACCGATGCCGTCACGCCTGCGGCCGCTGCTGCGGATCCTGCCGACGATGCTCTGCATCCTCGCCGCCGCCTGGGGCGGCGGCGAGGCGGCCGCGCAGTCGACATCGACGCCGCCGACCGCCGCCGACCGCCGCGTCGCGCTGGTGGTCGGCGTGTCCGGCTATCGCAATCTCGACCGGCTGCCGAACGCCGGCAACGACGCGCGCGCGGTGGCCGAGGTGCTCGCGCGCGCCGGGTTCGAGCTGGTGCGCGACGGCCCGCTGATCGATCCCGCCCGTTCCGCGCTGGAGCAGGCGATCGACACGTTCGGCCGCCTGGTCGATCCGCAGACGGTCGCGCTGTTCTACTACGCCGGGCACGGCGTGCAGCTGCGCGAGCGCAATTTCCTCGTGCCCTCGGACGCGAGCTGGGAAAGCGCCGACGCGGCCGAGCGCGCCATGATCGCGGCCTCGCTCTTGTTCGCCCGGCTCGAGCGCAACGGCGGCGGGCGCATCAACATCGTCGTGCTCGACGCCTGCCGCAACAACCCGCTGCCGCCCGAGGCCGGCGCCGACCATCCCGGCCTCGGCACCATGGACGCGCCGACCGCGACCCTGATCAGCTACGCCACGCAGCCCGGCAACGTGGCGATGGACGGCGCCGGCGCCAACAGCCCTTACACCGAGGCGCTGGTCCAGGCGATGCGCCGGCCCGAGCTCACCGTGCTGGAGATGTTCAACGAGGCCGGCCTCGAGGTGCAGCGCCGCACGCGCGGCCAGCAGATCCCCTGGGTGTCGCTGTCGCCGCTGCCCTCGCGCGTCTACCTGCACCGCGCGGGCGCCGCGCAGCCCGCGCCGCCGGCGCCCCTGCCGGCCGCGCATCCGTGCGGCGACGCGCCGGAGCGGGTGCGCGGGCCCATCGACCGGCTCTTCCGCGCCTGGTCGACGCTCGACTTCGACCTCTATGCCGACAGCTGGACCGAGGACGCGTTCCAGGTCGCCGGCAAGATCCAGCGCGACCGCAAGCAGATCCTGCAGCAGCGCCGCGGCCTGTTCGGCCGCCTCGCCCGGGTCGAGGTCGGGCGCACCGATCCGGTGGTCGAGCGGGTCGACGGAAGGCTCGCCTTCGTGCGCAACAAGTACACGATGGAGTTCACGCTCAAGACCGGACGGCGCATCGTCGAGACCGACGTGCAGGAATCCTACGTGCTCGCCTGCGGCAAGGACGGGCGCTGGCGCATCAAGGAGAATTTCGACTACATCGCGCGGTAGCGCTTTCCTCTCCCGCGCGAAGCGCGGGCAAGGGGACTCAACCGGCGTCCGCGAGGAACGCCTCGGCGCGCGCGCGATGCTCGGGACGGATATGCGAGCTGACGGCCTTGACCGCGCCCAGCAGAACGGCGGCGTCGTCGGTGTAGCCCAGCGCGGCGATGAAATCGGGGATGCTGTCGGCCGGCGCGATGAAATAGGCGAGCGCGCCCAGGAGCGTCGCCTTGACCCAGGCGGGCGTCGCCCGGTCGGTCGCGCAATAGAAGGCGGCGAGCGCCTCGCCCGCGAACGGCACCACGCCCGGCACGCGCCTGAGCTTGGCGAAGAAGCGCGCCCCGACGCCGGCCTCGTCGGCGGCGATGCGGGCGGCGAAATCGTGCGCGGTTCGGATCATGGCCACTGAACATAGGCAGCCCAACCTCCTGTCGCAAGGACGCGCCCGATTTGCTAGAACCGCCCGCCGAACCAGCACGACGGACAAGGGGAACCGGGAAATGAACGTCAAGGGCCATGCGGCGATCGTTTCGGGCGGCGGATCGGGCCTGGGGGCCGAGACGGCGCGCTTTCTCGCGCGCGCCGGCGCCAAGGTGGCGGTGCTCGACCTGGCGGAGGAGGCCGCGCGCAAGGTCGCCCAGGAGATCGGCGGGCTGGCCGTCACCTGCGACGTCGGCGACGCCGCCAGCGCCGAGGCGGCGGTCGCCAGGGCGCGCGACGCGCACGGGGCCGCGCGCATCGCCGTGTGCTGCGCCGGCATCGCGCCGGCGGCGCGCATCGTCGGCAAGGAGGGCCCGATGAAGCTCGACGCGTTCGAGCGCGTGATCCGCGTCAACCTCATCGGCAGCTTCAACATCATGCGGCTGGCGGCCGCCGACATGTCGGGCCTGCCGGCGCTCGAGGACGGCGAGCGCGGCGTGATCGTCATGACCGCCTCGGTCGCCGCCTACGAGGGTCAGATCGGCCAGGCGGCCTATGCGGCCTCCAAGGGCGGGGTTGTCGGCCTCACGCTGCCCGCGGCGCGCGAGTTCGCGCGCACGGGGATCCGCGTGCTGACCATCGCGCCCGGCCTGATCGCGACGCCGCTCTTGCTCAACATGCCGCCGAACGTGCAGGACAGCCTGGCCGCCACGGTGCCGTTCCCCGCCCGCTTCGGCCATCCGCACGAATACGCGCGGCTCGCCATGCACATGATCGAGAACGTGATGCTGAACGGCGAGGTCGTGCGCCTGGACGGCGCCCTTCGCATGCAGGCGAAGTAGACTGCGTCAGCGCGCCGGCATGCCTGCGCGGCGCGTCTGCATTTTGCGCCCCGCTCGGTTCGCCGCCGGTCCTCCCGAGCTCCGGCAAAGGGTGCCGACTCAGAAGAGGGCGCGCAGATCGTCGCGCGCCTGCGGGGGCACGAAGCGCTCCTCGACCAGCCGTGCCAGGGCGGCGAGCGCTGCGTTCGGCCGGGCCCGACAATAGAGCGCGATCTCGGTTTCCGGCAGTGGCGGAAGCCCGTCCGCCGCTGCCGGCACGCGCATGCCCGGCAGCACGGCGCTGCGTCCCAGCACGCTCACGCCGAGCCCGGCGATGACGGCGGACTGCACGCCGGCCAGGCCCGAGCCGGTGAAGGCGATGCGCCAGCGCCGGCCCGCGCGCTTCAGCGCGGCGAGCGCCGCGGCGCGGTAGAGGCAGCCTTCGCCGAACACGACCAGCGGAATGACGGGCGCGGCGGCCGCCTCGGCCGCGCCGGCGACCCAGACGAGTTGCTCGCGCCAGAGCGGCCTTCCGCCGTCGCGCGCCCCGGCAAGGCGGCGCGCGACCAGAAGGTCGACCTCGCCCTGCTTCAGCGCGCGGCGCATCGCCCCGGCGAGCCCTGCGCGCACCTCGAGCCTCACGCCGGGATGCGCCAGGGTGAAGGACGCCAGGATGCGCGGCGTCTGCCGGCCGACGAAGTCCTCGCTGACGCCCACGCTCAGCGCGCCCGCCAGGGTCGGCCCGCGCAGCCGCGCCAGGCACTGGTCGTGCTGCGCCAGCAGGCGCTCAGCGTCTTCCAGCAGCATGCGGCCGGCCTCGGTGAGGGCGAAGTGGCGCGGCCCGCGCTCGATCAGGCGCGCGCCGGCCGCCTGCTCGAGCCGGCGCATGTGCAGGCTGACGGTCGACTGCGTGCGGTTCAAGCGCCGCGCCGCGCGGCCGAACCCGCCGCACGCGGCGATCTCGACGAAGCTGCGCAGCAGGCCGATCTCGAGTTCCGCCATGGTTCTGCCCATCGAGCTTCCCGATGGGTTTCATCTAAGCAAATCGCTATGCCGATGACCAGGGCCGGCCTAGTCTCCGGCGGGCGGGGCGGGGGACAGGCGCGGATGAGCCAGGTCTGGAAGGCGGCGGGGCTGCTGGCGCTCGCGGTGCTCGCCGCCGGCTCGGCCTGGCCGGTCATGAAGCACGGGCTCGCCGACGCCACGCCGGTCTGGTTCGCCGCCGGCCGCGCGGCGCTGAGCGCCGTCGCCGCCTTCGTGCTGCTGGCGGCGCTCGGCAGGCTCAGGCGGCCGGCGCGCGCCGACCTGCCGATCATCCTGTCGATCGGCGGCCTGCAGCTTTGCGCCTTCTTCACCCTGACCCATCTCGGTCTCAAGCTGCTGCCGGCCGGGCGCTCGGTCGTGCTCGCCTACACGACGACGCTCTGGATCGTGCCGCTGGCCGGGCCGCTCATCGGCGAATGGCCGCGCCGGCGCCAGCTCATGGGCGTCCTGCTCGGCCTTTGCGGCGTCGCCGTGCTGCTGGCGCCGGCCGCAGGGAGCTCGAGCGGCCGCGACGCACGCAGCGCCGAGGCGCTGCTCGGTCACGTCTACCTGATCGGCGCGGCGCTGGCCTGGGCGCTCGCCATCCTGCACAGCCGCTTCCATCGCTGGCACCTGACGCCGCTGCAGGTCATGCCCTGGCAGATGCTGTTCGCCTTCGTCCTGCTGCTGCCGCTCGCCTTCACGATCGAGCCCGCGGGCTTCATCGCGCCGACCGCGCGCGCCCTTCTGCCGCTCGCCTATGTCGGCCTGTTCGCGGGTCCCGTCATCACCTGGGCGGCGACCTCGGCCGCGAGCCTGATCCCGGCGGTAGCCTCGTCCCTCGGCTTCCTCGCGACGCCCGTCGTCGGCGTCGCGATCTCGGCGCTCTGGCTTGGCGAGCCGATCGGCCTCGATCTCGTCACCGGCGGCGCGCTCGTGCTCGCGGGCGCGAGCGTCGCCACTGTAGCCGGGCGAACCGCGCGGCGCTAAGCTCGCGGCCCATGGCCGAGCCGCGCAGACGCTGGTCGACCGCGCCGAGCCTCGAGGAGATCGAGGAGATGGCGCTTTCCGCCTATGAATCGCTGCCGACGCGCTTCCGGCTCGCCGTGGGCGACGTGATCGTCCGGGTCGAGGATTTTCCCGACGAGGAGACCGAGCGCGAGATGGAGCTGGAGTCGCCGTTCGACCTGATGGGCCTCTATCGCGGGGTGTCGATCGACCGCAAGAGCGTGAGCGACCTGCCGCGCGAGCCCGACATGATCTTCCTCTATCGCCGGCCGCTGCTCGACTACTGGTGCGAGACGGGCGAGGACTTGCCGCGTCTGATCCGGCACGTCATGATCCACGAGATCGGCCACCATTTCGGCCTGTCCGATGCCGACATGGAGGCGATCGAGCGCGAGGCGGCGGGCTGATCGGCGTTCCCGACGATGCGGCCGCCGCGCAGGGTGTTCCGGGGGACAAGTCGTTGCAACGAAGCGGAAGGAGTCCCGCGATGAGTCTTCGTGTCCGTGGTTCCGGTCTCGGCGTTCTGCTGTTGTCGGCGCTGCTCGTCTGCGGCGGCGCCGGGGCGCAGCAGCAACCGCAGCCGCCCGCCCCGCCGCAAGCGCCGAAGCCGCCCGCGCCGGCGCAGCCGCAAGCGAAGGCCAAGCCGCCGGCCCCGGCGGTGGCGACGCCCGCCACGGCCGGCACGACGCGGCACATCGACACGGCGCGCCAGCTCTACCAGTCCGGCAAGCTGCTGCAGTCGGCGGACGAGCTCTCGGCCGCGATCGACGCGATCTACGACCAGCTGGGCCAGCGCTATGGCGTCACGCTGCCCGGCGCGCCGCAGGGCTGGACGGTCGAGCCGCCCGACCCGCAGCGCCTGGCGCTGATGGGCGGCTCGCCCCCGGCGGCGCGCGACTATCGCCAGACCAACGGCCAGGGGCGCATGAACGCGCGCATCGTCATGGACAGCGACGCCGCGCGCTCGATGGCGCCGCTGTTCGGGCCGCAGCTGCCCCAGGGCGTGCCGCAGACCGTCAGGCGCATCAAGATCGGCGAGCAGGACGCGGTCGTCGCCTACGATCCGCAGCAGCGCGGCGGCGAGGTCTCGGTCCTGGTCGGCAATCGCATCCTGCTGCAGGTCGAGGGCATCAACGTCCAGAGCGCCGACCCGATGATCGCCACCATGCGCAACTGGAACATCGCCGAGCTCAAGCGGCTGGCCGGTCTTTGAGGCGGTCCGGGCTTTGATTCGGTCCGGCGCTTGCTAGAATCGGCGGCATGGGGGATCGCTACGACCGCCGCCGCCGATTCCTTGCCCAGGATTGGAGCAAACTGCCCAATCTTGCGCCATTCTTCGTCTATTTCGACGAGGGCGAGCCCAATCCCCGCATCCGCATCGGCCACAACAACGGCCCGCCGCTGGACGACGCGCCGAACTGGTCGCGCCATTGCTGGAAGAAGGCGCATGAACGCGCCTGGAAGACCCCGCCGATCGAGGTCGTCCGCCTGCGCCTTGCGCGGGCGCAGGAGCTCGGCATGACCTATAAGGAATACACGGCGCTGCTGATGGACAAGGGCGTCTGGCTATAGCGGGAAGGAAGCTCGCCCTTCGGCAAGCTCAGGGGGCGATCGCGCCGCCGCTACCCAATGAGCCGCCCGACCGCCGCCCGAAGCACCGGCAGCACCTCCGCGCCGAACCAGGGGTTCTTGCGTTCCCAGGCCGTGGTGCGCCAGCTCGGGTGCGGCAGGGGCAGGAAGCGCGGGAGGTGGCGGCGGAAGTCGCGCACCGTCTCGGTCATGGTCGCGCCGCGCGCGCGGTCGAGGTAGTAGGCCTGGGCATAGCTGCCGACCAGCAGCACCAGCTCGATCCGCGGCAGCAGGGCGGTCAGCCGCTTGTGCCAGAGCGGCGCGCATTCCGGCCGCGGCGGCGCATCGCCGCCCTGCTTCAGGCGGCCCGGATAGCACAGGCCCATCGGCAGGATGGCGATGCGCTCGGCGTCGTAGAACGTCTCGCGCTCGATCGCCATCCATTGCCGGAGGCGGTCGCCCGAACGGTCGTTCCAGGGCAGGCCGGTCTCGTGCACCTTCGTGCCCGGCGCCTGGCCCACGATCAGCAGCCGCGCACCGCGGCCCAGGCGGAACACCGGCCGCGGCCCGAGCGGCAGGACCTTGGCGCACAGCATGCAGCCGCGCGCCTCTTCCATCGCGGCTTCAAGCCGCGCCGAGGATCTTGCGGACATGGTCGGGCACGATGACGGAGGCGGGGCCGTAGACCGCCTCGGCGAACAGCGTGGCGCCTTCCGACGGCTCCAGGTTCAATTCGACCGTGTGCGCCCGCGCGGCGCGCGCCTCGGCCACGAAACCCGCCGCCGGATAGACGTTGCCGGAGGTGCCGATGGAGACGAACAGCTTGCAGCGCGCCAGCGCGGCGTAGATGCGGTCCATCTCGAACGGCATCTCGCCGAACCACACGACATGCGGGCGCATGCCGCCCGTCCGCCCGCAGGCAGCGCAGGCGAGCTCGACCGAGAGGTCCGAAGTCCAGTCGCGCACGTCGTCGCAGCGCGCGCAGCGTGCCTTCAGCATCTCGCCGTGCATGTGGATCAGGTTCCTGGAGCCGGCGCGCTCATGCAGGTTGTCGATGTTCTGCGTCACCAGCAGAACGTCGCCTGGCCGCCTCTGCTCCAACTCCGCCAGCGCCGCGTGCGCCGCGTTGGGCGTGATGTTGGGGTTGAGCAGCCCGCGCCGCCGCGCGTTGTAGAATTCGTGCACGCGCCTGGGATCGCGCGCGAAGCCTTCCGGCGTGGCGACGTCCTCCAGCCGCACGCGCGCCCAGATGCCGTCCTTGTCGCGGAACGTGTCGAGCCCGGACTCCTTGGAGATGCCGGCGCCGGTCAGGATGACGATGGAAGGCTCGGACATGGTCGAACCGGATATGCCCCTTGCGCGGACGCTTTGCTCGTGCTTCGACAGCGTGGCAGAAATCTCGCGCATGATAGCGCCGATCCCGTGCCCGCGATGAGCAAATCCGCGCCCGACCGCCGCACCGGCCTGCTGTTCGTCTGCACCGGCAACATCTGCCGCTCGCCGACGGCCGAGGGCGTGTTCCGCGCCATCGCGCGGCGGGCCGGGCTGGCGGAGCGCTTCCACACCGATTCGGCCGGCACGCACGGCTATCACATCGGCGACCCGCCGGACGAGCGCTCCTGCGCCGCGGCGCTCCGGCGCGGCTACGACCTCTCGGACCTGCGCGCGCGCCAGCTGCGGCCCGAGGACTTCACGCGCTTCGACCTGCTGCTGGCGATGGACCGCGGGCATCTCCGCCTGATGCAGCGCCAGGCGCCCCGGGCGCAGCATGCCCGGCTGCGCCTGCTCCTCGACTACGCCCCGCGCGCCGGCCTGCGCGACGTGCCCGACCCGTACTACGGCGGCGAGGCCGAGTTCGAGGCGGCGCTCGACCTGATCGAGCTGGGCGCGCGCGGCCTTCTGGAGGCGCTGAGCCGGGGCCCGGCGTGAGCGGGGAAGCGCGCGATGCGCTGGCGGCCGCGCTCGGGCGCGCTCCGCTCCGCCTCGCGCCGATGAGCGGCGGCTGCATCGCCGAGGTGTATCGCGCCGAGTTCGCCGACGGCACGCGCGCGGCGGTGAAGTGGTCCGCCGAGGGCGGGCTGGAATGCGAGGCCTTCATGCTGCGCTACCTGCGCCGGCACGGCGGATTGCCGGTGCCGGACGTGCTGCATGGCGACGGCCGGCTGCTGGTGCTGGAATACATCGAGCACGACGGCGGCCTGGCGCGCGCCGGCGAGCGCGAGGCCGGCCGGCTCGTCGCGGCGTTGCACGCCGTGCGCGGCCCGCGGTTCGGCTTCGAGCGCGACACGGTGATCGGCCCGCTGCCGCAGCCGAATCCCGGGGCCGGGCGCTGGCTGCCGTTCTTCCGCGATCATCGCCTGCTGCACATGGCGGACCAGGCGCACCGCGCCGGCCGATTGCCGGCGAAGCTGCGCGGGCGGATCGACGCGCTGGCGGCGCGGCTGGACGACCTGGTCCAGGAGCCGGCGCATCCGGCGCTGCTGCACGGCGATCTCTGGCCGGGCAACGTGCTGGCGGCCGCTGATCCGGCCGCCAAATCAGATGTCGGGCGCGCGGATCGACGCGCGCCAGGAAGGCGCGGCCGGGTCGCCGCCTTCATCGACCCGGCGATCTATTGGGGCCATCCGGAGATGGACCTCGCCTTTGCCGGCCTGTTCGCCGGTCTTGGCGAGGACTTCCTTGCCGGCTACGCCGAGGTAGCGCCGATCGCGCCGGGCTTCCGCGAGGTGCGGCGCGATCTCTACAACCTCTGGCCGCTGCTCGTGCATGTCCGCCTGTTCGGCGGCTTCTATGTCGGCCGGGTCGAGCGCATCGTGGCGCGGTTCGGGTGCTGAGCGCCTCACCCGCCGTCCAGCGGGTAGCTCGCCTCCTCGTGGTAGACCGCGTTGCCCTTGCCGGGATGGCTCGAGTAGAGGCCGAACTCCTTGACCGGGATCGGGCCGGCGCGGAACAGGTTGTAGGCCTCGCGGAACGCGGCCAGGCGCTGCACCGGCGCGTCGCGTAGGCGCGCCAGCGTGACGTGCGGGCGGAACTTGCGCGCCTCGCGCGGCAGGCCGGCGCGCTGCACGGCATTGTCGATCTTGGCCTGCAGGCGCATGAGCAGCTCGTTCCGGTCGACCCCGACATAGAGCACGCGCGCCTTGTCGCCGGCGCCGAAATAGTCGATGGCGCTGAGGCCGATCTCGAAGGCCGGCATGCGCAGGCGCGAAAGCTCGCCGTGGATGTCGTCGGCCTGGCCGTGCTCGACGTCGCCGATGAAGCGCAGCGTCAGGTGGAAGTTCTCCTCCGGCTCCCAGCGGGCGCCGGGCACGCCGCCGCTCATGGCCGCCAGGCGCTGGCGGACCTCCAAAGGCAGCGAAAGGCCGACGAACAGTCGGATCATGCCGGGGCTCGTGCTCGAACGGAGAGAGGGGCGAACCGGCCTATTTCAGGACCGGGTTCGGGTTCATGGCATGGATGGCGTCGATCTCGGCCAGCACCTCCGGCTTGAGCTTGGTTCGCTCGATCAGCTCCAGGTCCTCGTCCAGCTGCGCCGCGGTGCGCGCGCCCATGATGACCGAGGCCATGAACGGCCGCGAGGCGGCGAAGCCGAGCGCCAGCGCGGTCGGCGACAGCCCGTGCCTGCGGGCCAGGGCGGCATAGGAACCTTGCGCCTCCACGGCGCGCGGCCAGAGATAGCGCGGCCAGTTCGTGTACTCGGTCAGCCGCGCCTTGGGCGGCCGCGCGCCGCCCAGATACTTGCCGGTCAGCGTGCCGAAGCCAAGGGGAGAATAGCCGATCAGCGGGCAATCCTCCTTGATCGCCATCTCCGCCAGACCGACGTCGAACAGGCGGTTGACCAGGCTGTACGGGTTCTGGATCGCGGCGATGCGCGGGAGCGACGGGTCGGCGGCGGCGGCGTTGAGGAAGGTCATGACGCCCCAGGGCGTCTCGTTCGACACGCCCACCGCGCGGATCTTGCCGGCGCGCACCAGGTCGCCGAGCGCGCCGAGCGTCTCCGCGATCGGCACCGGGTCGTCGTCGGGCTTGTGCGCGTAGCCCATGTGCTCGAACGTGTTGGTGGCGCGGTCGGGCGAATGAAGCTGGTAGAGGTCGACATGGTCGGTCTGGAGCCGTTTCAGGCTGGCCTCGAGCGCCGCGGTGATGTTCTTTCGATCCAGCCGCGGCTTGCCGTCGCGGATATGGGCGAGGCGATGGCCGCCGCCGGCGACCTTGGTCGCGACGATCACCTTGTCGCGCCCGCCGCGCGCCTTCAGCCACGTGCCGATGATCTGCTCGGTCTCGCCATAGGTGCGGGCCTGGGTCGGCACCGGATAGACCTCGGCCGCGTCGAGGAAGTCGACGCCGGCGTCGCGCGCGCGGTCGAGCTGGCGATGCGCCTCGGCCGCGTCGGTCTGCTCGCCGAAGGTCATGGTGCCGAGGCACACGGACGATACCGAGATGCCGCTGCGGCCGAGGCTGCGGTACTGCATGGGGGCTCCGACGGGGCTGGACGGCGGGCGGCGCGGGGCGGGGGCTCAGAGGAACAGGGTCAGGACACCGGTGTAGCCGTATAGCCGGTTGTGCGAGATCTCGCCATTGGCGAAGAAGCCGACGAGCGGGAACTCGCCCAGCTCGTCGCGGATACGGCGCAGCTCCTGCGACTCCGGGCCGAACAGGTTCGGCCCGCGCGCCAGGCACGACACGTAGATGCCCGCCTGCGGCCTGGCCTTCGCGCGCGCCCTGAGCTGGCGCAGCATGCGGCTCAGGTCCTGCTCCGCCGCGCCGCGGTCGCGGCGCACGAACAGGATCGGATCGTCCACCTCGACCTCGGCGCCGATCGCCAGCAGACCGTGCTGCGGATCGATGCCCGTCAGGTTGCGCACGAGGTAGTCGCCGGTGTCCGAGCCGGGCACGGGCAGGGCGGCGTGGATGTAGCCCGCGACCTTGCGCAGGTCGCGCGCCAGGAGCTCGCCGATGTCCTGCTTGAACACCTCCAGCGCCGGCTGCTCGTCGATGCCGACGATCACGTTGTCGTGGCAGTCGGTGATGCGCCGCACCGGGCCGATCGGCGAGCAGCCCTGGCTCAGCCCCGTGGCCACCGCCACGCCGCCGGCGAACAGCACGCCCGAGACGCCGCCCTCGGTCACCTTGCCGGCGAGCTGCGGGAAGCCGCCGCCGCGCGAGGCGGTCAGCCCGCCGACGACGAAACCGATCTCGTCGCCCAGGCTCCTGACCACCGCCGGCACGGCCTCGGCGCGCGGATCGGCATGCACCAACGCCAGCGCCGGGTGCTGCCGTTCGATCCACGCGCCATGCGCCTGCTTCATCGGGCGCGTGTCGTGCTGCAGCGACGGCAGCAGGCGGTACTCGTCGGGGTCGGCGGCCGCCACCAGCATCGCCAGCGCCGGCTCGTCGAAATACTCGCGGCCGGTGGCGCAGATGCCGATGCTGGCGGTGCCGACCCAGTCGCGCACGCGCGTCACCTCGCCGAGCACGGCGGCGATGTCGCCGAGCGATCCCGCGAACTTGTCGGCGACGTAGAGGAATCCCAGCCGGTGCTCCTCCGTCAGCTTCCCGAGCTGGGCGACGCAATGGCCGAGGCCCGCGCGCCAGTCCGGCACCGCCGTGTGCGCCAGGCGGATATCGCGCATGCGGTCAGCCCGGCTTGCGCGCGGCCGCGATCAGGCGCTCGACCTGCGGCAGGATGCGCGCGACGATCACCGACACGCCGCGCGCGTTGGGGTGCAGCCCGTCCTGCAGCATCAGCGCGGGCACCTGGATCACGCCCTCGAGGAAGAAGGGATAGAGATCGATGCCGTAGCGCCGGGCCAGGTCCGGATAGATCCGCTCGAACCGATTGGCATAGTCGGCGCCCCAGTTGGTGAGCGAGCGCATGCCGGCGAGCAGCGCCGGGACGCCCGCGGATTTCAGCCTGGCCAGGATCCGGTCGAGGTTCTTCTCGGCCGCCTGCGGGTCGAGCCCGCGCAGCATGTCGTTGGCGCCCAGCTCGACGATGGCGACGTCCGGCCTGTCGGCGAGCGCCCAATCCAGCCGTGCCAGTCCTCCCGCCGTGGTGTCGCCCGAGACGCCGCCGTTCAGCACCCGCGCTTCGATCCCCTTCGCCCGCAGGGCGCGCTCGAGCTGGTCGGCGAAGCCCTGGCCCGGCGGCAGGCCGTAACCCGCGGTCAGGCTGTCGCCCAGCGCCAGGACCCGTACTTCCGCGGAGCCGGCGGCGGAATCCGGCGCCAAAACGAGTGAAATGAGCGTGAGCCCGATGGCCAACGCATTGACAAACCAAGCCCGCGCGCCATATCGCACAGCGGCGGCCGGCCCCTTGCGCGTTCGCCGCAGCCCCTCGGAGCGGCCGACCTTCATGATCTCAGCGTCCACGTCGAACCAATCCATTGTCCGTCTGGAGGATGTTCACCTAACACTGGCGAGCGCCAGCGGTGCGGTCAACATCCTGCGCGGCATCAGCCTGGATGTCGCCGCGGGCGAGACCGTCGGCATCGTGGGTCCGTCGGGGTCGGGCAAGTCGACCCTGATGATGGTGGCGGCGGGGCTCGAGCGGCCGAGCACCGGCCGCGTGCTGGTCGCAGGATCCGATCTCGGCCGGCTGGACGAGGACGCGCTCGCGCGCTTCCGCCGCGACCATGTCGGCATCGTGTTCCAGGCCTTCCACCTGGTGCCGACCATGACGGCGCTCGAGAACGTCGCCATCCCGCTCGAGTTCGCCGGGCGCGGCGACGCCTTCGACCGCGCGCGCGAGGCGCTGCAGGCGGTCGGTCTCGGCCACCGCCTCGGCCACTACCCGGGCCAGCTCTCCGGCGGCGAGCAGCAGCGCACGGCGCTCGCCCGCGCCTTCGCCGTGCATCCGCGCCTGCTGCTGGCGGACGAGCCGACCGGCAACCTCGACCGCGCGACCGGCGAGCACGTGATCGACCTGATGTTCGAGCTGCGCCAGCGCCACGGCACGTCGCTGCTGCTGATCACGCACGACCCCGACCTGGCCGGCCGCTGCGAGCGCATCGTGCGCTTGAGCGACGGCATGGTCGCGGAGGACACGCGCGTCGCGCCCGCGCCGCGCCGCGCGGTGTCGCGGTGATGCTTCGGGCATGATCCGCCTCGCGCTCATGCTTGCGCGGCGCGAGTTGCGCGGCGGCCTCGAGGGCTTCCGCGTCTTCCTCGCCTGCCTTGCGGTCGGCGTGGCGGTGATCGCCGGCGTGGGCTCGCTCGGCCGCGCGATCGATGCCGGGCTCGTGGCCGAC
>JAKLKW010000144.1 GCA_023150455.1 Alphaproteobacteria bacterium | reverse complement strand
AGCTTGCGCCTGCTACGCTGACTGCGCTTGCCTGTCGCCCGGTTGTGAATCGAGAGAAGCTGCTTGGCCAACATCGCGTCCAGCATTCTCGTCATGGCAGAGACGTTCACTTTGCCACGCTTCCAGGCTTTGTCGGCCGTTTCCAGCGCCTGATAGTAGGGTTGCTTGTTTGCCGCAATCTGCTCCGGAATGGTCTCTTCGCCTGGTACGACGTAACCCAGTCTCAGACACAACACCATGTACGCCGTGATCCTCGATGTTCGGCCGTTCCCGTCGGTGAACGGGTGAATCCAGTTCATTCGCCACATGACGTATGCGCACAGGTGGAGCGCACTGCGCCGCCAATTGGAATTGACGTAGTCGCACATCTCCTGAACCAGATAAGGCACAAGGTGTGCGTCCGGTGGCGAGTGCGCGCTACGTCCAATCCTTATCGGCGTATTGCGAAAGGTACCGGCGAACAGGCTGATGCCCTCCAGTGCCACTTTGTGGAGCTGGAGGACATGCGACGTACTCAGCCGGTACCGCCGTCGCTTTTCCAAATAATCTTCGACGATCGAAGCGGCCAAATCGAATTGGCGGAGCGAGTTTCGTGCTTCTCGGCGAGCGCGCTTGGACGGATCTCGGATCAGGGTTGGGGCGGCCGCGCGGCTATGGCGGTCGCCCCCTTTCCTGCTAGCCATGTCTCTTCAAGCGGACCGCCTCTCGGGCCACGGTCTGCTTGGTAACACGTGGGTTCTCTATGTTCGCGTTGCCATACGCAAAGCTGCGGCGTTGCGCCTCGCGCTGCCTCGCCGTCATCTTGACTACGCGAGCCCGCTTCAACAGCTGCTGCAATTGGCGCGACATGGCACCCTTCCATCCGCATGGCACATGAATCGAGCGGCGCATCCTTAACCGATTCGCTAAGCTTGTCAAAATTCCAGGGCAATGCGTCTCACTATGCCGCCGCGGGACCACATCCGGTCAATCACGTGCTCTGGCAGGGGACATCCCGGCGATCATGTCAGACGTGGTGCTCGCGCACGCCCTTGATGAATGCGGCGAGCCAATAGGCCTGGGCGCCGAGGGCTGCCGCCGGCAGCAGCGCCCAGGCCCAGCCGGCGAGCGCGAGCGCCAGCAGGATGAAGCAGAAGTCGGCGCGGGTCAGCTCGCGCAGCACGTAGCCGAGCGTGTCGATCAGGCGCGGCGGCGCCGTTCGCTCCGGCGGCGGCGCGCTCGCCGTGTCCTTGGCGCCGCCGGCGCTCAAGTCCATCGCGAGGCCGAGGAAGTAGTTGACCGTGCCGCCGGCGGCGCCGGCGACGCCGAGCCAGAACCACCAGGCGGCGTCCCACAGCGCCGCCGCGCCGATGCCGAGCCCGACGAACAGCGCGGCATGGCCGATCCAGTCGACGAACGTGTCGTAGTAGAGGCCGAAGCGCGTCGACAGGCCCTTGGCGCGCGCGATCTCGCCGTCGCAATTGTCCAGCACGTAGAAGGCGAGGAACAAGAGCGCGCCGGCCAGCTGAGCGCCATAGCCGGGATCGGCGAAGCACCAGGCGGCGCCCAGCGCCGCCGCCAGCGAGACCGTGGTGATCTGGTTCGGCGTGACGGGCAGGCGCGCCAGCACGCGCGACAGCGGCACCGAGACGTGTCGGACCAGCGGGAAGGCGCGCTCGGGCCGCGCCAAAACGGACGCTGGGGCGGCGGCGTGGTGCATCCGCCCGCTACTGCGCGGCGACCGGCGCCGGCACGCGCCGCGCCGCCAGCCGCGCGCGGTGCTGGTGGCGCAGCGCCAGCAGCGCCGGCAGGACGACCAGCGTGACCACCAGGTTGAGGCCGATGCCGATGGTCAGGAAGATCCCCATGCTGGCGACGCCGCGATGGCCCGACAGCATCAGCGTGCCGAACGAGGAGATGGTGGTCAGCGCGCTGACGATCACCGCGCGCGGCGTGCTGGTCTCGAGCACGGACTGGCCCTCGGCGATCTCGCGGTCCCGCAGGACCAGGTGGATTCCGCTGGCGACGCCGAGGCCGACCATCAGCGGCAGCACGACGATGTTGGCGAAGTTGAAGTCGAGCCCGAGCAGCACGGTGAGGCCCGCGGTCAGGATGCCGGCCAGGACGAGCGGCAGCAGCACGAGCGCGGAATCGCGCCAGTTGCCCAACAGGACCATGAGCAGACCGACGATGCCGACCAGCGACAGGCCGGCCGCGACGTGGAAGGATTTGATCACGGCGTCGCCGGCGAGGACGACGGTCACCGCCGTTCCCGTGGCGCGCGGCTCATGGCGCAGGATGAGACCCACGAACTCGCGCAGGTCGGCGATGTCGATCAGCTTCTTCTTGGGGAAGACCTGGACGCGCGCGCGGCCGTCGGCGGCGATCTGGCGCACGCGCACGTCCTCCGGCAGGTCGGCGAGCGTCACGGGCCGCGCCGCCATCGAGTCGCGCAGCGCCACGAGCCGTTGCGGCAGCGCGCCGACCAGGCGACGCTCGAGCTCCGCCAGCCCGGCCTCGGACGTGTTCTGCCGGCCGATCGCGGTCGCAAGCCGGCGGACCGCCTGGGTCAGCGCCGGCGGCAGCTGGCGGACGCCGAGCGCATCGAGGCGCTGCTTCAGCGACGACAGCGCGGACCGGCGATCCGCGTGCGTCGGCGGCGCCTTGCGTGCCTGGTCGACCAGCAGCGGCGTGAGGAACAGCGAGATGTCGGCGATGATGCCGAGCTTCTCCTTCTGGTCGGACGGCACGAAGCTGGACAAGGTCAGCACCGAGTCGACCTGGGGCAGCGTCTTGAGGCGCTGGGCGACCGCTTCGGCCTCCTTGAGGTCCTGCGCCAGGATCACGAGGTCGTAGGGCCCGAACGTGGCGTCGGCCGCCAGGTCGAAGACGGCCTGCACCGATTCCGCCTTCGGATCCTTCATCTTGAGCGGATCGGCATCGAAGCGGGCCATGGGCAGCAGGACGATCGCGCCGAGGCAGAAGATCGTCGCCGCGATCACGATCTGGCGCGGGCGGCGCTCGACGATGCTCTCGACCACCGGCTTCGACACGGCCGCGGCCGGCGGCGGTATCACCTTGAGCGGCAGCAGCGACAGGATCGCCGGCAGCAGGGTCAGGTTCACGATCAGCGCGACGAACATGCCGGCGCCGGCGATTAGCCCGAGCTCGGCGACGCCCTTGTAGTCGGTCGGCAGGAACGAGAAGAAGCTGATCGCGGCGGTCACGGCGCACAGCGTCAGCGCGCCGCCGTTGGTTTCACCGGTCGCCCGGAGCGCGTCGCGCCGCGGCTTGCCGGTGGCCAGTTCCTCCTTGTAGCGCAGCGTGAAATGGGCGCCGAAGTCGTCGCTGAGCCCGATGAACAGCACGGCGAACGCGACCGACAGCAGGTTCAGGCTTCCGATCGCCACGGTCGCGAACCACGTCGTCAGGCCGAGCCCCACCGTCAGGCACACCGCGGTCACGAGCACGAGCAGGATCGAGCGAAGCCCGATCCACAGCAGCAGCACGACCGTCACGAAGGACAGGAGGCTGATCCATCCCATCTGGTCGCGGATCGAGCCGAGCTCGTCCTGCGCGAGGGCGGCCGATCCCGTCAGGCGCAGGCGCACGCCGTGCTTGCCGTCCCAGTTGCGGCTCCGGGCGAACTCGCGCAGCGCGTCGATCGCGTCCCCGGCGGGGGTGAGCGAGCCGAAGTCGACGGCGGGCTGGATGAGGACGAGCCGGCGCAGCTCCGACGGCTTGGCGTCGCGGCCGAGCATGATCTCGCGCCACGACAGCGGGCGGGGCTCGCCCTTCGCCTGCGCCTCCATCGCCGCGGCGATGCGGTTCAGCGCGTCGGTCATGTCGACCGGCGGCGTGTTGCCCTTGAGCAGGTCGTCGAAGGCGAGGTTCAGCATGTCGACCAGGCCGCGCAGCGACGGGTCCTGGTTGAGCGAGCCGAGCACCGGCTGGGCCGCGGCCAGCTTGTCGGCAAGGTCGTTGAGCTCGTCCCGGTCGAGATAGAGCAGGCCGTTGCGGCGGAAGAACGGGTCGCCCTCCGGGTCGTAGACGGTCTTGAACAGCTTGGGGCGCTCGCGCATGAAGCCGACCACGGCATCGGCCGCGTCGTCCGCCATGTCCGGCGTGTTCGCGTCGATCACGACCAGGATGTTGTCGGAGAACTGCGGGAACGCCTTGCTGATCGCGTCCGACCGCTTCTGCCAGGGCAGCTCGCGCGACAGCATCCCGGCCGTGTCGACGTTCATGCCGAGATTCTGCGACGAGTACCAGGTGCCGTAGCCGGCGGCGATCACGAACGCGGCGATGACGGGCCAGCGCAGCCGGCATGCGGTCGCGACCCACCAGCCGAGGAACGCGCGATAGGTCTCCTCGGCGAGCGCCACCGCCCGCAGATAGCTCTCGCGCAGCACGTTCAACGCGCGGCCTCCCTGGCAAAATCGATGCGGTCGCCGTCAGCGCGCGGCCATTCGGACAGGTTCATGAGCGGATTGCGCCGGTAAAGGTCGGATCGCCGGGCGGCTTATAGCGTTCCGCCTCCCGGGCGGCAACCCGCCATTTCCCCGCCCGGGACCGCTCCGGCCGATGCGACGAGCGCCTGGCACGCAAATAGCACCGCGACGCGTCCATAGGGGCGGCGCGCAATGGATCGGCTGACCGCGGAATGCTCAATTTGGCGACATTCCCACCGTCGGGGCGGCGCAGCGGCGGCAAGACCTTCGCCCGATCGTTGCCTGTTGCCGCCGCTCAGACCGTCACGCGACGCGGCGCCGGGCGCGGCGCCGTCAGGCCGCCGCGCGCCACCGCTCGAACCCGCACTCGAGATCGGCGATCAGGTCGTCCGGATCTTCGAGGCCGGCGTGGATGCGCACCGTCCGGCCATGGGCCGGCCAGGTCGTCGCCGTGCGGATGCCCTCGAGGTGCGACGGCAGGATCAGGCTTTCGTAGCCGCCCCAGGACGCGCCCATGCCGTACAATTCCAGGCCGTCGAGCATGGCGGCCACGGCCTTCTTGGAGCACGGCTTCAGCACCACGCCGAACAGGCCGGTGGCGCCGGTCATGTCGCGCTTCCAGATCGCGTGGCCCGGATCGTCGGGCAGCGCGGGATACAGCACCCGCTCGACCTCCGGCCGCGCCTTGAGCCAGCGCGCCAGGGTCATTGCCGTTTCCTGGTGCCGGCGCAGCCGCGCGCCGAGCGTGCGCAGGCCGCGCAAGCCGAGATAGATGTCGTCCGGCCCGACGCTGTAGCCGAGCTGGGCGACGGCATTGCGCACGGTCAGATAGGTTTCCTCGGTGCAGTCGATGATGCCGAGCATCGCGTCGGAGTGTCCGACGATGTATTTCGTGGCGGCGTGCGCAACGACGTCGACGCCGAGCCCGAACGGCTTGCAGAACAGCGGCGTCGCCCAGGTGTTGTCCATCAGCACCTTGATGCCGGCCTTGTGCGCCGCGGCGGCGATTGCCGGGATGTCGGGCATCTCGAAGGTGTGCGAGCCGGGCGCCTCGGTGAAGACAAGCTTCGTCGCGGGCCGGAACAGCTGGGCGATGCCGGCGCCGATCCGCGGATCGTAGTAGGTCGTCTCCACGCCGAAGCGGCGGAGCACGTCGTCGCAGTGCTTGCGCGTCGGCGCATAGACGTTGTCCGTCACGAGGATATGATCGCCCGCCTTCACGAACCCCATGATGGCGCCGACGATGGCCGCCATGCCCGAAGGCACGGCAATGGCGCGCCAGCCGCCTTCCAGGCGCGCCACGGCCTCTTCCAGGGCGCTGGTCGTCGGCGTCCCGTGCCGCCCGTATGTATAGGCGAAGAACCGCCGCTTCTGCGCCTCTTCCATGGCCTGCACCGTCGGGAAGACGATGGTGGAGGCGTGGTAAACGGGCGGGTTGATGATGCCGTAGTTGGCATGCGGGTCGCGGCCGGCATGGGTGATGATGGTGTCGTCCTTGGCGTTGTTGCGCAGGGTCATGGCAGTCGGGCTTCCGTCTCTCCAAAGGGTTTCTTAAGGCGGGTGCGGGGCACGGCGCTTTGCCGCATTGCACCCAAATCGGCGGGTCTGTTCGGGCAGTGTATACCACGCGCCCGCGCAACCGTTGACGCTTGATTGATCGAGCATAATCGCGTCAAATCGGCTATAGGGAGCCGTCGGCGGGGGAAAGGGCGCTCGTTCCAGCGAAGCGGTCTCGACTCCTGGCCGATGAACCGGCCCCGGCCGAACGGACGGGGCGATTCAGCAAACCACGCAGGGATGACAACGACATGAAAAAGCTAAGCCTTATCGCCGCTGGCGTGGCGCTTACCGCGATTGCCGCCGGTGGCGCCCAGGCGCAACAGACGCTCGAGCAGGTCAAGAAGCGGGGCCAGGTGATCTGCGGCGTCAGCCAAAGCCTGCCCGGGTTCGCCAACCCCGACGCGCAGGGCAACTGGGCCGGCTTCGACGTCGAAATGTGCCGCGCGGTGTCGGCCGCGATCTTCGGCGACACGAAGCGGGTGAAGTTCGTGCCGACCACGGCGAAGGAGCGCTTCACGGCGCTGCAGTCGGGCGAGGTCGACTTCCTGGCGCGCAACACGACCTGGACTATGAGCCGCGACACCCAGCTCGGCTTCGATTTCGTGGGCGTCAACTTCTATGACGGCCAGGGATTCATGGTACCGAAGAAGCTCGGCGTGAAGAGCGCGCTGGAGCTCAAGGGCGCCACCGTCTGCACCCAGACCGGCACGACCACCGAGCTGAACCTCGCCGACTTCTTCCGCTCCAACAAGATGGACTACAAGGTCGTCGCGTTCGAGAAGAACGACGAGGTGCTCGCGGCCTATGACTCCGGCCGCTGCGACGTGTTCACGACCGACCGCTCGGGCCTGGCCGCCGACCGGACCAAGCTCAAGAGCCCGAACGATCACGTGATCCTGCCCGAGGTCATCTCGAAGGAGCCGCTCGGGCCACTGGTGCGCCACGGCGACGCCAACTGGGGCGACATCATCCGCTGGTCGTTCTTCGCCATGGTCAATGCCGAGGAGCTCGGCGTCACCTCGAAGAACGTCGACGAGATGAAGAAGTCGGCCAACCCCGAGATCAAGCGCATGCTCGGCATCGAGGGCGACTTCGGCAAGATGATCGGCCTGGACAACAACTGGGCCTACAACATCATCAAGCTGGTCGGCAACTACGGCGAGAGCTACGAGCGCAACGTCGGCGAGAAGACGCCGATCGGCCTCTCGCGCGGCGTGAACGCGCTGTGGACCAAGGGCGGCCTGCAGTACGCCCCTCCGATTCGGTAGGGCGATCCGCTAGTCCGGCACGCTGCTCGCCGGGATCGGCCGCGGGAGCGATCCCGCGGCCGAGACCGCGAGCCGGACGTTCGACGCCGGGGAGCGGGCATGCCTGAACCGGCCAAGCAGATAGAAGGCGGTGCCGACATCCGGTATCGGATGGAACGCGACCGTTGCCGCGGGACGGAACAACAAGCACCAATCCGCGCCCGCAGAGGGGGTTGACAGGGATGGCGGTGGAAGTAGATACCGCACGCGCGCCGGATACGCCGATCTGGCTGGATTCGCGCTATCGCGCGATCTTCTTCCAGCTCGTGCTTCTCGTCCTGGTCGTGGGCTTCGGCGCCTACATATTCCACAACACGTACGTGAACCTCGAGCGGCGCGGCATCGCCTCGGGCTTCGCGTTCCTCGGCTCGACCGCCGGGTTCGACATCATCATGCACCTGGTGCCGTACCAGGCGTCGTCGAGCTACGGCCAGGCGCTGCTGGTGGGCCTCTTGAACACGTTGGTGGTGGCCGCCGTCGGCGTGGTGCTGGCGACCATCGTCGGCTTCGTGATGGGCGTTGCGCGGCTGTCGCGCAACTGGCTGATCGCGCGGCTGGCGGCCGTGTACATCGAGGTGATCCGCAACATCCCGCTGCTGCTGCAGATCATCTTCTGGTACTTGGTGCTGGGCAAGTCGACGCCGAGCCCGCGCCAGAGCATCGACGTCGGCGGGGCGGTGTTCCTCAACAACCGCGGCCTCTACATGCCCGCGCCGGTGTTCCAGGAAGGGTTCTGGCTGACGCCGGTCGCCTTCGTCGTCGCCGTGGTCGCCTCCATCTTCGTCTATCGCTGGGCCCGCGCGCGCCAGATGGCGACCGGGCAGCAGTTCCCGATCCTGTGGACCTCGCTCGGGCTGATCTTCGGGTTGCCGCTGCTGGCGCTGCTGGTGACGGGCGTGCCGTTCAGCCTCGATTTCCCGAAGCTGCAGGGCTTCAACTTCCAGGGCGGCATGGTGCTGATCCCGGAATTCGTGTCGCTGGCCTTCGCGCTGGTCGTCTATACCGGCGCCTTCATCGCCGAGAACGTGCGCGCCGGCATCATGGCCGTGAGCCACGGTCAGACCGAGGCTTCCTACGCGCTGGGCTTGCGGCCGGGGCCGACCCTGCGCCTGGTCATCATCCCGCAGGCCATGCGCGTCATCATCCCGCCGCTGACCAGCCAGTACCTCAACCTCACGAAGAACTCGTCGCTGGCGACGGCGATCGCCTATCCCGACCTCGTCGCCGTCTTCGCCGGCACGGTCTTGAACCAGACCGGCCAGGCGGTTGAATGCATCGCCATCACCATGGCGGTGTACCTGACCACCAGCCTGACGACCTCGGTCTTCATGAACTGGTTCAACACCAAGATGGCGTTGAAGGAGCGGTGAGGCGATGACCACCGCCCTCGACGCCGGCCAAAAGGCTGACCTGCCGCCGCCCGCCGCCACCGTCGGCGTCATCGGCTGGCTGCGCGAGAACCTGTTCTCGTCGTGGTTCAACGCGCTGCTGACGCTGTTCGCGCTGTGGATCCTCTACCTGTCGATCCCGCCGCTGATCCAGTGGGCGCTCATCGACGCCATCTGGACCGGCAGCGAGGCGCAGGACTGCAAGCTGCCCGACGGCTCGCGCAAGGAAGGCGCCTGCTGGATCTACATCAAGGCCTGGATCGGGGGCTACGCCTACGGCCTCTATCCCTACGACCTGCGCTGGCGCGTCGACCTGGCCGCGGTGCTGGTGATCGTTATGTTCGCGCCGCTCGCGATCAAGCGGCTGCCCTACAAGACCGTCTACGGCGTGGCGGTGATCCTGCTCTATCCCGTCGTCGCCTACATGATGTTCAGCGGGTTCGTCGAGTTCCCGCCCGGCGCGCCGGAGGCGAGCACGCATCCGTGGCGCGTCGTGCCGACCGACAAGTGGGGCGGGCTGGCGCTGACGCTGCTGATCGCCTCGGTCGGCATCATCGCTTCGCTGCCGCTGGGCATCCTGCTGGCGCTTGGCCGGCGATCGGCCATGCCGATCGTCAGCACCTTCAGTGTGCTGTTCATCGAGTTGTGGCGCGGCGTGCCGCTGATCACCGTGCTGTTCATGTCGTCGGTCATGCTGCCGCTGTTCCTGCCCGAGGGCGTGAACTTCGACAAGCTCCTGCGCGCGCTGATCGGCGTGACGCTGTTCTCGGCCGCCTACATGGCCGAGGTCGTGCGCGGCGGCCTGCAGGCGATCCCGAAGGGCCAGTACGAGGCGGCGCAGGCGCTGGGCCTCAACTACGCCAAGATGATGGCGTTGATCGTGCTGCCGCAGGCGCTGCGCTACGTGATCCCCAGCATCGTCAACACCTTCATCGGGCTGTTCAAGGACACGACGCTGGTCGCCATCATCGGCATGTTCGACCTGCTGGGCGCCATCCAGCTCGGCAACGCCGACCCGAAATGGCTGGGCTTCGCGATCGAAGGCTATGCCTTCGCCGCGCTGCTGTACTTCGTGTTCTGCTTCTCGATGTCGCGTTACAGCCTGCGCCTCGAGCGCAAGCTGCACACGGGCCACAAGAAGACCTGACCTACCGCCATTCCGCCGGGAGACTTCGCCATGACCGCCGCCGTCGCACCCAGACCGCTCAAGAGCGCCAAGTCGGACGAAGTGGCGATCCAGATCGTCGGCATGCACAAGTGGTTCGGCGAGTTCCACGTGCTCAAGGACATCAACCTGACCGTCTACAAGGGCGAGCGCATCGTGGTATGCGGCCCGTCGGGCTCCGGCAAGTCGACCATGATCCGCTGCATCAACCGCCTGGAGGAGCACCAGAAGGGCTCGATCGTCGTCGACGGCGTGGAGCTGACCAACAATGTCAAGAACATCGACGCCATCCGCCGCGAGGTCGGCATGGTGTTCCAGCACTTCAACCTGTTCCCGCACCTGACCGTGCTGGAGAACTGCACGCTGGCGCCGATCTGGGTCAAGAAGATGCCGAAGAAGGACGCGGAGGAGGTGGCGATGCAGTACCTCAACCGCGTGCGCATTCCCGAGCAGGCGCTGAAGTATCCGGGCCAGCTCTCCGGCGGGCAGCAGCAGCGCGTGGCGATCGCGCGCTCGCTGTGCATGAACCCGAAGATCATGCTGTTCGACGAGCCGACCTCGGCGCTCGATCCGGAGATGATCAAGGAGGTGCTCGACACCATGGTCAACCTGGCCGAGGAAGGCATGACCATGCTGGTGGTGACGCACGAGATGGGCTTCGCGCGAACCGTCGCCAACCGCATCATCTTCATGGACCGCGGCGAGATCGTCGAGCAGAACGAGCCCGAGGAGTTCTTCAAGAACCCGAAGTCGGACCGCACCCGGCTGTTCCTGAGCCAGATCCTGCATCACTGAGGCGCGTTGCGCGCCTCGTTCGCCAGCGTCCCGACGTTCGATCCCGTCAGCGTCTTGAGGAACGCGACCAGCGCGCGCCTGTCCGCGTCGGAGAGGCCGAGCGGAAACAGGTAGTCGGCCCTGTCGGGGTCGGCGCCGCCGCCGCGGTCGTAGAACGCCACGACCTCTTCCAGGGTCGCAAGCGACCCGTCGTGCATGTAGGGCGCCGTCAGCGCCACGTTTCGTAGCGACGGCGTGCGGTACTTCCAGCGGTCCGCCGGATCGCGCGTGACCTCCATGCGCCCGAGGTCGTCCGCCGGCTTCTCGCCGAAGCGCAGCAGCGCCTCGCGCGTCACCTCGGCGACGAGCCCGGGCGCGAGCTCGACGCGCACCGGCCGCTCGAGCGCCGCGGCGCGGTCATGGCCGGTGCCGGTGTTGTGGAAGCGCTGGTCGGTGAACAGCGCGTGATCGTCATCGACGCTGTGGCATTGCGCGCAGCCGGCGCGGAAGCGGAACAGATGGAAGCCCCGCCGCTCCTCGTCGCTCATGGCGCTCTTGTCGCCGCCGAACCACCAGCGGTCGAAGCGCGAGCCGCCGGCGACCAGGCTGCGCTGGTACGCCGCGAGCGCCCGGCCGATCGTGGCGCGCGACACGGGCGCGCCGGCGAAGGCGCGCTCGAAGCGGCCGGCATAGTCCGGCAGAGCGGCAACGCGCGCGACCACGTCGCCGGCCGAGGCATTCGCCATCTCGTTCTCGGCCAGCAGCGGGCTCCAGGCCTGCGCCTCCAGGCTGGTCTCGCGCCCGTCATGGAACAGGTGCGCGTGGAAGGCGACGTTGAGCAGCGTCGGCGCGTTGCGGCGCAGGCTGCGGCCCGCGCTGCCCACGGACGTGGCAAGGCCGTTCTGCGCGAAGCCCTGCTCGGGCACGTGGCACATGGCGCAGGACATGGTGCCGTTGCCCGACAGGCGCCGGTCCAGGAACAGCTTGCGCCCGAGCGCGACCGCCTCGGGCGTCGTGAGGGCCGCCGGCTGCGGCGGCGCGGGCAGGCCCAGCATGGGCGGCTCGGCCGCGGCCGGCGCGCTCGAGACCAGCAGGACGGCCAGCAGGCCGGCCATTGCTTCAATCGCGCGCGCGGTCATCCTCGATCAGCAGCGTGACGATGTCGTTGTAGACCACGTCGGGCAGCAGGAAGGCCGTGCTGTAGATCTCGCGCACCGTGCCGGTCCGGTCGAGCAGGAACAGCTTGAGCGTATGGCTGATGGTCCGCGGCCGGCCGTCGTCGCCGTCGGCCTCGACCGCGACGTCCTGGCCGAACCCGTCGAGGATCGGCGCGACCTCTTCCGGCGACGCCGTGGTGAGGAAGTCCCACGCGACGGCCTTGCCGGCGAAGTGGTGGCCGAAGGCGGCCAGGCGCCGCGGCGTGTCGTGCACCGGATCGAAGCTGAGGCTCACCAGCCGCACGCGCCGCGCCAGCGCGGGCTCGGCCGCCAGCCGGTCGCGCAGCTCGACCATGGCGGCGAAGGCGAGGGGGCAGCCGGCGGGATCGGCGCATTGGGCATAGAACAGCGACAGCAGCGTGACCTTGCCGCGGGTAAAGCGCGCGAGACCGTGGTTTCGCCCGTGCGTGTCGAGCACCCGGCCGTCGGGCGCCGCCTGGATCGCCGGCAGCGCATAGGTGCCGGCCGGCGGCGGCACGAACTCCATGCTGGGCGCGCCGCGCGGCAGCTCGTGCGCGGCGGCAAGCCCGGCAGCCGCCGTCAGGCCGGCGACGAGCCAGGCCGCCGCGCCCGATCGCATGGGAGTCAGTCGAGCGCCAGCGCGGCCTGCCGGCGCGGCTTGGCCGTGAACTTCATGTGGTGCGCGCGACCCAGCTTCTCCTTGCGGAAGTCGACCTCGAAGGCGGGCTTCAGCTCCCTGCCGTCCCAGTGGAAGGCGCGCAGGAACTGCTCGTCGTCGGCGCCCTTCTTGTCCCAGTTCGCGAGCAGCGACGAGGTGATGTAGACGCGCTTGCCGTCCCAGCTCTGCGAAACCATGTTGACCTGCTTGCCGGTCACCTTGCTGTAGGTCTGCTTCGGCTGCTCCGGGTTGCCGAGGTCGAAATAGCGCGTCGTTCCGTCCATGAACGTGTTGACCCAGAGTCCCTTGCCGTCCGCGGTGATCGAGATGTCGACCGGCAGCGGGATCTTGGCCGGATCGCCGATCGTGCCGACCTCCTTGGCCTGCCACTGACCCTGGGCGTCCTGCTTGACCAGCCACAGCTTGGAGGTCAGCGCCGCCGCCGTGATCGCCCAGTTGTCGCCCGGCCTCAGCGACCAGCGGATCTCAAGCGGCGCCCCCGGCACGGCCAGCACCTTCTGCGGCTTCATCGCCTTCAGGTCCCACACGACCATGGTGTTGCCGAAGCGCTTCATCGCCTCGGCATCCTGGATCAGCTTGCCCATGTCCATCATGTAGTTGTTCCAGCCGGTGAAGCTGGAGGTCAGCAGCACGTTCTTGGCCGGGTTGATCGCCAGGTCGTAGCCGTAGCCGTCGCCGCCGTTCGACACGGGCATGTCGTGGCGCGCGACGTAGCCGCCCTTGTTGTTGTAGGTGACCATGCCGGTGACCCCGCCGTGGTCGCGCGTGTTGGACAGGCCCTGCACCAGCATGCGGCCGGGAAGCGCGTAGAAGGTGTGCGGACCGACGAAGCCGGACTTGGTGGCGAAATCGTCGATCGTGCGCACCAGCTTCGGCCTGGCCGGGTCGGTGCCGACGTCGAACACGAAGATCCTGCTGTCGTCCAGCCGCCCGGCCCACAGATGCTTGCGGTCGTCGGTGAAGCCCATGTGGTGCACCTCGCCGCGTCCGCCGACCGACAGCGTGTGCACGACCTTGCCGTAGGTCTTCGACTTCGGGTGCGCGTCGATCGTCACCAGCTTGTCGGCGCCGTCGCCGACGCCGTTCACGCCCAAGGTCCAGACGTGGACGAAATCCTCCTGGCCCTTGATCAGGCCGGTCATGTAGGGCGAGTTG
>JAKLKW010000143.1 GCA_023150455.1 Alphaproteobacteria bacterium | reverse complement strand
GTCACGGCAGCACGACCGTGCTGTCCGCCGACCAGCCCAGCCTGACCTGCGTGCCGCGCCCGGCCGGCCCGCCGTCGCCCCGGGTCAGGCCGGTGGCGACCATCTCCTGCCCGCCCGGCAGATGGGCGTAGTGCCGGGTGATGCTGCCGACCATGATCACGTCCTTGACCACGGCGTCGAGCACGTTGTCCGCAGCGGCGCCGGTGGCCAGGACCGACACGCGCTCGGGGCGCACCATGCAGCGCACCTTGGCGCCGACCGCGACTGCGTCGGCGCCGCCGGCGGCCACGATCATCGTGCCGTCGTCGAGCCGCAGCCGGGCGCGGCCGCCGTCCACTGCGGCGACGGTCGCCTCCAGGATGTTGGACTCGCCGAGGAAGCTGGCTGCGAACACCGAGCGCGGACGGAAATAGAGGTCCGCCGGCGTGCCGATCTGCCCGATGCGCGCGTCGTTCATCAGGCAGATGCGATCCGACATGATCATCGCCTCTTCCTGGTCGTGCGTGACGTAGAGCACGGTGATGCCCAGCTCGGTGTGCAGCCGCTTGATCTCGAGCTGCATCTGGTCGCGCAGCTTCTTGTCGAGCGCGCCCAGCGGCTCGTCCATCAGCACGATCGACGGGCCATAGACGATGCAGCGCGCCAGCGCGATGCGCTGCTGCTGCCCGCCCGAGAGCGCCCGCGGCAGACGGTCGGCCATCCCGGGCAGGCGCACGATGTCGAGCACGCGCGCGACCTCGTCGCGGATGCGCGCCGCCGGCACCCCGCGCATGCGCAAGGGGAACGCGATGTTCTCGGCCACCGTCATGTGCGGGAACAGCGCGTAGTTCTGGAACACCATGCCGATGTCGCGCTTGAACGGCGGAGCGTAGGTGGCGAGCTTGCCGTCGATCCAGACCTCGCCGGAATCCGGATGGATCAGCCCGGCGACGATCATCAGCATGGTGGTCTTGCCCGATCCCGAGGGGCCGAGCAGGGTGAGGAACTCGCCCTCCTTCAGCTCCAGGCTCGCGTCGGTGAGCGCGACCACCGGACCGTAGGTCTTGCGCAGGGCCTTCACGGTGAGCTTCGGCTGGTTCGAGACGTTCATGGCCGGCGATGCGTGGGTAGGGATGCGAAAGCGCGGGCGACCTGCCGACAAGCCGGCCCCTGGACCCCGCTCGGGCGAGCGGGGTCCGGCCGATGCGGCTGGGAGCCTGGTCCTAGGTCAGGAGCCAGGAGTTCATGCGCTCGGTGATCTTGTCCTTGTTCTTGGCCCAGAACACGTTGTCGACCTCGACGGCGCCCTTCTGGTTGGCCGGGAAGGTCGGCAGCTGCGCCGCGCGCTTGGCATCGATGTGCTTGTACGCGTCGGGATGCGTCGGACCGTAGGAGATATACTTGGTCCAGGCGGCCTGGCGCTGCGGATCGACCGCGAACTTGATGAACTCGCGGCACATGTCGGCCTTGGGCGTGCCCTTGATGATGCACCAGCCTTCCGAGCTCCAGATGTTCTGGTTCCAGACGATCTTGACCGGCGCGCCCTCGTCGATGGCGGCTTGCGCCCGGGCGTTCCAGGTCGGGCACATGTCGACCTCGCCGGTCTTGAGCAGCTGCGATGTCTGCGCGCCGCCGGTCCACCAGATCTGGATGTCCTTCTTCACCCGGTCGAGCGCCTTGAACGCGCGGTCGAAGTCGCACGGGTAGACCTTGTCCGGCGCGACGCCGTCGGCCAGCAGCGCTTGCTCGATCGTGTCGAACGGATGCTTGCGCATCGCGCGCCGTCCGGGGAAGTCCTTGACGTTGAAGTAGTCGGCCCAGGATGCCGGCGCCTTGCGGCCTTTGAACGCGTCCTCGCGGTAGGCGAGGATGGCGGCGAAGACGTTGTTGCCGGCGAAAAAGTCGGTCTTGTACTGCTTCGGCGTCGACTCGATCATCGGCGTCGAGACGTTCAGCTTCTCGAGATAGTTGCCCTCGCCGATGAGCTGGTCGTGCGCCGCGCGCGACAGCAGCGCCATGTCCCAGGTGTAGGTCTTGGTGTCGACCATGCCCTTGATCAGCGAGGTCGGCTCGTGCTGGCCGGCGACGCCGACCGACTCGATGCCGGTCGCGGCCTTGAACGGCTTGTGGAACGCCTCGGTGAATCCCTCGGCATAGGGGCCGCCGGGATCGCGGATGACGATGCGCTTTTCCTGCGCCGAGAGCTTGCGCCAATAGGCGGGCGCCGCGATCAGCAGCGTGCTGCCGCCGGCGAGGTGGAGAATGCGGCGGCGTCCGATCTCGAGCTTGCCCAGGCGAACGATTTTTCCTGACATGAACCCCTCCTTGTCGTGGTTAGACGGACCGGCGCACGGCCGCGACCGCGTCGGCCGTTCGGGTGCGGAAAGACGGATGCGAGCGCCGGCGGTTTGCGAGCGCGGCCTTCATGGCGCGCCCGATCTCGAGGAAGTTCGGCACGACTGCCGCGCCCGCCGCCGCCCGGCGGCGGCGCGCGCTCGATCCCCGGCCGTTCGGCATCGCTCGTGCCTGGTCGGCCGGGGAGTCCACGTCAGCGCCCCTTGCGCCGTCCGGCGCCGCCGCGCCTGGCGCGCGGGGCGGGCTTCGCCTTCGCTTTCGCCTTCCCGCGGGCCTGCTTTGCTTCCTGGCGTGCCTCGCGCTCGGCGAAGAACCGCGCCATCGCCGCCTGGGGCTCGCCCGAGGCATAGGCCTCGTACTGGATGCGCTGCCCGTTCTGGAAGGCCTCGTCGAACGCCGGCTGGGTCACCTCGCGGAAGCGCTGGCGGTTGAGCCGCATCGCGTTGGGCGGCTTCGCGGCCAGCTCCCGGGCCACGGCGATCGCCTTCTTGAGCACCTGCCTGCGCGGCGCGAGATGATGGATGAGGCCGATCTGCCGGCACTCCGCCGCGCCCATCATGCGGCCCGAAAGCGTAAGCTCGATGGCGCGCGACAGGCCGAGGCGCTCGATCATCAGCATGGGCCCCAGCACGCTGGGGATGCCGGCATTGATCTCGGGCTGGCCCATGCGGGTTCCGGCATGGCCGACGCGCACGTCGCACAGCATCGCGAACTGGAAGGCCGAGCCGGCGGCGACGCCGTTGAGCGCCGCCACGCAGGGCTTCGAGGCGCGCCGCAGGCTGTCATAGAAGTCTCGCCAGGAGTTGAACCAGGCGCGCCCGTCCTCGCCGCCGGTGAACTTCTCCGTCTCGTTGAGGTCCTGCCCGGCGCTGAACGCCTTGTCGCCGGCGCCGGTGAGCACGATGGCGCGCACCGCCGGATCGGCGTCGAGACGCTCGATCGCCTCCTTCACCTGCTGGCGCATCGGCCCGTCCCAGGCGTTCAGCCGGTCCGGCCGGTTCAGCGTGACGATGCCCACTTCGTCGGCGATGCGCGTCAATACCGGCGCTTGCGTCATCGAATTGCCATTCCCCTCGTTCAGACCCCGCTCGTTTCGGCTCCACCGGCCCGAGCGGGGTGGCCCGCGCCGGTGATGGCGACCGCCCGCACGCGATCGCCCGCCGCGGCCGCGGCGGGCGGCTCGATCGGCCCCTCGCGTCCGGACTGGTCGAGCGCATGGGCGCGCTCCGACCGATCCGGCACGATGCGCCAAACGGCCTCCTCGGTTTCGATCCTGATCGGCGATTGCACCGTTCGCGTGCTCCCCCAAGCCGATCGCGTCTCGATATCTCTGTCGAGCGGAGGTAGCCAACCATCGGCACCGCCGGATGTCAAACGACGCGTCGGCGGGTGCGTATTGCGGACGTGATTGCGCTTACATTGCCAGCAGTGCGTGTTGCCGCTCCGGGGCGCTCGCCTTGTGTCGAGCGGGGGCGGGCCTATACTGGCCGCGTGGTCCGCAGCGGTTGGAGTTGGCGAAGGTGTACCCGATCGACCTGTTCGACCCGCGTCACTACGCGAATGTCCGCAAGCCGGTCATGCAGGCGGAAAGCCTGCCGGCATGGTGCTACACGTCGGAAACGTTCTACGCACGCGAGGTCGAGCGCATCTTCAAGCGCACCTGGACCTTCGTCGACCGCGTCGACCGCATACCCGAGCCCGGCGACTACCTCGTCTTCGACTATGTCGGCATCTCGACCATCATCGTGCGGGGCAAGGACCGGAAGGTGCGCGCGTTCGCCAACACCTGCCGGCATCGCGGCTCGGCCGTCATGGCCGGCGAAGGCAACTGCAAGGCGATGCGCTGCCCCTACCACAGCTGGACCTACGGCCTCGACGGCTCGCTGATCGCCACGCCCTACATGAACCTGACCGAGAACTTCGATCCCGGCGCCTACAGCCTGGCGCCGATCCGGCTGGAGGTCTGGGGCGGGTTCGTCTTCATCAATTTCGACGCGAACGCGGAGTCGCTGCGCAGCTACCTGGGCGACCTGGTCGACAACACCGAGGGCTATCGCTTCGACGACATGGTCTGCGCGCGGCGCCTGACCTACGAGATCGCCGCGAACTGGAAGCTGTTCTACGAGAACTTCGCCGAGCAGTACCACATCCCGTTCATCCACAAGACCTCGCTCTACAAGCAGAAGCGCAAGATCAACCCGCCGGAAAAGACCGACGGCAACTACGTCGCGCTCTACGTCGAGCACCCCGGCAGCCGCATGCTGCTGGCCGGCGACACGGGCTTCCCGCCGATCAAGGGCCTCGAGGGCCGGATCGCCAAGGGCACCTACTACCCCAACATCCATCCCTCGACCGTGATGGGCTGCTGCGTCGACGGGATGTGGTTCGTGCGGTCCGACCCGCTGGGGCCCGAGCGGACGCGGCTCGTGGTCGGGACCTGCTTCCCGCGCGCGACGCTGGAGCGGCGCGACTTCGCGAAGGTGGCGAAGCGCTACTACAAGCGGCTCGACACCACGATTCCCGAGGACATCAAGGCCGCCGAGGACCAGCAGGCAGGCCTGCGCTCGCCCTACTATCGCCCGGGGCGCCTGTCCTACCTCGAGCAGCTCGTGCATTCGATCGACAACTGGGTGCTGGACCGCGTGCTCGATCGCGCCGCGTGAGCGGCGCCTGCCGACGGGGAGGGATGCCGATGACGCGCAAGACCGACTGGACCGGCGTGTTCGTGGTCGCGGTGACGCCGTTCGACGCCGAGGGCAGGCTGGACGAGCCGGCGTTCCTGCGGCTGATGGACCTGCTGGTCGCCGACGGCGTCGACGGGATCATCGTCGCCGGCAGTACCGGCGAGTGGTACACGCAGACCGTCGAGGAGAAGCTCCACCTCTTCCGCATCGCGGCCGGCCGCGTAGGCGGCCGCGCCAGGCTCATCGCCGGCACCAGCGCCATCGCCACGGACGAGGCGATGCACCTGACGCGCGAGGCCAAGGCGATCGGCTGCGACGGCGCCATGGTGCTGGCGCCGCCCTACGCGCTGCCGAACGAGCGCGAGCTGCTGCAGCATTTCCAGGCCGTGGCGGCGGTCGGCCTGCCGCTCATGGTCTACAACAACCCGGGGCGGACCCAGGTGACGATCACGGCGCCGCTCGCCGAGCGCCTGGCGGCGCTGCCGGCGGTGGTCGCGTTGAAGGATTCCTCGAAGGATCTCTACGAGCTTGCCCGCACGTTGCGCGCGGTCGGCGACCGGCTCGCCGTGTTCTGCGGCCTGGAGCCCTATGCGGCGGCGATGATCGGGCGCGGCGCGGTCGGCACCGTGTCGATGGCGGCCAACGTCATCGGCGCGCGCGCGGTCGCGTTCCAGCGCCATCTCGCCGCCGGCCGGCACGCCGAGGCACGGGCGATCGAGGCGGCGATCGACCGCCTGTACGAGGCGTTCTACATCGGCGGCTACGGCGTCTACACCGTGATCAAGACCTGCATGAACCTGGTCGGCCGGCCCGGCGGCTTCCCGCGCCGTCCGCACCTGCCGATCGACGACGCCGGCGTCGCGCGGCTCGGCGCGATCCTCGACGAGATCGGCGTGAAAACGGGCGCCGCCGCTCGCGCCGCCGAGTGAGCGAAGCCGGCGGTCCGCTGCCCACGCGCGCCGATGTCGTCGTCGTCGGCGCCGGCATCATCGGGCTCTGCACGGCTCTTCACCTCGCCCGGCGCGGCCGGTCGGTCGCGGTGCTCGAGCGCGGCGAGCCCTGGGGCGAATCCTCCGGCGCCAACGCCGGCACGCTGTCGTTGCAGGTCAAGCGCGCCGAGGTGCTGGCGCTCACGCGCCGCGCCATCGCGCTCTGGACCGAGATGCAGGAAGGCCTGGGTATCGCCTGCGGCTTCGCCCGCATCGGCGGCCTGCGCGTCGCGACCTCCGAGCGCGAATGCGCGGCGCTGCGCCGCGTGCAGGCGGAGCTCGCCGCGCACGGGGTGGAGACGGAATGGCACGAGGGCGCGGCGCTGCACGCGCTGGCGCCGTGGCTGGGTCCCGGCGTGCGCGCGGCGACGTTGTGCGACTGGGACAGCATGTCGAACCCGCTGCTGGTGGGGCACGGGCTGGTCGCCGCCGTGCGCCGGTCGGGCGCCGCCGTGATCGCGAATGCGCCCGTTTGCGCGATCGAGCCCGCCGGCGATGCCTGGCGCGTCGGCGCCGCCGGCGGCGCCGTCGCCGCCGGCGCGGTCGTGATCGCCGCGGGCGCCTGGAGCGGCGCGCTGACGGCGATGCTCGACGTCGCGCTGCCGCTCGCGGCCGACGTCAACATGCTGACGATCACCGAGCCGGCGCCCGCGCTGATCGACCGGATCGTCACCCATGTCGGCGGCATCCTCTCGCTCAAGCAATACCCCAACGGCACGTGCATGATCGGCGGCGGCTGGCAGGGGCGGGGCGACGTCCGGTCGGGCCGGCGCGAGATCGAGCACGAGAACCTGGTCCACAACCTGCGCATCGCCGCGCAGGTGGTGCCGGCGCTGGCGCACTTGCGGATGGTGCGAAGCTGGGCCGGGTTCGAGGGAGTCGCCGCCGACGCCCTGCCGGTGTTCGGGCGGCTGCCGGGACGCACCGGCATCTACATCAACGCCTGCGCGCGCGGCGGCTATTCGCAGGGGCCGGCGCTCGGCGAGCAGATGGCGGAGCTGATCGCGGCCGGGCGCACCAGCCTCGACATGCGGCCGTTCGATCCGTCGCGCTTCGTCAACTGAGGGCGGGCGGGGGGCAGCGGGCGATGCGCGTGAAGGGCGGCGTGGAACGCGGCGAGGCCTTCGAGTTCCGCTTCGACGGCGACGTCGTGACGGCCTTTCCCGGCGAGACGGTGGCGGGCGCGCTGCTGGCGGCCGGCCGCCGCGGGCTGCGCCGCACGGCGCGGCTCGGCATGGCGCGCGGCTTCTATTGCGGCATGGGCCTGTGCTGGGAGTGCCGGGTCGTGATCGACGGACGGCCGGCGCAGCGCGCCTGCATGGTCGAGGCCCGGCCGGGCATGCGCGTCGAATCCGGGCCCGACGCGGGCGCGGCCGAAGGATGAGCACGGTCGACGTCGCCGTCGACGTGGCGGTCGTCGGGGCCGGGCCCGCCGGCCTGGCCGCCGCCGCCGAGGCCGCCGCCTTTGGCCTGTCGGTCGCGATCGTCGACGACAACCCGCGGCCCGGCGGCCAGTATTACCGGCATCCGCCGCCCGCGTTCCGCCCGGCCGCCGCCGCGCCGGCCGACAAGGAGCGGCGCCGGCGCGAGGCCGCCTTCGCCGTGCTGGCGCATCCCGAGGTCAAGTACCTGCCGAACGCCACGGCCTGGAACCTGCCGGAGCCCGGGGTGCTGGCGATCGCGGCCGGCGAACGGTCCGGGCGCCTTGCCGCGCGCGCGATCGTCGTCGCTGCCGGGGCGCACGACCGGCCCGCGGCATTTCCCGGCTGGACCCTGCCGGGCGTCGTCAGCGCCGGCGGCATGCAGAACCTGTTCAAGAGCCAGCTGATCGTCCCCGGCACGCGCGCCGTCGTGGCCGGCAACGGGCCGCTGCTGTTCCTGATCGCGTCGAACCTGGTGCGCGCGGGACTGCGCGTCGAGGCGCTGGTCGAAGCGGCGCCGATCGGCGTCCGCTTGCCGGCGGCGCTGCCGCTGCTCGCCTGGTCGCCGCGGCTGCTCGGCGCCGCGCTGTCCTATCGCGCCGCGCTGTCGCGCGCGCGCGCGAACGTGCTGGCGGGCTGGAGCGTGACCGAGGCGCACGGCAACGGGGCCGTCGAGGGCGTCACGGTCGCGCCCATCGACGGGAATGGGCGCGTCGACGCGTCGCGGGCGCGCCGATTCGCCTGCGACCTGCTGGTCACCGGCTTTGGGCTGGTCCCGTCGGTCGAGCTGCCGCGCCTCGCCGGGGCCGTGCTCGACTACGACCGCCGCCGCGGCGGCTGGACGGTGCGGCGCGACCGGAACCTGGAAACGACCGTGCCGGGCCTCTACGTCGTCGGCGACGGCGCTTGCATCGGCGGCGTGGACCTCGCCGAGGTCGAGGGCCGCATCGCCGCCGCCGCCATCGCCGACCGGCTCGGGCCGCAGCCCGGAGCGCGCGCGCGGCGTGCCGATCTTCTCGCGCGCCGGGCCCGCCAAGACCGCTTCCGGCGCGGCATCGAGCTTCTGTTCGCGCCGCCCGGCGACTTCCTTGCGCTGCTGACGCCCGAGACCGTCGTGTGCCGCTGCGAGGACGTGACTTTCGCCGAGCTCGAAGCCTGCCGCGCCGAAGGCGCCGCCGGCGCGGCGGCGATCAAGGCGCGAACGCGGATGACGATGGGGCGCTGCCAGGGCCGCTACTGCGCCCCGACGCTCGCCCAATTCCTGGCGCGCGCCGGCGGCGTCGACGTCGCCGCGGTGCCGATGCCGCGGCCTCGGGCGCCGGCGCGCCCGGTCGTGCTCGGCGATCTCGCGCACGAAGCGATCGCGCCGCCCGTGCTGCCGGACGACCCGCACCTGCCGCGCGCGCCGCGCGCGTAGGAGCCGATGCGGACCTAGCTCCGCTTCAGGCGGTAGCCGGTCTTCTCGAGGTCGAAGCAGTGCGCGGTGTCGCGCGACAGCGCTTCCTTGCGGATGCGCTCGGTTGCGGTCTTGGGGAACGCGTCGATCATCTCGATGAAGCGCGGCACCTGGAAATAGGCCATCCGCGTCTCGCACCACTTGACGAACTCCAGCGGGTCGAGCGTCGCGTCCGGCTTCAGGCGCAGGAACGCCTTGATGTCCTCGTCGCCGAGCTCGTTCGGCACGCCGACGATCCCGGCCTCCGCCACCGCCGGGTGCTGCGCCAGGATGCGCTCGACCTCGTAGGCGGCCACGTTCTCGCCGCGCCGGCGCACGGAATCCTTCTTGCGGCCGGCATAGTAGAAGTCGCCGTCGGCGTCGCGGTAGCCGAGATCGCCGGTGAGGAACCAGCCGTCCTTCCACGCGGCGGCGGTCGCCTCGGGGTTGCGGAAGTATCCGCGGCTGATGACGCCCGGGGTCTTCTCGCGCACCTGGAACTCGCCGCGCTGGTCGGGGCCGAGCGCGTTGCCCGCGTCGTCGCCGATGCGCACCTCGAAATAGGGCAGGGGCTTGCCGACCGAGCCCAGCTTGCCCGTCAGGTTCTGGGTGGTGAAGGACGAGCACTCGGTCATGCCGTAGCACTCGCGGATCTTCACGCCGAACCGCTCCTCGAAGGCGCGCCACACCGTGACCGGGCATCCGCCGCCCCAGGCGATGCGCACGGTGTGGTCGCGGTCGTCCGCGCGCTCGGGCTCCTTGAGCAGCATGGCGAGGATGCCGCCGAGGAAATGGATGTGGGTGCAGCGATGCTCGCGTACCTGCGCCCACAGGCGCGACACGCTGAGCGGGCCGATGACGGCGAGCGTCACCTTCTCCTGCAGCGCCAGCAGCAGCACCTCGATTCCGCCGATGTGATAGAACGGCTCCCACACGTGGAACACGTCGCCGGGCCTCGGATCGACGAGCCGGCAGCTCGCGCGCGCGGCGACCCGCAGCATGCGGTCGGTCAGGATCACGCCCTTGGGCATGCCGGTGGTGCCCGAGGTGTAGCTGACCGCCGTTTCCGTGTCGGGCGTCGCGCGGAACGGCGGCGCACCGGCATCCGGGTGGGCGGCGAAGGAATCGAACGCCGCGCAGCGCGCGCCCGCGACCGCATGGACCTGGCCGCGCCAGATCATGAGCGCCGGGGCGGACGGCGGCAGGGCGGGCAGCAGCGCATCGGCGTAGCGGCTGTCGGTCACGACCGCCTTCGGCTCGGCGTGGCGCAGCAGGTAGGCCAGTCCTTCGCCCTTGAGGTTCGTGTTGACCGGGACCTGGCAGACGCCGAGCCGCAGGAGCGCCAGGAAGACCGCGATGTAGTCCGGATGGTTCGGCAGCATGATCGCCACGCGGTCGCCCGGGCGGATGCCGGCCGCGACGAGCGCGTTGGCGAAGCGGTTGGCGCGCTCGGCGATCGCGCGGCAAGTGATCGCCCGCCCCTCGAAGCGGCAGTAGACGAAGTCCGGCGTGTCGCGCGCGCGGCCGTCCAGCAGCTCGCCGATCGTCCGATGGTCGCGGCCCCAGGGATACGGGTCTTCGGATGTCATGGGTGCGGGGAATGCGGGTTGGGGAGGGATTGCATCAGGTCGCCGCAACTCTACCCGGCGCGCCATCGCGCCGCCAGCGGCCGCGCAAGAACCGGGTCGCCGCCGTCGCCCGGCGCCGCTACCTGTCGTGCCCGAAACGACAGGAGCAGCCGCCATGATCGCCTCGACGACCTCGTTGCCGGCGCCGTTCGTCCGGCTCGCGCGTGCCAATCTCGCCGCCCAGACGGCCGAGCAGATCGCGCTGGCGGCCATCCCGATGGTGGCGGTGCTAGCGCTCGGTGCCGGCACCGGCGAGACCGGGTTCCTGGCGGCGATGCAGAGCCTGCCGTTCCTGCTGCTGGCGCTGCCCGCGGGCATCCTGGCCGACCGCCTGCCGCGTGCGCGGCTGATGGCGGCGGCCGAGGCCCTGCGCGTCCTGGCCCTGCTGCTGCTGCCGGCCGCCGCGCTGCTCGCCCTGCTGTCGGTTCCGCTGCTGGCGGCGGTCGGGTTCCTGGCCGCTTCCGGCACCGTCGTCTTCACCGTCGCCGCGCCGACGCTGGTTCCCGCGCTCGTGCCGCGCGACGAGATGGCCGCCGCCAACGGCCGGCTCGAGCTGGCGCGCAGCCTCGCCTTCGCCGGCGGCCCGGCGCTCGCCGGCGCGCTGGTTGCGTGGGCCGGCGCGTCGCTCGCCTTCGTCCTCGCGCTCGGCCTGTCGGCCTCAGCCGCGCTGCTGCTGGCAACCATTCCCGAGCCCGCGCGGCCGGCGAGCGCGCCGCGCCCGATCCTGCACGAGCTGAAGGAAGGCGCCGGCTTCGCCTGGGGCCACGCCCTGATCCGGCCGATCCTGCTGACGGCCGTGGCCTGGAACGTCTCGTGGTTCGTGCTGCAGGCCGCCTACGTGCCCTACGCGGTGCATGTGCTCGGCCTCGGCGGCCCCAGGGTCGGCGTGACGCTCGGTCTCTACGGCGCGGGCATGGTCGCCGGCGCGGCGCTGGCGCCGCGCATCGCGCGGGTCGTGTCGTTCGGCCTGCTGATCGCGCTGGGACCGCTGGTCTCGGTGCTGGCGGCGGTCGTCATGGCGGCGTCGCTGTGGCTGCCGAACGCCGCCCTGCCGGGCGCCGCCTTCTTCCTGTTCGGCTTCGGGCCGATCCTGTGGACCATCGGCCAGACGACGCTCCGCCAGGCGGTGACGCCGCCGGCGATGCTCGGCCGCGTCTCGGGGCTGGTCACGATCGCGACCGCGGGCGCGCGCCCGATCGGCGCGGCCGTCGGCGGCATCGCCGGCGCCGCCTACGGGCCGTCGACCTGCCTGGTGCTGGCCGCGATCGGCTTCGTCGTCCAGGCCCTGGTGATCATGGCTTCGCCGGTGCCGCGCCTGGCCCGCCTGCCGGAGCCGGTGGCGGCTTGAGCGGCGTCGCTGCCCTAGTGTTGCGACTCTAACACTTGTTTCGCTCTGGCGACTTTCTTTGAGGATCTCGTCGGCGGACTTGGTCCAGACGAAGGCTTTGGGAGCGGCGTTGTGGTTTGCCGCGGTTTTCCATGTCGCCGCGCGCGCAGTAGACCGCCTCGGCTACAGGGACACGATACACAATTCTAAATCAGTATAGTGTCCCCGTAATCTCCCGTAATCTCCGAAGCGCGGACAGATGCGGGCGCGAGTCGTCATATCATCTCGTGCGTGGCGTAGTCACGCTCCGCGGTCTGGCCGATGAGCGACCAGTACTCGAGCGGCGACCGGCCGCCGCCGGGGCGGAGCGCCGTCAGGTTGTCGGGCGTGAAGGTCTCGCCGCGCGCGATCGGCCGCGCCGCGACGAGGCTCTTGCGCGCGACCGCGATGTTGGGGCGCTCGCTTGGCGTGGGGCGCTTGTCCGGGCTGCCGAGGGCCAGCTCGACCGCGCGGATCGCCGCGACCATCGCCTTCAGCTCGCCCGGCTCGAGCGAGGCGCGGTGGTCCGGGCCGGGCAGGGTGCGGTCGAGCGTGAAATGCTTCTCGATCACCCCGGCGCCGAGCGCGACCGCGGCGGTTGCCACCGCGATGCCCTCCGTATGGTCCGAGTAGCCGACCGGCAGGCCGAAGCGCTGGGCGATGGTGGCCATGGCGCGCAAATTCACCTCCGCGACCGGTGCGGGGTACTGGCTCGTGCAGTGCAGCACCGTGACGCGCTCGGCGAGCGCCCGCTTGCCGGCGTCGCCCATCCGGGCGACGCGGAAGGCGGCGGCCGAGGGCGCGGCCTCCGGCGGCGCGGCATAGCCGAACGCCAGCACGCCGAGCGCGGTCTCGATCTCGCCGAGATCGGCCATGCCGGTCGACAGCAGGATCGGCAGCCCGCTGCGCGCCATCTTCAGCATGAGCGGCGCGTTGGTGATCTCGCCCGACGGCACCTTGAGCCGCTTCACGCCGAGCGACAGCACGAGGTCGAGGCTCGCCTCGTCGAAGGCGGTCGACAGGAACTCGATGCCGCGCGCCGCCGCGTGCGCGGCCAGCCGCCGGTGCGCCGCCTCGTCGAGCTCGAGCGCGCGCAGCATCGCGAGCTGCGCCCCGGCCTCGCCGGTATTGGCCGCCTGATAGGCGGCCTTGGGCGCGGCGGCGCTGGCCAGCGCCTCGGCGCGGAAGGTCTGGAACTTGACGATGTCGGCGCCGGCCTCGGCCGCGACGTCGACCAGCGCGAGCGCGCGGTCGAGCGAGCCGTTGTGGTTGACCCCGGCCTCGGCAATGATGAGCGTGCGCGCGGCGCTCACGGCCGGCGTTCCCCTGCGACGCCACAGAATCGGTCAGCTCCGTGTCCCATCCCCTGGTCCTCGCGCTCGTCGGCGCCTACGTCATTCTCGCACTGGCGACTCTGGCCTTCCAGCTGCGTCGGCGCGAGGGGTTCGGCAAGCCCTGGATGCGCGTCGTGCGCTACATCGTGTGGACGCTGCTGTGGTGGCTCTACTGGCCGGTGCAGCATGGGCTGACCGACACGATGCTGATGCTGCGCGACGCGGCGCTCGGGCGGACCCGGCGCCGCGGTCAGGGCAGCACCGGCAGGTCGTGAAAGGTCTTCACGATCAGCCGGCGCGGGTCCTCGATGGTCTCCAGCACGGTCACGATGCGCTCGCTGGCCCTGCCGTCGCCGTAAGGGTTGACCACCTTCGAGCAGTCCACGCGCTCGCGTCCGCGCTGGCGATCGCCGACGTTGACGGTCGGGATCTTGAACGACGGCGCTTCCAGGATGCCGCTGGAGGAGTTGCCGACGACGGCGCTGACATGATGCAGCAGGCTGAAGTAGAGCTTCTGCCCCAGCGAGGTGTGCGCGACCGCATTGGGGTGGCCCTGGACGAAGGCGTCGATCATGCCGATCAGCACGCGTCCGAACGTGTCGGCGTTGGGTCGGGTGAAGACAAGGCCGATGTCGGGGCCGAGCGCGTCGAGCGCGGTCAGGATCTCGGCGAAGGGCATGGCCGAGGGCTGCACGTCGAGCGTGACGGGATGGAAGGTGACCAGCAGGTTTCGCTCGCGCAGCTTGAGGCCGATGGCGTCCTCGACGGCGGCGCGGTCGAGCGGCTGCAGCTTCGCGATCACGTCGAGCGCCGGGTTGCCGACCAGGTGCACCGTCTTCGCGTCCTCGCCCAGCTGGCGCACGCGCCGCGCGGCGGCCGCGTTGGAGACGAAGTGCAGGTGCGACATCTTGGTGATGGAATGGCGGATCGCCTCGTCGAAGGCGCCTTCGGTGACGTCGCCGCCGGCGATATGCGCGATCGGCAGGCGCCGCACCAGCGCGGCCTGGGCCGCCGCCAGCATCTCGAAGCGGTCGCCGGGGATCACCAGCAGGTCCGGGTTCAGGCGCTCGAAGCAGTCGGCGAAGCCGATCGTGCCGAGGCCGATCGCCTTCGCGGTGGCGACCGGCGTGTCGGACGCCAGCAGCATCTCGACCTTGTCGGAGAGCGCGATGCCCTCCGCCTCGATCGTGCGGTAGGTGAGGCCGAACTCGCTCGACAGGTGCATGCCGGTCGCCACGACCTTGGGCTCGAGCACGGCCGAGCGCGCCATCGCGGCGATCACCGGCTGCACCTGGTTGAAGTCGGCGCGCGTGCCGGTGGCGAACAGCACGCTGAGCTTGTCCTTGGGGGGCTTGTCCTTCATGCGGCCTCCAGCGCGGCGCGCGTCTCCGCGATCACCTGAAGCTGCTCTTCCTCGCTGAGCTGCGTCGAGCAGGGCAGGGTGAGGATGCGCTGCCACAGGCCGTCGGTCACGCGCAGGGCGTCGCGCGGCGCGGTGCGATAGGGCTCCTGCAGGTGCATCGGGCGCCAGAACGGGCGCGCGTCGATGCCGCGCTCGCGCAGCCGGGCGCGGATGGCGGCGCCGCGCGCGGCGCGCGCCGGGTCGAGCACGATGCCGCTGAACCAGCAGGCGCTCTCGGCCCAGGGCGCCGCGGGAAAGCGGCCGATTCCGGCCATGCCGGCGAAGGCCTCGTCGTAGCGCCGGTGGATGCGCCGCTTGGCGGCGACCAGCCGGTCCAGCCGCTCCATCTGGGCGCAACCCACGGCGGCCTGCAGGTTGGTCATGCGGTAGTTGTAGCCGACGCGATCGTGCACATAGTCCTCCCCGACGCGCGCCGTCGTGGACAAGTGCCGTGCCAGGGAGAGGATTTGCCGCTCGGTGCCGCAGAGCGCGCCGCCGCCCCCCGCGGTGACGGTCTTGTTGCCGTTGAACGACAGAACGGTCAGCGTGGTTCCCCAGCGCGCGGGCTTGCGGCCCTTGTAGCGCGCGCCGAGCACCGCCGCGCCGTCGGCCACCAGCGGCAGGGAATGGCGCCGGGCGACGGCGACGAGCGCGTCCATGTCCGCGGGATGGCCAAGCGTGTGCACCGGCATGATCGCGGCGACGCGCCGGCCGCTCGCGCGGTGCACCAGCTTTCCCGCGTGCGGCTCGGTCTCGGCCGCGAGCGCGCGTTCCAGCGCCGCCGGGTCGAGCGTCCAGCTTTCCTCCGTCACGTCGAACAGCCAGGGCAGCGCGCCGCAATGGGCGATGGCGTTGGCGCTGGCGATGAAGGTGAGCGCCGGCAGGACCACCAGGTCGTCGCGCGCGACGCCGGCCAGGACCAGGGCGAGGTGCAGCCCGACCGTGCCGCTCGACACGGCGACCGCGTCCTCGGCGCCGGTCGCCCCCGCGACCATGCCTTCGAAGCGGCGCACGAACGGACCGACCGACGAGACGTAGCTCGTCGCGATGCATTCCTGCAGGTAGCGCCCTTCGTTGCCGGCGAGATTGGGCACCGCGAGCGGGATCATCGCCGCCGCCGGGCCCCGCGCGTGCCGTGGCCCGACGTATCGACGCGCCGACGCCAGCGCCACAGGCCGCGCGTGTCGATCACCGCCTTGTCGAGCAGGCGGTCGCGGTCGATCTCGCGGAAGGCGTCGTGGTCGACCAGCAGCACGACGATGTCGGCGCGCTCGATCGCCTGCTCCGCGCCGACCAGCCTGACCGGCAGCCTGGCCATCGCCGCGGGCAGCGCGTCGACATGCGGCTCGACCGCCAGGATCTCGCCGACCTTGCCGCGCGCCAGCTGCTCGACGATCTCCATCGCCGGGCTGTTGCGCAGGTCGTCGATGTCGGCCTTGAAGGCGAGGCCCAGGCAGGCGATCACCGGCTTCTTGAAGCGGGACGCCAGCGCCTTGATGCGGCCGATCACGTGCGCGGGCTTGCTGTCGTTCACCTCGCGCGCGGCGCGGATCAGCTTGGCAAAGGCGGGCGCGCTGTCCACCAGGAACCACGGATCGACGGCGATGCAGTGCCCGCCGACGCCGGGCCCCGGCTGCAGGATGCGCACGCGCGGATGGTGGTTGGCCAGCCGGATCACCTCGTTGGCGTCGACGCCGACCTTGTCGCCGAGGATCGACAGCTCGTTGGCGAAGGCGATGTTGACGTCGCGGAACGCGTTCTCGCACAGCTTCACCATCTCGGCCGTGCGCGCGTTGGTCACCAGGCACTCGCCCTGGACGAAGATGCGGTAGAGGGCGCGCGCGCGCTCCGAGCAGCGCGGGCTCAAGCCGCCGATGATGCGGTCGTTCTCGACCAGCTCGCGCAGCATCTGGCCGGGCAGCACGCGCTCGGGACAGTAGGCGATGGCGATGTCGGCCTCGTGCGGGTCGTCGGTCGGGAAGGTCAGGTCCGGGCGGCGCGCCTTCAGCCACCGGCACAGCTTCTCGGTCGTGCCGATCGGCGAGGTCGATTCCAGGATCACCAGGTTGCCGGGGCCGAGCACCGGCGCGATCGCCTTCGCCGCCGCCTCGATGTAGCCGATGTCGGGCGAGCGATCGCGCTTGAGCGGCGTCGGCACGGCGATGATGAAGGCGCCGGCGGGCTCGGGCTTGGTCACCGCGCGCAGGCGCCCGGTCTTGACCGCGCTCCGGACGATCAGGTCGAGCTCGGGCTCGACGATGTGCGCCTGGCCCTGGTTGATGGCGTCGACCGCCTTGGGATTGACGTCCACGCCGATCACCTCGACCCCGCGGCCGGCGAGCGTGGCGGCGGTCGGCAGGCCGACGTAGCCGAGGCCGATGACGGCGACGCTAGAGAAGGGCAGCTTCACGGACCAGCTCCCGGACGATCCGCTCGGACGCGTGACCGTCGCCATAGGGATTGTGCGCGCGGCTCATGGCGGCGTAGGCGGCATCGTCGTCCAGCAATCGTTCAGCTTCCGTTACGATCCGCCCGACGTCCGTGCCGACCAGGCGCACGGTGCCGGCCTCGACCGCCTCGGGCCGCTCGGTCGTCTCGCGCATCACCAGCACCGGCTTGCCGAGCGACGGTGCCTCTTCCTGCACGCCGCCGGAATCGGTGAGGATGAGGTGCGCGCGGTGCATCAGGTAGACGAAGGGCAGGTAGTCCTGCGGCTCGATCAGACGCACGCGCGCCTGGTCGCCCAGGATGCGGCCGACCGGCGCCTGCACGTTCGGATTGAGATGCACGGGGTAGACGACCTGCAGGTCCGGCCGCTCGGCAAGCCGCGCGACCGCCCGGCAGATGCGCTCGAAGCCGGGGCCGAAGCTCTCGCGCCGGTGGCCGGTCACCAGCACCAGGCGCAGCGCGGGATCGAGGAACGGGAAGTGCCGGGCGAGCGACGCCTTCAGGCCCGGCTCGCGCTCGAAGCGCCCGGCCACGTCGAGCAGCGCGTCGATCACCGTGTTGCCCGTGACGTGGATGCCGCCCGGCGGCACGTGCTCCTCGACGAGGTTGCGCCGCGCGCCCTCGGTCGGCACGAAGTGCCGGTCGGCGATGACGTCGGCGACGCGCCGGTTCATCTCCTCCGGCCAGGGATTGTCGAAATCGCGCGTGCGCAGGCCCGCCTCGACATGGCCGACCTTCACGCGGTGGTAGAAGGCCGACAGGCTCGCCGCCATGGTCGTGGTCGTGTCGCCCTGCACCAGCATGCGGTCGGGCTTGAACGCCGCGATCACCGGCGGCAGGGATCCCAGGATCGCGGTGGTGACGTCCGTCAGGCTCTGTCCTTGGCGCATCAGGTCGAGATCGAAGTCCGGACGGATGGCGAAGAGGTCGAGCACCTGGTCGAGCATCTGCCGGTGCTGGGCCGTGACGCAGACCGCCTGCTCGATCCCGGGCGCGGCCGCGAGAAGCCGGACCAGGGGGGCCATCTTGATCGCTTCGGGCCGCGTGCCGAAGACGGACAGAACCTTGAATGGTCGCGGCAATCGGTTCCCCCCGCAGTCACAGTGCCGCAATAGCAGAAACGCCCGAATCGCTCAAATACGAGGGAGGCTGAGGAGCTCGCCGCATAGTTCCCTTATCCCGATTGCTTCGACTCCGGCCGTCATGCCGAAGCGCTCGGTTCCGGAGTAGACGACGAACGTCCTCTTCGGTTTCAGGTCTGCCCGGGCGATATGAAAGCCACGCTCCAACGTGGGAGCAAGACCGCGCTTGACCTCGACGGCCCAGACACGGTTGCCGGGCAGCTTGAGTACCAGGTCGATCTCGGCCCCGGTGCCCGTGCGGTAGAAGCTCGCCTCGGTCCGCTCGGGCGCGACGCGCAGCAGGTTCTCGATCACGAACCCTTCCCAGCTGCCGCCGACGACGGGATGGCCGAAGACGGCGTCGCGATCGTCCAGCGTCAGGAGCGCATGCACCAGGCCGCTGTCGCGCACATATACCTTGGGCGACTTGACGAGTCGTTTGCCGACATTGGGGTGATACGGCGGCAGCCGCCGCACCAGCAGGAGATCGACGAGGAGATCGAGGTAGCGAGCCACGGCCTTGCCTTCGACGGCGATCCCCTGGGCGAGCCGCGCCGCATTGAGCAGGGCTCCTTGGCTATGGGCCAGCATGGTCCAGAAGCGGCGCAGCGTCTCAGCCGGGATGCGCGATCCGAACTGCGGTACATCCCGTTCGAGGTAGGTGCGGATGAAGCTTGTGCGCCAGGCGACGCTGAGGGAATCGGATGGAGCCAGGAAGCTTTCGGGGTAACCGCCGCGTATCCAAAGCCTGTCCGCCTCGGCTGACGAGATTTCGGTGACGTCGAGCGGCTCCAGCTCCAGGTATGCGATTCGTCCGGCCAGGCTTTCGCCCGATTGCTTCAGCAAATCGATCGAGGCCGATCCGAGCAGAAGGAATTGCCCGCTCCGCCTGCCGCGGCTGCGCCCCTGGTCGATGAGACCGCGCAGCGCTTGGAAAAGGTCCGGCAGCCTCTGCACCTCGTCCAGGATGACGAGCTTGTCCCGGTGCGCGGACAGGAATTGCACCGGATCGACAAGCTTGCTGCGATCCGCGGGTGCTTCGAGATCGAGGTAGATGCTGTTGCGGCGGTCAGCGACCTGCTTTGCGAGCGTGGTCTTTCCGACCTGTCGCGAGCCCAGCAGGGCTACGGCCGGAAAGTGATCCAGCCGGGCGAGGAGCGTCTGGAACAGGTGCCGCTCAATCATCCCTGCAAATCTGCTATCAGATGGCAGATTTGCAAGGATTACCGATAATGCGTTGTTATTGCTTGATAATTATCCTCGCTGCGGAACCGCGCCAAGTCCGGGCGCTGCGCGGTCCGTCCGAGCTCGCAGCGAACGTCCCGGCGGCCGCGTGCGCCGCCGGCCGATGCGCGTTCGCGCGCGGCGGTTCCGGCTCATGCCAGCACGATCTTGTCGCGGCCCGTCGCCACGGACTTCGTGGCGTTGCGCGAATCGATCACCAGCCTGCTCTGCCGCACCAGCGCCGCGTAGTCGACGGCCTCGTGGTCGGTGCAGATCAGCGCCGCGTCGTAGCGCGCGAGGCCGCGCGGATTCCATTTGACGCTGCGCCGTCCGGCCAGCTCGGGATGCTCGCGCGTGCGCGGGATCACCGGGATGTAGGGATCGTAGTAGTCGACCACGGCCTGGCGCTGCTCCAGGAGCTCGATCAGGCGCAGCGCCGGGCTCTCGCGCAGGTCGTCGACGTTCCTCTTGTACGCCATGCCGAGCAGCAGGACGCGGGCGCCGTTCAATCCCTTGGCGAAGCGGCGGTCGAGCGCGTCGGCCAGCACGTTGACCACGTAGTCGGGCATCGCCTGGTTCACCTCGCCCGCCAGCTCGATGAAGCGGGTGGCGACGCCGAACTCGCGCGCCTTCCAGGTCAGGTAGAACGGGTCGATCGGGATGCAATGCCCGCCGAGGCCGGGGCCGGGGTAGAACGGCATGTAGCCGAAGGGCTTCGATTTCGCGGCTTCGATCACCTCCCAGATGTCGATGCCCATGCGGGTGAAGATCACCTTGAGCTCGTTCACCAGCGCGATGTTGACGGCGCGGAAGATGTTCTCGGTCAGCTTCACCGCCTCGGCCGTCTGGGTGGTCGAGACCGGCACGATGCCGGCGACGACCTGGCCGTAGAGCGTGGCGGCCAGGTCGCGCGCGGTGCGGCCTTCGCCGCCGACGACCTTGGGGATGACGCGGGTGTTGTATTTCGGGTTGCCGGGGTCCTCGCGCTCGGGCGAGTAGGCGAGGAAGAAGTCGCGGCCGGACTTCAGGCCCGACGCCTCGAGCACCGGCCGCAACTCCTCGACGGTGGTGCCGGGATAGGTGGTCGATTCCAGCACCACCAGCTGGTCGCGGCGAAGATGGCGCGCGATGGTGCGGCCGGTCTCGACGACATACGAGATGTCCGGCTCGCGGTGTCGCGTCAGCGGCGTCGGCACGCAGATCAGGATGGCATCGGCGGTGCGCAGCCGGGCGAAATCGGTGGTCGCCATGAACCGCCCGCTCCCGACCATGCGCTTCACCCGCGTGTCGGCGATGATCTTGATCGGCGAGCGGCCGGAATTGAGCATGCGCACGCGGGTGGCGTCGACGTCGCAGCCCAGCGTGTCGAAGCCCTTCTCGTTGAAGGCCTCGATCAGCGGCAGCCCGACATAGCCGAGCCCCACCACGCCGACGCGGGCCTTCCGGGCGAGGATTTTCTTCTTCAGATCGCGAGCGGACATGGCGGGGTTCCTCGGAAGGTCGGGTGCGGCAGGCAGCGAGGGGCGGCTTCGTGACGGGCGAATCGGATCCCAGTGGCGGGTCCCAACTTGTGGCGGATGCCGCGGCGCGCACGGCCCGCGTGTTGGCCGAGCGCCGGGGCCATGCGGCGGCGGGGCCGGGCGGCGCCGGGTCCGGCGGCGGGCGTTGCATAGCGGCGCGGCGGCTGCGGCGTCAACCGGCATTTCGGCGCGGCTTCTGCAATTCCGGTTGAAGGCCGGCCGCGAAAGCCCTATCGAAACGGCGCATGAACGGGGACATGGCGTGACGCGGCCGCTTCTGGTCACCGGCGGCGCCGGCTTCATCGGCGTCAACGTGGTGCGGCGTTGCCTCGCTGCGGGCATCCGCGTGGTCAACCTCGACCTGTTGACCTATGCCGGCAACCGGGACTCGCTGGCGGGCGTCATGGACGACCCGCGCCACGTGTTCGTCCAGGGCGACATCCGCGACCGCGACCTGGTCGCGCGCCTGCTCGAGCGTCATCAGCCGCGCGCCGTGCTGCACCTGGCGGCCGAGAGCCACGTCGACCGCTCGATCGACGACGCCGGCGCGTTCCTTTCGACCAACGTGCTGGGCACGCATACGCTGCTGGAGGCGGCGCTCGATCATTGGCGCGGGCTCGCGGAGGACCGCCGGCACGAATTCCGCTTCGTCCATGTCTCGACCGACGAGGTGTTCGGCTCGCTCGGGTCCGAGGGAAGGTTCGACGAGACGACGCGCTACGATCCGCGCTCGCCCTATGCGGCGTCGAAGGCCGGCTCCGACCACATCGCCCGCGCCTACCGGCATACGCACGGCCTGCCGGTGATCGTCACGAACTGCACCAACAACTACGGGCCCTACCAGTTTCCGGAGAAGCTGATCCCGACCCTCATCCTGTCGGCGCTCGAGGGGCGCAAGCTGCCGATCTACGGCCGCGGCGAGAACGTGCGCGACTGGCTCTACGTCGAGGATCATGCCGCGGCGCTCGTCAAGGTCGCCGCCGATGGCCGGCCGGGCGAGACCTATTGCCTGGGCGGCCGCGCCGAGCGGACCAACCTCGAAGTCGCGCGCGTGGTCTCGGCGGCGCTCGACCGACTGTCGCCGCGCGCCGACGGCAAGCCGCACGCCGAGGCGATCACCTGCGTTCCCGACCGGCCGGGCCACGACCTGCGCTACGCCATGGACTGCGCCAAGGCCGAGGCGGAGCTGGGCTGGCGCGCATCCATGCGGTTCGAGGACGGCATCGTCGCGACCGTCGGATGGTATCTCGACAACCGCGACTGGTGGCAGGCCATCCGCCGCCGCGGCTTCGCCGGCGAGCGCCTGGGCCTGGCGCGGGCCGCCGCGCCATGACGCGCCAAGCTGCGACGCGCCAAGCTGCGACGCGACAGACGACCCGCAAGGGCATCGTGCTGGCCGGCGGATCCGGCACGCGCCTGTTCCCGATGACGGCGGTGATCAGCAAGCAGCTGCTGCCGGTCTACGACAAGCCGATGGTGTTCTATCCGCTGTCGGTGCTGATGCTGTCCGGCATCCGCGAGGTGCTGCTGATCTCGACGCCGCGCGACCTGCCGCTGTTCCGCCAGCTCTTGGGCGACGGCCGGCGCTGGGGCATGCGCATCGACTACGCCGAGCAGGCGGCGCCGCGCGGCATCGCCGAGGCCCTGATCATCGCCGAGCCGTTCCTTGCCGGTGCGCCCTCGGCGCTCGTGCTCGGCGACAACCTGTTCTTCGGTCACGGGCTGGTCGAGATGCTGGCCGAGGCCGACGCGCGCGCCGCGGGCGCCACGGTGTTCGCGACGCGCGTGAAGGACCCCGAGCGCTTCGGCGTGGTCGCCTTCGACCGCGACGGCCGCGCGCTGGCGATCGAGGAGAAGCCGAGACGGCCGAAATCCAACTACGCCGTCGCCGGCCTCTATTTCTACGACGCCGAGGCGCCGACGCTCGCCCGCCGCCTCGCGCCCTCGGCGCGGGGCGAGCTCGAGATCACCGACTTGAACCGCCTCTACCTCGAGCGCGGCGCGCTGGGCGTGATCCCGTTCGGACGCGGCATCGCCTGGCTCGACGCCGGCACGCCGGCCGCGCTGCTGCAGGCGGCGCAGTTCATCCAGACGATCGAGGAGAGCCAGCAGCTCAAGATCGCCTGCGTCGAGGAGATCGCCTGGCGCCAGGGCTGGATCGGCGCCGACGCGCTCCAGCGCCTGGCCGAGCCGCTCAAGGGCGGCGCCTACGGGCAATACCTGCTGCGGCTGGCGCAGGACGAGGCGTGAAGGTCGCATGGGCCAGGTGATCCATCCGGTCATCCTCTCCGGCGGCGCGGGCACGCGGCTGTGGCCGCTGTCGCGCGAGCTCAAGCCGAAGCAGTTCCTGCCGCTCAACTCGCCCCGTTCGCTGCTGCAGGAGACGGTCGAGCGCGTCGGCGCGCCGGCGCGCTTCGCCCCGCCCGTGCTGGTGGTCAGCGAGGCACACCGCTTCCTGGTGGCCGAGCAGCTGCGCGAGATCGCCGTCGCCGCCGCCGAAATCATCCTGGAGCCGGTGGCGCGCAGCACCGCGCCGGCGATCGCCGCCGCGGCGCTGCTGGTGCTGGAGCGCGATCCCGACGCCGTGCTGCTGGTGCTGCCCTCGGACCACGTGGTGCGCGACCACGCCGCCTACCACGCCGCCATCGACAAGGCGGCCTCGGCCGCGCGCAAAGGGCGGCTCGTGACCTTCGGCATCGCGCCGGACGGGCCGCGCACGGGCTTCGGCTACATCAAGCTCGGCGACCCGGTCGACGGGCTGCCCGGCGTCTACGCCATCCGGCGCTTCGTCGAGAAGCCGGCGCTGGCGGCGGCGAAGGCGATGCTGTCGGAGGGCGACTGGTCGTGGAACAGCGGCATGTTCTGCTTCGGCGCCAGGCGCTACCTGGACGAGCTCGGCCGGCTGCAGCCGGGCATGCTCGAGGCCGTGCGCGACAGCGTGGCGAAGCGCGTGCGCGACCTCGACTTCGTGCGGCTCGACAAGCCGGCCTTCGCCCGCGCGCGCGAGCTTTCCATCGATTACGCGGTCATGGAGAAGACCCGCGACGCCGCCGTGGTGCCGGCCGATATCGGCTGGAGCGACCTCGGGTCGTGGGACGCGATGTGGGAGGCGGCCGGGCGCGACGCGGACGGCAACGCCGTCGTCGGCAACGCCATGGTGCAGGACGTGACCGGCTCCTACGTGCGCGGCGACGGCACGCTGGTCGCCGTGCTCGGACTCGAGGACATCGTCGTGGTCGCCACCAAGGACGCGGTGCTGGTGGCCGACCGCGCCAAGGTCGAAGGCGTCAAGGACCTGGTCGGCCGCATCAAGGCGGCCGGGCGCGACGAGCACCGCAGCCACCGCGAGCTGCACCGGCCCTGGGGCAGCTACGAGACGATCGACGCGGGCGAGCGCTTCCAGGTCAAGCGCCTGGTCGTCGCGCCCGGCGCGAAGCTGTCGATGCAGATGCACCATCACCGCGCCGAGCACTGGGTGGTGGTCAAGGGCACCGCCAAGGTGACGCGCGGCGAGGAATCGTTCCTGCTGCACGAGAACGAGTCGACCTTCATCCCGCTCGGCGTGAAGCACCGGCTGGAGAACCCGGGCATGCTGCCGCTGCACCTGGTCGAGGTGCAGTCCGGCCCCTATCTCGGCGAGGACGACATCGTGCGCTTCGACGACCAGTACGGCCGCGCCGAGAAGGGGTGACGCCCGCCGCCTTGGCGGCCGCTGTTCCCCCTGGGCTTGTCGAAGTGCGCCGGACTCAAATGGAGGGCGCGCGGATCAGCGCGCGCCGAGGCGGCCGTTGATCCGGCCGCCGGACTCAAATGGAGGGCGCGCGGATCAGCGCGCGCCTAGGACCGGCTGCTCGGCCCGTGCGACAGGTAGAGGTTGACGCGGCGGTTGGCCGGCTCGCCGGGTGCGGGGCAGAGCGGCTCCTGGTCGCTGCGCGCCTCGACGACGATCCGCGGCGCCGGCATGCCGGCGCGCTCGAGCTCGGCGGCGACGGTTTCGGCGCGCAGCGACGAGAAATCGAAGTTCACGAGCTGCCGGTTCACGGCGTCGGCCGCGCCGGTCGCCTCGTCGGCATGGCCGATGACGCGGATGGTGGCGCCCGACTGCTTCGCCAGCCGCGCGATGTGCTGGATGAGGGCGCGGTCGCTCGCCGCCAGCGCGGCCGAGGCGTTCTTGAACAGGATCATGCCCACGGGCTGGTCCGAGCCGAGCCACGCCGTCGTCAGCGCGCAGGCCGGCCGTGCCGCGGCGGCGGGGGTGCGTGACGCCGCGGGGACGGGCGCCGGCGCCATCGCGTGGGCGGCGGCAGGAAGCGCGGCCGGGGCGGGCGTCGGCGGTACGGGAAGGGCGGCCGCTTGCACGGGTGCAGGCGCCGGCGCGGGCAGG